>JADHRK010000068.1 GCA_016777435.1 Flavobacteriales bacterium
ATATGACCAAAGGAAATTGTTCGTCCCATTTGCCCGCAACGATTTCATCGCATGCTCTGGCAATTAAATCACGCTATTGAGCATCCAAGCAGCCCAGCTCTGCATTGGTAAACGCCGCTGCTTTTTTCAAGACAGCGAAGGCCTTGACCACTTCCATTGGCATGGACGCTTTTGGACCAATTTTGAAATTGTTCCGTGACCGCTCCGTTTGTGGGCCCCACAGGGCTTCTTTGGGAACATTTACTTCACCAATGGTGTCCTTTTCGATTCGGAATAAATTCATGTCGATGAAATGAATAAGGGAAATGATTGTTGTTATTCTAGGCTTTTGGCACCCGATCCCGCCTGCATCAGATACGCTTTGAGGAAGCCTTCTATGTCGCCGTTCATCACGGCCTCAACATTGGATGTTTCGTGGCTGGTTCGGACGTCTTTGACCATTTTGTACGGCTGCATGACATAGGATCGGATCTGCGATCCCCACTCAATTTTCTTCTTTCCCGCCTCTATTTCAGCACGCGCCTCATTCCTGCGAGCAAGTTCCATCTCAAAGAGCTGCGACTTGAGAAGTTGCATGGCCTTCTCTTTGTTTCCGAGCTGCGAGCGGGTTTCGGTGTTATCAATGACAATTCCCGTCGGAGCGTGCCGCAACCGAACACCGGTTTCCACCTTGTTCACATTTTGACCCCCTGCACCCCCCGATCGGAAGGTGTCCCAACTGATATCGGAAGCATTGACCTCAATTTCAATCGAATCATCCACCAAGGGGTAGACGTACACGGAGACAAAAGAAGTATGTCGCCGAGCCTGGCTGTCGAATGGGCTGATCCGAACCAACCGATGCACCCCATTTTCCCCTTTGAGCATTCCAAAAGCAAAGTCTCCATCAAACTCCAATGTGACCTGCTTGATTCCGGCAACATCGCCTTCTTGCATGTCGAGCTCCTTGACCTTGAATGAAGCGCGGTCGCCATACATTCGGTACATGCGCATGAGCATGGCCGCCCAATCACAGCTTTCTGTTCCACCCGCTCCAGATGTAATTTGCATGACGGCATTCAGGTTGTCTTCCTCAGCGCTGAGCATGTTTTTAAACTCCAACTCTTCCACTGCTTTGATTGCCGATTCAAAGGCCGTTGTGAATTCGGTTTCATCCGCTTCTCCGGCTTTCATGAATTCAAAAAGAACCTGAGCATCCTCTAAACTTCCCAGGCAATCGTTGAAGCTGCCCGTCCACGTTTTCAAAGTCCGAATGCGCTTCATCACCAGTTCGGCCTCCTTTGAGTTGGTCCAAAAATCAGGGTCCTGTGTGCGTTTTTCCTCCTCCGCGATTTCAATTGCCTTCTCATCGATGGACAAGTACCCCCTTAAATCTTCGATGCGTTTTCGCAACGCATTTATTTGATCAATCGTAATCATGAATGGCCAAAGTTAATTCACCCCCGTTCCTAATGCAGCCCCTTGATGCAATATGTCTTCTATCCGATAGCCCCTTGAAACCAAAAAACGGATTACCCGCTCTCTGTTCTCTTGCCACTCCTCAGCTTTTCTTTCCAGCAATCGATTCAAGACGCGCTCAAAATCCTTTTGATCCCAAGAATTGACTGCATTCCATGCTTTTGACGAATCAAATCCTTTGATTTTCAAACCATTTACAATCTTATGTGGGCCCCACCCTTTGTATTCTATGTGGGTGCGGATGTACGACTCGAGAAACCGACTTTCCGACATAAAACCTTCTTGAACCAACCGCGCAATCAGCTGCTGCATCTCAGAATCCGAGACATCTGCCTTTTTTAATTTCGCGCGAACATCATGCTCGCATCGCTCTCGAATGGAACACCATTTCCGCATCTTATTCAGCCACTCTTCCATATTTCGGACGTGAATTTGCCCGAAAATAGCGTCAAAACAAGGGTTTGACCGATATTTGCAGTCCTGAATTTTAAATACGTGACCGATGAGGTCTGAGATATTAGAGCGCATTCAAACCTTGCTTGGGCAAGAAGACTTAGAGAGCATCCGCGGAGACGTCCGTTCCGCGATGGAAGAATTTCGCAGTCTAACCCAAGAAGAAGTGCGCAAACAGCGCGAAGCATGGACCCCTGCCGAAGGCAGCACATCCGAAACTTTTGAATACGTCCCTTCTCCAGAAGAAGCATTATTCGAAGAAGCCATTGGCCTTTTCAAAACACGTGAAAAAGAATGGCGCAAGCAGGTGGCCGATGAGCAGCGCGGAAATTTGGAAAAGAAACTGGCCATGCTCGAGCGGTTGCGGCACACCATCCAAGAGGAAGAAAACATTGGCGCTGCCTTTGTCGTTTTCAATGAAGTCCGCGAGGAATGGGGAGCCGTAGGAGAAGTACCCGGCGACCGCCACAAAGAAGTCCACGACCAATATTACCGGCTGCAAGATGAGTTCTTCTACAACATCAACATCTACAAAGAGCTGAAGGATCACGACTTGAAAGTGAACCAGAAAAAGAAAGAAGAGCTTGCGGAAAAAGCCAAAGCTATGGCTGCGGTGGAATCCCTCAAAGAACGGCAAAAAGAAGCCCGCTTGTTGCAGAAACAATGGCTCGACATAGGGCCCTCGCCACGGGAAAACTACAAGGAGATGGCCGACGAATTCTTTGGTCTCATTCGCCCTGTATTTGAGGAAGTCAAAGAACATTATCAGCAGGTAAAGGCGACCTTCCAAGGCCATGCCGACAAAAAAACCGCTCTGGTTGAGCAGTTGCGAGCGGTTGTAGCCGAAGAGGTCGCCGCAAGCCATGATGCCTGGCAAGCCGCTACGGCAAAAGTGATTGCATTGCAACAAGAGTGGAAAACCACTGGGTTCGCGGGAAAGGATCAAAATGAAGCGTTGTGGGGCCAGTTCCGGGAATTGGCGGACGTTATCTTCGCGAAGAAGCAGCTCTTTTACGATGATCAAAAAGAGACCACAAAAGCCTTCAAAGAGCAGAAGATCGCGCTGATTGAAAAGGCAACAGAGTTGGCCAAAAACACGAATTGGAAGGAAACGGCCCCTCAGATGATGGACCTCCAAAAGGCTTGGAAGGACGTGGGGGCATGCACCCCTCGGGAGGAGCAAAAACTCTGGGGTAAGTTTCGCAAGATCCAAGACTCGTTTTTCAAGGCTCGAAAAGCCGAAATGGCGGGTCGGATTGAAGAAGAAAAGAAAAACTTAGCTGCGAAGAAGGCGCTGATTGACGAAATCAAGGCCTTGACGCTCCCGGAAAAACGTCAAGAAGCCCTGGAAAGTTTGAAGTCCTTTTCCGAACGATGGAATGCAATCGGCTTCATCCCAAGAAAGTCCCTCGACTCCATCATGAACGCCTACCGCACAGCAATGGATCTGCATTATGACGCACTGAGTGCTCAAAAGTCGGAGCGGGCGATGGAAACCTACAAGCAGCGCATCGATCATTTGGTCAGTTCTGATGCCCAAAACATCCAACGTGAACAGCGGATTTTGAGGGAAAAGATGGACCGTATCAAAACGCGGGTAACGAAGACCGAGGAAAACATTGAGCGATTCACGGGCAAGGGTGCAGAATCAATCCGGGCCCAATACGAGAAATCCATGGAGGAGGACCGGAAAGAGATGGAAGACATCCGCGCCAAATTGACCTTGTTGCGCAATGCCGGTAAAAAAGCGGAGGAAGAAAGCAACGCCGAATCAGCGGGATCCGGGGAGTAACTGACAAGTATAGCCTTCATCTCGAAGCCAATTCAGGTAGGGTTCCAACACCGGAAGCATCCGTTTCGAAGCCTTCTCGGAATCGTGAAATACCACAATGGCTCCTGGGCGGGTATTCGCCAGCAAATCATTGAAACAGGTCTCCGTGGTTTTGTTTTCGTCAAAATCACCGCTCAACACATCCCACATAATGATTTTGGTCTGGTCTTGAAGGGCTGCTGCTTGCGAACGTGTAATGCGTCCATACGGTGGCCGAAACCACGGCGCATCAATGAGCGATTGGCAACGCGAAAAACTCTTGAGGTATTTAAAATTGGACGTTTTCCAACCCGATTCATGGGCATAGGTGTGATTCCCCAAGTCGTGCCCTTCGGCTCGGATTCTTTGAATGACTTCAGGGTACATTTCAACGTTTTTTCCCACGCAAAAGAAAGTTGCCGGCACACCGCATCGGCTCAGGATTTCCAGCACTTCCATGGTAATTTCTGGATGCGGGCCATCATCAAACGTCAAATACACGGCGGGCTTACCATTGATACTCTTAGGGCCAGACCACATCAATTGTGAAGCCATAGCCTTTAAAATCGGGGGTGTTTTACTCAAATACACGGCGCAAAGATATTCGTCAAAGTCATTTCATGCCGGTATTCGAGGAGTACCTTTGCGTGGAACAGGCAGATACCCATGGATTACGATTTTCAAGCCATTGAGCAGCGCTGGAAGGCGCAGTGGAAAGCTGACGATGCTTACCGCGTTGACGAAGACACAACCCGACCTAAATTTTATGTGTTGGACATGTTCCCCTACCCCTCAGGTGCGGGGCTGCACGTCGGCCACCCACTGGGCTACATTGCCAGCGATGTTTTTGCAAGGTACAAACGGCATCAAGGATTCAATGTACTCCACCCCATGGGATACGATAGCTTTGGTCTTCCCGCCGAACAATACGCCATTCAAACCGGCCAACACCCGGCGATTACCACCGAAACGAACATCAACCGTTACCGCGAGCAACTGGAGCAAATGGGATTTTGCTATGATTGGACACGTGAAGTGCGCACCAGCGACCCGCAATATTACCGTTGGACCCAATGGATTTTTGGCCAACTTTTTGAATCCTGGTATGATATGGAGGCCGACAAAGCACGACCAATTTCTGACTTGGTCGCAGCCCTTGAGTCCGATGGATTGGGTCAAGTGGAGCCCGCCTGTGATTCAAAATGGTGGGAAACCCTTTCCGATGAAGTGCGCGCGCCATGGGGGGAAGAGTTTGCTGGAAAACTCTCTGCGAAGCATTGGAATCAATGCTCTGAGGCGGATAAATCACAAATCCTCATGGCATTCCGGTTGGCCTACCTCGCTGACAGCGAAGTCAATTGGTGCCCCGCACTGGGAACCGTTTTGGCCAACGATGAAGTCAAAGACGGATTGAGCGAACGCGGGGGACATCCCGTTCAGCGCAAGCGCATGAGGCAATGGATCATGCGGATTTCAGCCTATGCCAGCCGCCTTATTTCAGACTTGGACGATCTGGATTGGACGGACAGCATCAAAGAAGCACAGCGCAATTGGATTGGACAAAGCCAAGGAGCTGAGGTCCAATTCCAAGTGGCCGAAACCAACCAGCAACTGGATGTTTTCACCACACGGCCTGACACCATATATGGCGTGAGCTTCATGGTCTTGGCCCCCGAGCACCCCTTGGTCCCTGAAATCACTGCAGCCGCGCAAAAAGATGCCGTTGAGCAGTACCAGCTCGCTGCTTCGCTGAAATCCGAGCGGGAGCGACAAGGCGCTGGAGAGCAGAAGGTCACCGGATGCGACACCGGTGCGTTCGCCGCCCATCCCATGACGGGAAAGCCTTTGCCCATTTGGATTGCCGATTATGTTCTTGCCGGTTATGGAACGGGCGCCATCATGGCAGTGCCTGCTGGCGATGAGCGAGATTGGAAATTCGCCAAAACATTTGGATTGCCCATTCCTCCAATTTTCGAAGGCAAAGACACGGACGAGACGGTTTTTACCGAAAAAACGGCCACACTTTGCAATTCGGAATCACTCAATGGTCTAAGCAGCCAAGATGGCATCCCTGCCGCAATTGCAATACTGGAGTCCAAGGGTGTGGGAACCAAGCAAATCAACTACCGGTTACGCGATGCTGTTTTCAGTCGCCAACGGTATTGGGGCGAACCGTTCCCTATTTGTTACGAAGACGAAATTCCACGCCTCATCAAGGACAAACAGGTAACGCTTCCGAAAGTAGATGCCTACTTGCCAACCGAAGAAGGAGAGCCACCGCTCGCGAGAGCGCAAAAGGAAGACTGGAATGTTTTTGAAGGAGATCGCATGGAATACAATACGATGCCGGGATGGGCCGGTTCGAGTTGGTATTTCTTGCGGTACATGGATCCGCATAACAACAGCACTTTTTGCAGTCGAGAAAAGTCTGATTATTGGGGCCAAGTTGATTTGTACATTGGGGGAGCCGAGCACACAACAGGGCATCTTTTGTACTCTCGCTTCTGGACGAAATTTTTGTTCGATCATGATTGGATTGGTTTCAATGAGCCCTTCAAACAAATGATCAATCAGGGGATGATCTTAGGACGGTCGAGCTTCGTTTATCGCATTCAAGGCACCGAAAAATTCGTAACGTTTGAACGTCGAAAAGAGTTCCAGACCCAACGGCTGCATGTAGACATCAACTTTGTGGAAGGAGATAAGTTGGACACAGATGCCTTCCGAAAGTGGCGCCCGGAATACGCCAATGCAGAATTCGTCTTGGGCGAAGACAACACATACACATGTGGGTTCGAAGTGGAGAAAATGTCCAAATCCAAATTCAACGTCCAAACCCCAGATGACTTGGTGGAACGTTATGGAGCGGACACGTTGCGGTGCTATGAAATGTTCCTTGGTCCGCTCACCCAGCACAAACCATGGGATACCCAGGGCATTAGCGGCGTGCATAATTTCCTGCGAAAAACGCATCGGTTGTTCGAAGGTGCAACAGATGCCAAACCCGATGAAGCCAGCCTGCGGATTTTACACAAAACCATAAAGAAGGTGACGGATGATTTGAACCGGCATGCGTTCAACACCGTCATCAGTGCACTGATGATTGGGGTCAATGAACTGCTCGATTCCAAAGGCAGTCAGAGCGAATTGTTGCAGCCGTTGGCCGTTTTATTAAGCCCTGTGGCTCCTCACTTGGCAGAAGAATTATGGGATAAAAGTGGTGGCAATGGGAGTGTTATGGACGCCTCTTGGCCTGCAAGCGAAGAAAAATGGCTGACTGCCGATCGAATCACGTACCCCGTTTCCTTCAACGGGAAGGTTCGTTTCCAACTGGAATTAGACGCGACAATGAACCCGAAAGAAGTGGAAGATGTAGCGCTCAATCACGAAAAAACCATCGCCCAAATAGAAGGAAAAACCATCCGAAAGGTCATTGTTGTGCCGGGTCGAATCATCAATATCGTTGCAGTATAATATTGATTCATTTGTGTTTTTTGACTTTTCGACTTGTTATTTGTGCGTTCTGACTTGTTTTTTGGTGGGAAAAGCCCGAATTTGGTGGTATAATGTCAGAATTGTTTTCTGATCCACCAATGAATCGCCTGCTCACATCCATGAAGACTGGATTGCTGCCTTGCCTCGCATGGGCAATGCTCTTAACCACATTGAATATTTCAGTGGCTAGTGCTTACGTTCAAGAAGGGTGCACCAATCCATTTGCTTGCAATTATAATGCTTCTGCCACGGAAGATGACGGCTCCTGTGAATACTTGTCGTGCATCGGTTGCATGAATGAATTTGCATGCAACTTCGATCCCCTCGCGTTGTACCCAGACCTGTCCTGTGAATACTTCTCCTGTGCGGGCTGCACCGCACCGCTTGCATGCAATTTCGACGATAACGCAACCATTCCAGATGAGACCGCATGCGATTTTGAAAGTTGTGCCGGATGCATGGATTTCACCGCATGCAACTTCGATAGTGAGGCGACACTCTCCATCCCCTCATCGTGTGAATACCCCCTTCCTGATTACGATTGCAATGGCGTACTCGTGGGATGCACGAATTGTGCACCTGTGTTTCTCGCTGCATTTGATCCAGACACGGTCCAGTGCGTTTCAGACTTGCCAAGTGCTGCAGATAATGGCATCGTAGCCATCGATCCCTCCAACGGAGATACATTAGAGGTAACCTCGTTTTTTGGAGAGGTAATTGGTAGTCAAAACTTCAATCTTGCGAATACCGCGGAAGGCGACGGCCCGGACGGAGCAATCCGACTTTTCGGGTTGGCTGAACAACTCGGTCTGGCCGAATCTGATTATTTCATGGAATCGTTTCCACTCATCCTAACCCGATTTTCCAACGGTGTTGCTTTGGTCACAGGTCAGGTTGCCGATAGTGAGAACGACAACCTCACATGGAACGTGCATTTGGTTTTGGAGGATATGCAAACCGCGGAGACGTGGCTCAACGAAAGTTCAGAACATGATTTATTGACCGCTTTTGGATGCGACGCAGATACCGCAAGCTGGATCACTTATCGCATGGATAATTCTCAGTCTTACCTCATCGGTTCTGGGGGTTATGATGGGTCCTGGCTCCAGTTATCTCACATGCCGTTCAACGAGAGCAAACGTTTTCAACTTGGTCAGGGTGGAAACGGCGTGAACTGCGAATACGGTTTGGGTGGCTGGTTCGCATGGGAAGGTGAAGTTTTGGGGCAGTCCGTGATGGGTTTGGCAGGAGACCTCGTTGTTGATCTGGGAGCTGACGTAGTGGTTGATGTGCCTTGTGGAGATGAGTTCGTTGCACAATTTTACAATTCCTTGAACCCAAATTCCGGTGATTTCACATCCGAAACGCAATACACGTATGCGGTAGACACCACTGCACCCGTTATGGAGAGCAGTTGCGAAAGCACCATATCCCTTTGCTTTGAACCGAACGTCGGAGTCGCCTTGCCCGATCCTTGTTCTTTTGCGGAAGACAACTGTGGTTTGGGATTGGAAAGCAATTACGCTGATTTCATTGTAAGCGGAAATCCCGATGCAGGCGACGACACCCCATTTGAAATTGAACGCACATACACCGCGAGCGATTGCAGTGGAAACGAGGCAACATTCGTACAAACGTTGATTTTCGCAGGGGACGATTGTGAGGAACCTTTAGGGCTCCTCGAAAGCCCTGCGAAGTGGATTGAAGATTCGGGTGACGAGACTTTCGGCCAGCCGAGTTCCAAAAATCCGTTCGAACAATTCTTCACAACCGGCAGCACGATCTCGCCGAACCCAGCCGTATCTTCCTCCACCCTGCGAGTTCAACAAACGCAAGCAGCAGGGGTCACTGTC
>JADHRK010000069.1 GCA_016777435.1 Flavobacteriales bacterium
CCACAGTCTAGCATGGAGTGAATTGAGTCATTCGTTTCAGGATTCACATTGGTGGACCGTGAAGCTTTTCAAACACCCACTTGCGGGGTACCTCTCCCTTTCCGACACGCTCGCCTTTAATGCCGCGCACATTGCGCACCATGTTGCTCAATTGGAACGACTTCATTCTTAAAATAAGCGCATGATATCCGTTGTTATTCCGTGCTTGAACGAATCACGATACATTGATTCGACGCTTCAAAGCTTATTGGAGCAAGTCGATCCCGGTGAAGATTGGGAGGTGATCATAGCCGATGGCCGAAGCGATGACGGTACACGAGAACGGCTGGATTTCTGGCAACAGGAACAAGCCCAATTCCGATGGGTGGACAATCCAAAGCGGACGACACCCCAAGCTTTGAATGCTGGCATTGCAGCTTCACAAGGCGAAACCATTATTATTTTGGGGGCGCACGCTCAGGTTGATCCTGACTTCCTCTTGCGCAATGCAGAGTTATTGCGCGCGCACCCCGAATCGGGCTGCGTTGGCGGTGTGGTGGAGCAGGTGCACGGTTCGGATCGTTCACGGCAAATTGGCGCGGCTATGAGTACGTTGTTTGGCGTCGGTGATGCACGATTCCGAACGGGAGGAATTGCTGGCCATGTGGATACGGTGGCATTTGGCGCTTATCGAAAGGAAGTGCTGGATGAGATTGGATGGTTCGATGAGGCGTTGGTGCGCAATCAAGATGACGAATTGAATTATCGGTTGCTGCATTCCGGTTGGCGCATTTGGTTTGACCCGAGAATCCGCAGCAGTTATCATGTTCGTTCCACCTACGATAAGTTGCTCAAACAGTACCACCAATACGGCTATTGGAAGGTTTTTGTCAATCGGAAGCACGGTACGATAACGACTTGGCGTCAAACCATTCCAGCAATCTTTATGGCACTGCTGGGGGTGTCAGGTCTTTGCTGGACCCTGGAGGCAGCTGGTTTTTGGAACCATATGTGGGATGGCTTTGGCGCGTCAATTTTTGTGAGCGCGGGACTTTTGTGGCTGATCGCAGGATTGGGCTCTGCCATATCTGTATCGGAATCAGTGCGGGATGTGCTGGGTGTCTTGCGGGCGTATGCAATGATCCACTTTGGTTACGGATGGGGATATTGGCGGGGGATTTTCCGTTTTTTAATCCTGCGTTCCCATCCGCGGGAACATGCCGTAAAACTTACGCGATGAATCCGTCCTCAACGCAATTGCTGGGTTGGATGCCGGCATTGACTGCATTTTGCTTGCCGGTTCACCCACGGCTTAGTGCCACTACACTTGTGATTTGGAGTATTGTGGCCGGAATCCATGCGCTTTCCATTGCATTCAGAAACGATGAGTCCAGCCAAAGACGGGCATTGGACCCTTTTGTGAAATGGCTCGCAGCAGGGTCCATGGCATGCTATTGTGCGATGTGTTTGGGCATGCTTTGGACGGAAAACGTTGCGGAAGGTTGGTTTGCGTTGGAGGTGAAATTTAGTTTTTTATTGCTGCCCCTTTTGTTTTGGCAATCAAATGCGATGTTGGATGAGCGATGGAAATACCGTGCAGTGCAGTCATTTGAATGGGGGTTGTTGGCATATTTGGCTTGGCGATTTTTTCAAGCATTTTGGTGGCAGGACATTTCGCTCATGCGTTACGATGGTTTCGCGGGGCCTTTTCATCCCTCGTACATCGCCCTCTATCTGACCAGCGGAATCTTGTTGAGTTCCTGCTCTGATTTTAAAGGAAGGGCTTTGGTAGTAGTGGGCGGATTGGCCATAGGTTTATTGGCTTCGAAAGCGGGATGGGGTGTCGGATTGTTGGTCATTGCCATTGAAACGATTCGCCGATTCAAACCTGCGGTCAAAGAAGCGCGACTACTGATGGCTTCTGGCGTTTTGTTGTTGCTGGGAGCGGCTTGGGCGGATGCTGGAAGAATGCAGGAATTTCAGCACTACGTGGCCAATCGCCAGCAGGTTGTTTCAGACACGAAAGCGTCCTCTCCGCAGGCAAATGTCACTCAAACAATTCCCGATCGTAAGACGGGTTCAACGGGAGGACGCATGCAAGCCTGGAAGGCATCGATGGAGCTTCTTTCGCATCATCCCTTTGGAGTCGGAACTGGCGATGTTGCGTCTTCTTTGGCTGTTATATACGAACGCGATGGTTCTCGGTACGCCAAAAATAAAAACATGAATCCGCACAGCGTTTGGTTGCAAATCGGCGTCCGGCTCGGATGGTTGGCGATGACCGGACTGTTTCTTGGGTTTGTGCTGCTGGGATGGAAGGCCGTTCAAGTCGGTAGATGCCAATTGGCCATATGGACAGCTGCAGTAATCTTGAACGGAACGGTGGAAAGTCTTTTTGAGTTGCAACAAGGTGTGGTCGCCATCTTATTTCTGGGATTCTTGTTGTCTTCTATAAGTCCGAGAGAGTGGAACAAGACCAAACCGTCAAGCGGCAGATTAAGCGCTGAGGTCAATTAGGGTTTTTCTTCGCATGCTCCGTCTTAGGGCTGCGAGTGGTCGTTCGGTTTTTGATCGATGCTGCGACAAACGAGATGAACAGGGGGTGAGGCGCTTCGACTGTACTCGCATATTCCGGATGGAATTGCGACGCGACAAACCAAGGATGCTCCGGGATTTCAATCATTTCGACCAATCCGGAGTTTGGATTTCTACCCGAAGCGATCATGCCGTGTAATTCAAATTGTTCGAGGTACGCATCGTTGAATTCGTAACGGTGACGGTGTCTTTCTTCGATGGGCGTTATCCCATATGCCTCGAGCGCTTTGGTACCCGGTGTCAGTTCGCATGGGTAGGCTCCGAGGCGCATCGTTCCACCCATGTTTTGAATGCTTTTTTGTTCCGCCATCAGGTCGATAACGGGATGCTTGGTGTATTCCTTGATCTCCGTCGAATGTGCATCTTCCAAATGAAGCACATTGCGCGCAAATTCAATGACGGCGCATTGCATGCCAAGGCATATTCCAAAGAATGGGATGTTTTGTTCGCGCGCATGGGTGATCGTTTCAATCTTCCCGTCAATGCCCCTAGAACCAAAACCCGGAGCCACCAGTATTCCGTCCAATCCTTGCAGGGTTTCATGGGCGTTTTTGGCCATGATTGATTCGCTGTGAATCCATTCAATTTCAACCCTGGCTTCGAGCTTGGCACCGGCATGAATCAGCGATTCAGCGATGGATTTGTAGCTGTCTTTCAACTCCACATATTTACCGATCAATCCAATTTTAACGGTGGATTTTGGGTTCTTATGGTGATGGAGAAATTGCTTCCAAGTCGTCAAGTCAGGCTGGGTGTCTTCGAAGGACATTCCCAGCTTTTGAAGCACGACTTCATCAAATTTTTCGGATTGCATCAACAGCGGCACATCATAGATGGTTTCTGCATCTATGCTCTCGATGACTGCATTTGATGCGACATTGCAGAATCGGGCTACCTTGCTGCGGATGGCTTCCGTCAACGAATGCTCGGTGCGGCAGACTAGAATGTCGGGCTGTACCCCAAACTCGAGCAATTGTTTGACCGAGTGCTGGGTTGGCTTGGTTTTGAGCTCGCCTGCCGCAGCGAGGTAAGGGATGAGCGTCAAATGCACTACCAATGTCTCTTCGGGACATTCCCATTTCATTTGCCGCACCGCTTCAATGTACGGAAGGGACTCGATGTCACCCACCGTGCCGCCGATTTCAGTGATTACAAAGTCATAGTTGGACTCGGCGCCTAGAATCTGCACACTCCGTTTGATTTCATCGGTAATGTGCGGAATGATTTGCACGGTCCGTCCGAGGTATTCACCGCGCCTTTCCTTGTCGATGACAGATTGGTAAATGCGGCCCGTCGTGATGTTGTTGGCCTGGGAAGTGTGCACGTTCAGGAAGCGCTCATAGTGTCCCAAGTCGAGGTCTGTTTCTGCTCCATCGACGGTAACAAAACACTCGCCATGCTCATATGGATTCAGCGTTCCAGGGTCTACATTGATGTAAGGATCCAGTTTCTGAATGGTCACCGAATAACCGCGTGCTTGCAGCAGTTTCGCAAGAGACGCACTGACGATGCCTTTCCCTAAGCTCGAACTCACACCTCCCGTTACAAAAATGTAACGGCTGTTTCTGATGGTCTCCGTATGGACAGAGTTTGCAGAGGATGCTGGGGAATCGGAAGGAGTAGGAGACATGCCCGTAACTAAATAATGGATACGGGATTCAAAGTTAGCTCCAAACGTCACCGGGATGACCCGTTGTGAACATCTTTTCAAGAACTTTAAACAAGTGCCTCGAGGGGCGGACGCTCCAGTGGATTTCTGCGGTAAACTTCTTCCTTATCCCTCGAGGTTTTTGGTCAATTCATCAATGACCTTAAAACCACTGAATAATTCTTGGCCTACGATTCGAAACAAGGTGTAGGCCGGAATGGCCAATACCATACCTGTGGCACCGGCTAGGTTTCCAGCGATGCTGATCACGATGAAGATTTCGAGCGGATGTGCATGCACACGGTTGGCAAAAATGACCGGCTGCGTAAAAAAATTATCCACCAATTGTGCGATGGCAAATACCCCCAAACTCCCTAGAAATATTCCTGTCATTTCAGAAGGCACGGACAGGGATGAGGTGGCAATTAAAAGCAAGCCAAGGCACGTTCCTGCCATGGGGCCGATGTAAGGGACGAGATTGAAAATACCGGCCATAAATCCAATCAGAAAAGCATTCGGTGCACCGATGATGCTCAGGCCCAGCGAAATAATTGTGGTGATGATGGCAACTTGAACCACTAGACCGCCAAAGTACCGCGTGAGCAATGCACTTGTTCGGTCCATAATGGAATTGATTTTGGGGAGGAGTTCGTCCGGGGTCACAGCCTCAATCATGTTTCGAAAGAGCGCACCATCCTTGAGGAAGAAAAAGGTCATGAATAAAATGGAAAACACGGCTACAAATCCATCCCCCAGGCTCTGCAACAAGGCTCCGAAAAAACTTCCAATCCCCTCGAGTTGCACAAAGCCTTGAATTTGTTCCAATAAGAAAAGGCTGTTGGGCTGATCGTTTCCACTTAAGTTCAGCCAACTCAAATTCTGGTCAATCCAGGACAGCGTTTCATCTGCTACACGTTCCATTCCGAGCTCATTCATTCCTTGCACTGCCTGGGCTTGTTCTGCGAAAAGGGGGGCGAATAATTGGGTTAAACCGATGGAAAGACCGACCATGAAGGTGAGGGCCATGGCCGCACCGATGGAAGATGGGAATTGTTTGCCGCGTACTTCGATTCGCTGGAGAAGTAGAACAATTGGTCTTCCTACAAAACTCAATGCCACCGAAATAATCAAATAACCGACCAACTCATTGAACCGCCAGATTGCATAACCAAGGCTGGCAAAGCCAATCAGCCCAATGATTGATTTCGTAGATGGCTTAAAACGCATGGGATCTATAGGTGAGTTTTATGGGGCAAAATACATCAACAATGGTCAGCGAACATCGCTTCACTTCAATTCGAAGCCAGCAGTTGTTTAGGAGAGGTTAAATATTTATTTTCGCTCCAATGAAAAGGTCCGGTTCCATTAGCCAAGAAAATTACCTCAAAGCAATATTCAAATTGCAGCACGAGCATGGCATTGCCTCCAATCAAGCCATTTCGGAAAAGCTCACAGCAACACCGGCAGCAGTGACGGGAATGCTGCACAAATTGACAGAATTGGACTGGGTTGAGTATACGGCGTATCAAGGAGCGAAATTGACGGCAAAAGGAAGGCAGATTGCCATCTCCACCATTCGAAAGCACCGTTTGTGGGAGGTGTTTTTGGTTGAAAAGCTGCAATTCAAGTGGGATGCGGTGCACCAGTGGGCGGAAGAGCTCGAACACATTGGCGATGTCGATTTCACCAACCGCTTGGATGCCTTTCTGGGCTGTCCTTCCACCGATCCGCATGGGGATCCCATTCCTGATTCCAATGGAGATTGGAAAGGGAATGAGCGGGTGTTTTCAGCCGATGCATTAACACGTAAACAAAAGTTTACTGTGCGTGGTGTATCCAACAGTGCTTCCGATTTTTTACGTCACTTGGATGCACTTAAAATCCAATTGGGAAAGCATTTTGAAGTCATGGATTATTTTCCATTTGATGGAAGTTGGGAGTGGAAGGACGATCAGGGAATTTCGATTCGAGTCTCAAGGGAGGTAGCGGGTCAATTGTTGGCGGAAGCTATCCCGACTAACCGCGGCAATGAAAACCAAGAGTCATGAATGAGCTGGTCGTATTTATGTCCGAATTGGGCGCACTCGAAGCGGCGCTTTTGGCAACTTTTTTCACCTGGTTCATGACGGCTGCTGGAGCATCACTGGTCTTGTTCTTCAAGGACATGCATCGGAAATGGTTTGATAGCATGCTGGGATTCACGGGAGGTGTGATGGTGGCAGCAAGTTTTTGGTCGTTGCTTTCTCCTGCTATTGAAATGTCGGGGGGTGAAGGATTTGCCAAAGTCGTTCCAGCTTCTATTGGCTTTGGATTGGGGGCGTTGTTTATTTTTGGTTTGGACAAGTTCACGCCGCACTTGCACATCAACTTTCGGCAAGACGAGGCCGAGGGGCCGCGAACGGATTGGCACCGATCAACACTACTGGTGCTGGCCATTACCCTGCACAACATTCCAGAGGGATTAGCGGTGGGTGTCCTTTTTGGTGCGGCGGCGCTCGGATTGGATGGAGCTTCTGTCGGAGCAGCCGTGGCCTTGGCCATTGGCATTGGGATTCAAAATTTTCCTGAAGGGCTCGCGGTGAGTATGCCTTTGCGTCGTCAGGGAGTTAGTCCATTGCGATCCGTTTGGTTCGGTCAATTGTCAGCAGTTGTCGAACCTATAGCTGCTGCCATTGGTGCCATCGCCGTGATGCAGATGCAGGTGATTCTTCCCTATGCCCTTGCATTTGCCGCCGGTGCGATGATTTATGTGGTGGTGGAAGAGGTTATTCCAGAAACCCAGCGGGACAGGTATACCGACTTCGCAACGTTGGGATTCATCGGTGGTTTTCTGGTCATGATGTCACTGGACGTGGGGTTGGGTTGACGGCTTCATTTGCGGTTGCTCTTTGCAGTGGTGCTTTCAATCGAGCCAGTCCGGAGTCACTTTGCTAAACCATCCAGAGCTCATCAAGAGCAAGACGCGGTTTTCTGCATATTGGTCATTGAGAAAAGCTTGTAGTTCTGTTTTGGAGTCAATGATAACAAGCTGCTCCGAATGGCCGAAGCATTGTGCGATGAAGGAAGCGCTTAATTCGGGCATGTTTTTATGCTTGAGCACTTCTGGGTCATAATAAACCACTTGCGTGTCTGCCCGAGCCAGTGCAGATCGATACGTGGGCAGGAACTCCTTGTTCAGGCTTGAAAAAGTATGCAATTCAAAAACAGCCGTCAGGTGACGTTTTGGAAAGGCATCTTTGACGCCATTGGTGGTGGCTCGCAGTTTCGATGGTGCATGAGCAAAATCCCGAAAAGCGGTGAAATTTTCGGTTTCTTTCAATAATTCGAGTCGCCTTGAAGCTCCCGTGAAGCTCATCATGGCAGCATCGAAATCGGATGCCGCAATTCCAGCGCTTTCGGCCAAGGCACGAGCTCCGGCCAGATTTTGCAAATTGTGGGTACCAATGAGTGGTGTTTGAGATCGCTTGCCATCGCTCCAGTGCACCTGGCTGCTTCCGTCTGGTTTGAGGGTAGCCTCAGGCGTGCGATACGGGATGAGCTTGAGGTCCTTACGATTGGTTCGTCGGACGACTTTCACGAGGTGTTCATCATCTTCGCACCATACTAAAGTTGCATTTGGAGCCAAGGTTTTCAGGTAGGTGTCGAATTGTTCAATGTAATTTTCTTCCGTGGGGAAAACATTGATGTGGTCCCAAGCAATTCCGGAGAGCAAGGTGCAATGTGCTTGGTACCAGAAAAATTTCGGGCGTCGATCAAGGGGAGAGCTGAGGTATTCGTCGCCTTCAAAGACAGCCGTTTGCACCTTAGGGTCCAATTGAACCATGCGGTCAAAACCATCAAGTTGAGCGCCGACCATGAAATTCACCGGTTTTTTGTTCCATTTAAAAGCATGCAAGAGCATGGAAGTGATGGTTGTTTTTCCGTGTGAACCTCCGATAACGATGCGGTGATCGTTTTTTGTTGAATTGAAGAGGAATTCAGGGTATGACTGGATGGTCACTCCTAATTCTTGGGCGCGTGTCAACTCCGGATTGTCTGGACGAGCATGCATTCCCAGAATCACACAATCCAATTGAGGGGTGATGGTCTCGGGGTCCCAGCCTTCTTTTTGGGGAAGCAACCCGGCCTGCTGCAATCTGCTTTTTGAAGGCTCTAAAATTTGATCGTCGGAACCACTGACTTGATGACCCGCATCGGCAAGAGCCAATGCGAGATTGTGCATCGCACTTCCTCCGATGGCAATGAAATGAATTCGCATGATGCAATTTCTTCAATGGAAGCTCGGCTGGAGCGGCTGGAGTAATTTGATGCCAACAACGTAGCTTTGACATCATGCGGGGTAAACCATCTTTTTTGGAGGGCTGGCGAGCATTTTGGATGAGTTTCCGATTCATGCAACAGCATGGTATGAAGTCGTGGGTCTTCTTCTTTGCCATTGCCGCTGTGGTTGCATGGGGCGGTATGGCGTTCGCTTGGTGGTATTCTTTGGCCCTGTTGCGAGAAGCCACCCTCGAGTCGTCTTTTCTTGAAATTTGGCAGTCCTCAGCAATGACCTCCGACGGTTCTTTTTGGTCGAGGGGTACAAGGCTCCTGAAGCTGATAATTGCCCAGGGGTTGGATCCAGTGTTGCAGATTCTTTTCGCAGCTTTGGCATTGCTTCTAAACATGAAGGTCACCAAGTTTTTTGTTTTGGCAGTTTTGGGTCCATTGATTGCAATGTTGTCCGAGCGTGCGTCAGCGGTGAGAGATGCAGATTCAGAACCTTCGTGGAGCTGGGGATTATTCTTCAAGGGTGCGATTCGCGGTGTCAAATCTGCAACGCTGCT
>JADHRK010000070.1 GCA_016777435.1 Flavobacteriales bacterium
AGATGATGCTGGAATTGTTTGATCGTGCGAGCGGCCTCTCCTTTGAAGATGTTCCATTATAGTTTGTTATGGTGTATCCTTGCAGTATTAATATCAACTCAAAAGAGAAGCGATGAGGAACTTATTTTTCTACTCAATTTGTGCGTCTGTACTATTACTCGCAGGGTGCAAGACGGAGGGGTGTACGGACCAAAATGCGGTCAATTGGAACTCCGATGCAGATACCAATGATGGTTCGTGCACATTTGAAGGCAAGGTTGTCTTTTGGTATGGTGAGGAGGTAGCGATTGAAAAGGGACAGTTCGCGACGGCATATTCTTTTTATGTGGACGGACAGCTGGTTGGTTCGCAGGCGGTCTCCATGTTTTGGAACGGCGCTCCTGATTGCGATCAGGCCGCGTCCATCACGGCTACGAAAGATCTGGGCCCAGTTACTTCTTACGCGGCAGAATACGAGGTCATCGATGACGCAGGATTTGTCGTGTGGAGTGGCATTGTCAATTTCCAAGCCAATACGTGCGAGGCACTCGAGCTCACCCTCTGAAGAATTGCTTGAGACATGAAAAGAGTCCGCACCCCTTTGGGTGCGGACTCTTTTTTTTAATCAAGTTCCAAAAGATTGGTACTACTTTCGCGTCCGCGTTTGAAGCGATTACGAATAATCGTTCGTTCTCATGATCGAATAGCGCGCATCAAGACAGGGAAAATCCAAAGGACCCACAAAAGCGATCAGAATGAAGCGGATCAATGCGTACAAAAAGTTGTTTGGAGTGGAGGGAGAGATCGAGCTCGGCGAACTCAAAAAGACCTACCGAAAGCTTGTGAAAGAATGGCATCCTGACAAACATGTTTTGGACGAGACCAAGGCGCAAGAGGCAGAGGAGATGACGCGCCAAATCACCGATGGGTATGCGTTTCTCATCAGCATTGCTCCAGCGACCATTGCCAAGGGCCTCGCGGAATACAATGATACCATTGAGAATGCCTTCATCGATGACATGCAGCACAAGAGCTTGCTGCTGGAATTGAAGTTTACAGACGGATCGACCTATGAGTATTTCGGGGTCAATAAAGCGCTGTTCACCAAGCTCGTGAACGCAGATAAGGTGCAACGTTTCGCGCGACGCAACATCTTCAATTCCTTCCTCTACCGCAAGTCCAAGGCGACGGTCGAGGTTGAATAAAGAAGCAGTGTGCTTGATGCACTGGCTTCGCGTTCTAAGGCAATTTGAACAAGTCCTCCACCTTGCAGTTGAGCGTGGCGGCAATTTTGAGTGCCAAAACGGTGGAAGGGACATAGACACCGTTTTCAATCGCATTGATGCTCTTGCGCGAAACTTCTGCCACCACCGAAAGTTCCTGCTGGGTGAGTCCGGCAGCTCTGCGGTGCTCTTCCAGTCGATTCAATAGTTTTTGGTGGTCACGGCCCACAATTATTTCTTTTCAAATTCTTCGACCGCGTTCGTGAGTTCCTTCCCTGTGTTGGGATAGAGGTATCCAGCGAGCAGGGAGCCTACACCGATCAAACTGACAAGTGCACCAATTCCTTCAAGGATTGCTCCGATGGCTATGGCACCCAACGCATAAAGTCCGATGCCTACAAAAATGGCAATGACTCCATTTCTTCGGTAGTCGATGGGCTCCTTTTTGCGCTCCTCAAAGAGGTTGATCAATTCATCCAATTTTGAAGCGTCACCGAGGTGCTTGGCAATTTCCAAGACTGTTTCTCGTTTGCCCTTCGCGTCGTAATACAACCAGACGAATACAGAAATAGGGATGGCCACGCCAGTGAGCATGGCGAATAGTGGAATTAAAATTTCAGCTTGGTATTGCATGGTGACTGAATCAATGTAACGCAAACGTAACATTTTTTTCAGTGAGAAGCAAACGTTACAAAAGGGGTTTAAGAACGTTCGCGAAAACGATCACAGAATTCACCGGCTAAGATTCGGGAAATTGAAAGAGCTGTTAGTCTCGAAAATCGAGGTTGTGTCGAAGGCCAATCAAAAGGGTTTGGTTTCGCTCCGCTTGTCCATTGCCTTTTATGAGCAATTGCTGGAGCCCTCCAACCTGAACGGATGTGCCATTGTCCCAGCGATAATTGATGGCTGCGGACAACCGGTTTTGCTGGAGAAGGTTGTTGGTGAGATTATCCAAATCGCGCAACCCGATGAACGCTTCCTCGTAAGCAGAGAGGAACCAATTGGATTGGTTGGGGAGGGTCCAAGAAACCTGCACAAAGTACCGCGCTCGATGCTGCCAGCTGGCGCCCGTAGGTCGATCCATGAAGCGCTGTTCCAGTCGGTAACGATGGGTCCAATTGAAATTTCCAGTATTCGACTGGGTGATGAATTGCTGCCAAATGCGGTGCTCATCGAAGCGCTCGGCAATGGGCTGTTCTCCATAAGCGTAGCTCCGAATCCATCCGTAACCCATCGTTGCGAAATGATTGTTGTCTCGGTGCCAATCGATCCCAACCCGCATCAGCGATTGTTGCCAATCTTCGCCCAAACCGGTCCTTCTGAACTGGTATTCGGTGTGAACTCCGAGCGCCTCCGTGATTCGATGGTTTCCAAACGCCATGTACCAGGCGTGTTGATGTGTGGCAACATCTCTTTCCTCTTGTGCCGTTGCTATCACTGCAGCACACATCCCAGCCACGAAAATTAAAATTCTACCTCCTTTCATGGCGCAAAAGTAAAAATTGATTTTCGCAAAACCAGCGCGAAAAATTCACTTCTGAATCGCTCCAGTCTCATTCGAGGAGGCTCGGCTCAGTATTGCATCACATAGCGAATGCCCTCGCTGGTATAATCTTCATATGCAAGAGGTGAGTCACCACTCCAGCCTGTTTCTTCGCAGGCAGCAGTCAATGCAGGATAAGCTTTCAGGGTTCCAATGATGATTCCAACCATGTTGCTCCCATGCTCCCAATTCACGAAATGCGCTGGTCGCTGCTGAATTTCGAAAATGCGCAGGGAATGGTCCAATCCCATTTGGCGAATCGCTTCTGCCGCAGACACTTTCATTCCTGCAAACGAATGCAATGAGTCAGCAGGGACGGTCTCGGGGTCATCAAAATAAACGCCTGAGAATTCTCCTTCAGGAAATTTCGATCGCAGGGCTTCGAACGCAGTGCCAATTTCCTGGTAGGGACCGATGTGATCCATTCCAAGTAGGATGAATCCACCTTGTTCGCCTTGTTCGATTTCAATGGATGAATAAAGTCCTTGGGACATGAGCCCTAACCAAACGAACAAGATCAATCCTCCGATTGCAAGTAGTGCTTTTTTCATGCCAACAAAGATGCAAGATTTTTATCAGGCGTGAGGCGCGTCAAAATCAACGGCTTGTGAATGGCCTTTGCGCATCGGCCTTCAAGGAGCATGGTTTGCTCTCAATAGGGAGCGTTCTGGCTCCAACTGATGTGCTTTCTGACCGATCCATCGCTGAAATGATAGAGCAATACCTTGTTCGGAGCATAATTGCATGTCCGTCCTGTCAAATCTGTGATCTGCAGAAGTGCGCTTTGCTCGGTGGGCAAGCGCTCAGGGGAAACGGCCAACGGTGTGACCATCAGCTGCATGGCAACCGGCCGGTGATCACTGACGTTGTAGTCATATTCGGACCAACCGCCGGGCATGTGAGCAGCGATATCGAGGCACGCTACTTCCGTGCTGCTGGCATTGAAATCAGTGAAAAGTTCATCGGAGATGAGCAAGTGATCCAAGTGAGAAGGCCACCCCGGAAAAGACCAGCCTGAGCTCGGACCTTGTGCAATGGGCATGTCCGCAAAAAGATACTCCTCAGGCAATTCAAGAAATGGCTCAAACACATTGTTGGAGGGCCCTTCTTGGATGAGGTCGTTCAGGTCGCCGAGAACGATGACACGGTCATCTGGGAGTTCGTTTTGGATGTATTCATTGATCAATACGCAGGCTTCTCGCCGTCGCATTTCTTCATCGCCATCGTCTGACCAGTTGATGGTGCCGTTGCCACAGCATTTGAAGTGGTTGTTGATGGCATAGAATGGCTCGCCGTTGAAAGCGAAGTGAAGGATTAAGGGGGAGCGAGGCAATGGGCTCCAAAATGGCGATTCGGTGTAAATTTCAAATGCATCAAGCACTTCGATATCACTGGAATTGTAGACGTAAACTAGGCCGCCAAACCAGCCATCCATCAGAATGTAGTCATAGCTATCTAAATCTTCAATCATGGCTTTGAATACCGTTGTGTCGTCGATTTCTTGGATGGCCCAAAGATCGATTTCCAGGTTTTGGACAATGGCTTTGACGCGGTCGATGGTTGCGGACCCATTTTTTGGAAACCATTCGATATTCCATGTGGCGATGTCAAGGCTTTCGGGCGTTCCAAATTCCAAGTCATCCAAGGTTTGGGCAGACGTCGAGCCGGCAATGAGCAGCGCAAAAAGTAACAAGAGGGAGGAGGGAATCCGCATAATGCAAAATTAGTCTGAAACGAATAGATAAAGGATTCTCTGAATCCATTCCAAGATTGAAAAGCAAAGTGTCTGCAGGTCCCCCGTCATCCACGAATGAAGACGGGTCGTCTTAGAATTTAATCTTGGGCGGACGGAAGGAGCGATTCTATGGACCAAGGCGGATCCGCAGATGATTGGACTCGTCCCTCTGGCAAAGGTCCGGATTTCCATGATTGCTGGAGCCAAACGATGTGCGTGGCCCCTTTTCGGATGAGTTCCTGGCGGGATGATTCAATTTCTATCCCGCTGAGTACCCAGCCTTTTCGATGCGCAAAATACAGGGGCGTTGGAGACGGGCCGCAATTAATCACGATCAAGTCGTCGGGGTGTGAGACCCGGTCAAGGGCTGATTCGAGTCGCAAAATCGCGCGCTGATCGGAGGACGGAAAAAAATCATGGGCTTGGTTGGCGAGACCTTCCAGCATCACCAGTACCAATATGGCCAAACGCCAACGGCGCAGAGGGATTTTTTGAATTGTAAATGCTGTTGCAATGGCCATAAATGGAACAAAAGGCAGGATGTAGTAATCGTGCCGAACGAAGGTGTCACCGGCTTTTATGGCAACAATGACGAGGCCCAAAAAGGCGCAAAGCAGGGCCATGAGTACACGCCGATGTCCATTTCGAAACAGCAACACCAAGCCGGCCACGAAACATCCAAATCCGGTGAACTTTAACGCATGGTCAATGATGTGCATGGCAGCGATTTGCCAATGGGTGGCAAGTTCCTGAGCTCCGATTCCCATGGATTTGCCCATAAAAAAATGCCAAAAACCGTAGTCTGCGACGAGATGGGGGACCCAAAACTGGTACCAATACACCACCACGGCTGTGCCAGGAATAAACCACACAAACGTCCAGAGATGGCGTTGGTTGGGTAGAAATTTGGGCAGAAATGGAAGCATGCCCAAAAGGAGAATTCCGGCGGGCAATTTGGACAGCAAACCCAGCACGATGGTGCAAGATGCGAGCAATGACCCAATGACTTTTTGGGTCCGACTTTCTGTTTCCCAACTTATGACGAGCAGGTGGGTACCCATGATGACCAGGCTGCAACTGAATACATCGGGCATGATTTTACGGCTATAAATAAACCACAAGGACGTGATCAGAATCAACACAGTATCCCTGGCCCATCGCCGGTCGATTGCCCTGCGGAGGAGAGAAAACAAACTCCACATGGCAAGGCTACTGAAGATCAGAACAATCAAACGCCCGTGCCAATCGGACCAGCCAAAAAGATGAGCCCAGCCTGCATGCAGTGCGTTCAGAAGAGGGAATTCCATGCCCGTAATTCCGCTGAGGTCACCGGCCATATCTACTTTTGGATGCATCAGGTCAAATGGGCCTTCGAAGAAATTCCGAGCAACCATGAGTACCGTGGATTGCCGCCAGTTATGACCGACTTCAATCGGAGGGAGGGTAATGTTGACCAGTCGAATGATGGCGAAAAAGAGGATCCATAACCGAACGTCTCTGAATGGCATGAACGGCGCAATTTGATACCGTTTTGCGGAGGCTTGGATTTTTTCTTTTCGCGATTTGATCGAGCAAAGGTCGACACTGCATGCGACATTTTCAGCGCGATTGCTTAGACGTCTTGAAGGCTTCAATCTCGAGAGGTTGTATCGTTCAAGGTAAGCTTGAATTCAGAGCATTCCGTTGATTGCGAATGAATTGTGAGCCATCAATAAGGCAGTGACCAGCGTCACGTAGAAGAGGGCTTTTTCAATTTGCGCTCGATGGCTTCGGCGAGTTTCCGATCCAAATCTGTGATTACGTTTCCAGCATCATGCGTGGTCAATTCAAGTCGAACGCTGGTGTATTCGTTGATGATGGTGGGGTGATGATTGAATTGTTCCGCTAGACCGGCTACTTCCTTTAAAAATGAAAATGCCGCTGCAAACGATTCAAATTGATGCTCGCAAATGAGCTTGTTGTCTAATTCATGCCACATGTGCAGCAAGTTACGTCGCAATGAAGGCGAATGGGCGTCATTGCAATTGGCTGTAACTTGCGCAGTGCCCTCATCCCAAACCAAGAGCAGCAAACGTTCATCAGAACATCGAATGCACCCCCGCAATAGGAACCTTGAGCGGTATCAGATTTCGGTACTGGTCGCATGCCTTCCTGAATTGGGGGCATACGTTCAGAAGTCCAAACGCGGTGAAGATACCATTGACTTCGCGCGTCCAGAGGCCGTGAAATTGCTGAATCGAGCGATCATTCTCAGTGACTACGGCTTGAAGTATTGGGACTTTCCTGATGAAAATCTATGTCCGCCTGTGCCGGGACGCGCCGATTATTTGCATCACATGGCGGATGTCCTGAGAGAAAATCATTTTGGCAATATTCCCAGAGGTGAGGAGGTGCGGGTGTTGGATATTGGCGTGGGAGCTACTGCGATTTACCCCATCATCGGAGCGGTGGAATACGGTTGGTCATTTGTAGGTTCGGATATTGAGCAGCATTCATTGGACAATGTGGCGGCAATTCTTGCGGAAAATCCAAAGCTTCAAGGTCATTTGGAGCTGCGGCATCAGGCTGATCCATTGTGCATGTTAAGGGGGGTTGTTGCCGCTTCGGATCGATTTGCTTTTACGATGAGCAATCCTCCGTTTCATACAAGTGCCGAAGACGCCGCTGAAGGAACAATGCGTAAGGCCCGAAACCTCCATGGAGGCAAGCAGCATAATCCAATGCTCAACTTTAGTGGCATCCGAAAGGAATTGATCTGCGAGGGCGGCGAAGTGCGATTCATTCAAACCCTTATTCGCGAAAGTCAAAACTATGCAAAGAATGTCTTTTGGTTAACCTCCTTGGTGTCCAAGCAGTCTCACCTCAAGTCACTTTACGGTACGTTGAAAACGGTCCGACCTGCGGAAGTCAAGACGATTTCGATGGGGACAGGCAACAAGTCCACGCGAATTTTGGCTTGGACATTCGTGCCCAAGGAGGAGCGTGTGCAATGGAGGTGATCCATTCAAGCCATTTTGCTTGAATCCCAGGGACATGATTGCGCTAGAATTTGGGTAACTGACAGTCCGTGGTCA
This sequence comes from Flavobacteriales bacterium, assembly GCA_016777435.1. GTDB lineage: Bacteria > Bacteroidota > Bacteroidia > Flavobacteriales_D > Sanyastnellaceae > UA16. The sequence continues at coordinate 7,555 of JADHRK010000070.1, forward strand.
ATTCTTATGTAATTTTCCCTTATGGATTACCAGAAGTTTTGGACGTGCATCATTTTGGCTATGGTTCCGCTTGGCTCTTATGCCCAGGACACCCTTTGGGTTGCTCGAGGGGAGTGGACGCATATCCCCGATTCAGTCCAAGCCATTCGCTTCAATGCCAATGCCCAATGGTCTGGAATCAATGCAACCCTGACGAGGCCATTGGAGGCCACTTCACCGTTGGTGTTGATCAATTTGGATAGCATATCGCACACATGGAAGCTTGAGGTGGACGGTGAGCTCGAGTGGGAATTGGCCGCTTTGGATACCATCGCGCTTGAAATGCCGGCATTGCCAGCGGGGGCGTATCGCTTTGGTTTGACCGACGAAATCGGTCGGGTGATGGGGGCGAGTGGTCAACTTCAGATAGGTTTGGAAACGGATTATGCTCATTTCCACTGGAATTTGGGAGATTGGTCAGTGGAGCGCATGGTGGCCGCTGATATGGGGTTGCCAATCGCTTGGGACGAGCCCTATGTCCCAGAGCAGTTCACGATCAATGAGCGCACGTATCCTGCGGTCGCAGATGACCCGGAAGCACTCGTCGCCGTCAGTTTGGGGGACACCTGTTTGATTTCAATCGCCAATCATGGATTCATGGATCATGTGTTTCACTTCCACGGTTTTCACGTTACCATGATCGGCAGTACGCATCATCCCGAACGCGTGGGCTGGTCCAAGGACACAGTGCCTATCCGAATGGGAGAGGTGTTGACGGTGCAATTGGTGGCCAATCAAGTGGGAATGTACCCCGTCCACAATCACAATTTGATTGCGGTCACCAATGCGGGATTTTATCCCGGAGGTATGATTTCCCAAATCCATGTCTCGCCATGAGTCCATTTCGAATTGTCGCTTTGCTTTTTGTCCTCCTGGGAACATTTAAAAGCCATGCTCAGATGCAACCTCCACAGCTTTTCTCGGGGATGGAAGGGTATACATTCTTGCCTGAGGGCACCGCTATACCCATCTGGGGCTATGGATGGGTGGCAGATGGTTTCATTTCGTTGCCGGGGCCTCTTTTGGAGTACAGTGAAGGCGAATCTGTGCAGCTCAATTTCACGAATCCAAGTCCAGAGAGCCACACCATCCATTTGCATGGTTTGGATGTGGACCAAGCCAACGATGGAGTCCCGACCACGAGTTTTTTCGTCGTAACAGGAGGGGAGACCACTTACGAATTCGAAGCGGACCACCCCGGGACCTTTCTTTACCACTGCCACGTCACCACCACGCTGCACTTGACGATGGGCATGTACGGGATGATTCTCGTGAACCGGCCGGACATGACATTGTATGAAGGGGGGCCAGGGTATTTCGAAAATGCCCCGCTTTTGTTCAGTGATT
>JADHRK010000071.1 GCA_016777435.1 Flavobacteriales bacterium
ACACCATCATCATCATGACATCCAATATTGGCGCAAGACAACTCGCTGAATTTGGAACGGGGGTGGGTTTCGGCACCACAACCCGTGTGGATAATGAAAATTCAAACCGCGACTCTGTCATTCAAACGGCGCTAAAACGTGCATTCAGTCCTGAATTTTTGAATCGAATTGATGATGTGGTGGTGTTTAAGAGTTTGAGTCGGGATCACATACACAGCATCATTGACTTGGAATTGAGCGCCTTGATTGATCGGATTGAGGGGCTTGGGTATGGAATAAAAGTCACCGCCAAGGCAAAAGATTACCTCGTGGATCAGGGATACGACGAGAAATATGGCGCACGTCCTTTGAAGCGTGCCATCCAAAAACACCTCGAAGATCCATTTGCAGAAGAAATCATTAACGCCAATATTCAAGAGGGTGATTTGCTAAAGGCTGATTATAAAAAAGGAAATGACGCGTTGTCCATCACGGTTGTGAAGGAGGGGTTTTTGTCGCTCCCAGCCGTTGCCACTGCGGCATTAAATGAAGACGGCAACGAGGAGAAGAAAGAGAGTTCGTCAGATGCTGAAGCAACGGATTAAATCGGCTTTAACGGTGTTTGGAGGAGATCAAAATCGCTACCTTCTTACAGGCGTTCTAGCGCTTTTCTGGGTGACTTTCGTCAGTGATATAGATTTGATCTACTTGTTCAAAAGCAGCCAGGAACTGAGAGCACAGGAGCGTCAAGTGGCGCACTATGAACAAGCCATACGCGCGTCTTACGATCAGCTCGCAGACTTGACTTCGAACCCGGAACGATTGGAACGATTTGCTCGGGAGCAGTACTTCATGAAACGAGACAATGAAGACTTGTTTCGCATCCTACCGGAGGCGCAATCAGCAGAGTAGAACTACTTTAAGTTAAAAGATGGCAGTGACTGACTGAAAGAGTCTGTTTAATGCCGAGCCATCCGCGGCCAATGCGAACGCGACGCCGAATAGTGCGCCCCACAAATGCGCGTCATGCGCAATTCTAGTCCCTCCCTTCCGATTCATATAGGACTCATAGAAAAAGAACAAAATCCCCGCCACGAATGCGGGCATGGGGACGATGAAAAACAACAGGAGCTTCGCGGTTGGGAAATACAGGATATAGGCCATCATCACAGCGCTCACCGCACCGCTGGCGCCAAGGCTTGCATAGCCTGGATTGTTCATGTGTTTGTACATCGCCGGAAGACTTGCCGTGAACAACCCCCCGAAATAGAGCATCAAAAATGTGTAGTGCCCTGGCATGGGAATGGCCGGTTCTGCGTTAGATATGTCCAAATATGTTTCGACGCTTGAGCCAAATTGCCAAAGCACGAACAAATTGAAAAACAGGTGGGTGCCATCGGCATGGATGAAGCCATGGGTCAAGATTCGGTACCACTGCTGATGGTGCTTGACCGCATAAGGCTTGAGCATCAATTGATCCTTGCGTGAGGTGTCTTGCAAGCACCACCATGAAACCGCTGCGGTGGTGATCAGAATCAACGTTAATGTTCCAGGCATGCGGTTAGCTGCTATGATCAGCGATGATGACCCACCCGTCTGATTTTTTCTCCCAAATCAAACTAAAGTGTCCGTCGAGGTTTTCCAATTCACCGCTTCGCTTTAACTGCCAAAGTCCTACGAGCAATCCATGGGCATTCCCGAGCGGTTTCCATTGGAGCAATTCAAACACGAGTGTGCCCATTGCAGTCGAATCCGGATAACTCTTTTGATAATTGGCAAGTGTCTTGTCATATCCATAAGTGAGTCCGCGGCTGCCGATGAACATCAATTGATCGTCAGCCCAATAAGCTTCTGACATGAAACGGCCCAAGTCGCCCTGGTTCCAGGCTTGTTCTTGGGCATTTAGTTTCTGTTCGATGGACGAAGGGATGGTCAACGATGGCTTTTCCAAAGGAGGGATGTCATTGGACACGGTGTGGCAACCGAAGAGCAAAAGACATGCAACCCATAAAGGCGAAAGAGAAGTATTCATGATTCAGACATTGAAGCGAAAGTGCATGATGTCGCCGTCTTGGACAAGGTATTCCTTTCCTTCAATGGACAACTTTCCTGCGTCCTTTACTGCGGCTTCAGATCCAAAGGACACGAAATCATCGAACTTCATCACTTCGGCACGAATAAAACCTTTTTGAAAGTCCGTATGAATAACACCTGCAGCCTGAGGTGCCGTTGCACCCGTTGGAAATGTCCAAGCGCGAACTTCTTTTTCGCCGGCTGTGAAATACGTCTGTAGCCGAAGCAGGTCGTAGGCTTCGCGGATCAATTTAGCCACTCCAGGTTCTTCTAAACCAATATCGGATAGGAACATCTGACGCTCCTCTGCATCATCCAATTCTGCAATGTCTGCCTCAATTGCTGCACCAATGATCATCACGGACGCTCCCTCGGCGTTGGCAAGTGCACGTACCTTTTCCACATGAGCATTTCCTGAGGTCACGGCAGATTCTTCCACATTGCACACGTACATGACGGGTTTCGCGGTGAGCAATTGCAATTCCCTCATCATCGGAATTTCAGATTCTTCGAGATCGACGGAACGCGCCGAATTTCCGCCCTCTAACGCTTGTACGATCTTTTCGTAAAATTCTACTGCTTTTACGGCGTCCTTGTCCCCTGTTTTTGCCGCCTTCTTCGCTTTCATTCCTCGGGCCTCGACGGTTTCGAGGTCTTTCAATTGAAGTTCCATATCGATGACTTCTTTGTCCCGAATCGGATCCACACTCCCGTCAACGTGCACGACGTTGCCATCTTCAAAACACCGTAGAACATGCAAAATCGCATCTGTTTCTCGGATGTTCCCTAAAAATTTATTGCCCAACCCTTCCCCTTTGCTTGCTCCTTTTACGAGACCGGCGATGTCGACAATTTCAACCGTCGTTGGGATGACATTCTGCGGATTGACAATCTCAGCCAATTGATTGAGGCGGGGATCCGGCACCGTGATGACTCCCACGTTCGGTTCTATCGTGCAGAATGGGAAGTTGGCGCTTTGGGCCTTTGCATTCGACAAGCAATTGAACAGGGTTGATTTACCTACATTAGGCAATCCGACAATTCCGCATTTAAGCGCCATGGTTCTTCTTTTCTAGTGTACCGGCAAAAGTACATCGCACACGCTTCAATTGGTTTTCACAGTTTCTCAACAAACGATCCATATCTCCGGCCGCGGGTGGTAATTTCGACACGATTCTAATAAATTATACGTTTGGTTATTATGTCAACTCCTACCCTCCCCAACATCGCATCCCAAATTAGAAGGGACATTGTACGCATGGTTCACGGCGCTTCCTCGGGCCATCCGGGCGGTAGCTTGGGTTGTGTGGAAGTCCTTACTTTATTGTTCTTCGAAGAAATGCGGATCAACCCTGACGCCTTTGATATGGACGGCATTGGCGAAGATTTATTTTTTCTATCCAACGGACATATCAGCCCAGTTTGGTACAGTATCTTAGCACGAAGGGGCTATTTCCCGGTCAATGAATTGGCCACATTCCGCAAAATTAATTCTCGTTTGCAAGGTCATCCAGCTACTGAGGAAGGGCTCCCGGGCATCCGAATTGCTTCAGGTTCATTGGGACAAGGTTTGAGCGCTGCTATTGGTGCAGCACAGGTCAAGAAATTGAATAAGGAAGATTCTACCGTGTTTTCGCTCCACGGTGATGGTGAATTACAAGAAGGTCAAATTTGGGAAGCTGCCATGTATGCGGCGCATCACAAGGTCGATAACCTCATCAGTTTTGTAGACTGCAATGGACAGCAAATTGATGGGCCGACCGATAAAGTGATGGGGTTGGGTGATTTGGCGCAGAAATGGACGGCCTTTGGTTGGCGCGTTCACGTATGCGATGGCCATGATTTTGACGCTTTGCGTTCGGCCGTTTCAAAGGCTAAAGAAGCACGCGGCTCGGGAGAACCACAAGTTGTTTTGATGAAAACGGCAATGGGCAAAGGAGTTGACTTCATGGAAGGCACACACGAATGGCATGGCATTGCGCCCAATGATGATCAACTCGCGTCCGCTTTGGGACAATTGGAAGAAACGCTGGGAGACTACTAACGGATTCAATCTGCACAGCATTGGGCATTTTCATTTTGCAAAACCACCGCATATCCCTTGGCGTCGTGTATCGATTCCTTGACAGTTTGCTCAGATCTCATGATCTGCGCCGCCTGGCTATGTGGTGGGCGCTTCTCTATCCGTCGGTGGCAATTTTTGCCCAAGGAGATTTGGGAGAGGATATAAGTGACGACGCTCAGGATACTGAAATCTTGTTTGTCTTTGATGCTTCGAATAGTATGAATGCGTTTTGGGATGGAAACCGTAAAATTGAGGTTGCTTCACGGTTGCTCTCAGAATCCCTTGAGGAACTCTATGGGATTCCGGGGCTTGAACTGGCTTTGCGTGTTTATGGGCACCAAACGAAATTCATTGAAGGAAAGCAAGATTGCGATGACACTGAATTGGTCATTCCATTCGCACGAGGGAATAATTTGTTGATTCGGAAGGCGCTCAGCCGTTTGCAAGCGCGTGGAACGACTCCGATTGCTCGATCCTTGCAACGCGCCGCAGAGGACTTTTCGAATCAGGACAGCCGCAAGGTGATCATTCTCATAACCGATGGCATTGAAGCGTGCGATGAAGACCCATGTGTCGTTTCTAGAATGCTCCAAGAGAGCGGCATTATTGTAAAGCCATTCATCATTGGCATTGGGATTGAAGAGGCGTACAAAGAAACCTTTCGCTGTGTTGGGAATTTTTTCGATGCCTCGGATACTGACACCTTTCGTGAGATTTTAGATATCGTTATCGATCAAGCCATCAACGGTACTTCGTTCGAGGTTGATTTGATCGACGGCATAGGCGAAGCAAGCATTTCCAATGTGCCAATTACCCTCTTGGATGCGCATGATGCTTTGATCGCCAAGCAATGGATGCATACCTTGAACGCGCAGGGATTTCCAGATACGATTCAGGTAGACCCCGTTCCAACGTATGATCTCATCGTGCATACAGTGCCTCCCCTGCAGCGCAAGGGGGTTCGCTTTCAGCCCAGGACACACAACCATGTTCGATTTGAGAACGCAGGGCAAGGAACACTCCGTGCTGAATTCGCCCGCGGACTGCGCAATGGATACGACAAGTTGCCCGTCACGTTGTTCGAGAAGGGAAACGCGGAGCCGCTGATTGTCTTTCCAGTGAATCAAGATTTGTTTTTGCTTGAAGGGACATATGACGTTTACTTCCCCACGCACCCCCCCGTTTTTGTGGAAGACGTGAGCATTCAGGAAAATAAATTGTCACCAGTGAGCATTCCCCAGCCTGGTGTCCTACAACTCAGTGCATTTCGGCTCGGTTATGCTGCCATTCTCGATGCGAATCACGAGGTGGTTCATCAATGGAGCTCAGGCAAATCGGATCCATCAGGTCAATACATTCTTCAGCCGGGTGACTACACTTTTGTCTACCGCGCTCGGTCTGCGCAATCGATTGAGTTTAGTTTTGTAAAATCGTTCAACATCCGTTCCGGAAACACCACACATCTCTCTATCAATGGTTAATTCTCGATTCATTCAATCCCTCGAACCCACTGTGAACAAAGACACGCGCAGTGGATTTGGTGAAGGCCTTCTCGAGGTCGGAAAGCAAAACGACAATGCCGTAGCATTGTGTGCCGATTTGACGGGTTCACTCAAGATGAACGCGTTTGCGAACGCGTTTCCAGAACGATTTTTTCAGGTTGGCATTGCTGAAGCGAACATGATGGGAGTTGCTGCGGGCATGACCATTGGGGGTAAAATTCCATTCACAGGCACGTTCGCCAATTTCTCTACAGGCAGGGTATACGACCAGATTCGTCAATCGATCGCCTATTCGGAAAAGAATGTCAAAATCTGTGCGTCCCACGCGGGTTTAACTTTAGGTGAGGATGGAGCTACACACCAAATTTTGGAGGATGTTGGCATGATGACCATGCTTCCCAACATGACTGTTATTTGTCCGGCAGATTTTGAACAAACAAAGCAGGCGACCCTTGCGATTTCAAAGATGCATGGTCCTGTTTATCTGCGATTTGGCAGGCCAAAAGTGCCGGTGTTTATGCGCCCGGACGCTCTTTTTGAAATCGGTAAAGTCCAACCATTGATGGAAGGAAACGATGTCACCATCGTTGCAACAGGACACTTGGTTTGGGAGGCATTGAAGGCTGCTCAGGCCTTAAATACGCGTGGCATCTGCGCGGAGGTACTCAATGTACATACCATCAAGCCATTGGATGTGGAGACCATTATTAACTCATTGAAGCGCACCGGATGCGTGGTTACCGCCGAAGAACATCAGCGAAATGGCGGGCTTGGTGCTTTGGTTGCGCAAGCAGCTGCGATGCATCATCCCGTGCCAATTGAACACGTTGCAGTCAATGATTCCTTCGGTGAAAGCGGAACACCGGCGCAGCTGATGGATAAGTATGGATTAAATTCAGAAGCGATACAAGCGAAGGTTGATGCCGTGATGCGACGTTCCAACATCTTAGCCTAAACGACGTTTAGTTGTTCAATTGATCCAATAAGGTGGCGGAAATGTCACGCGGCAATTGCGCCAATGCACGATAGAGTGAACGTTGCGTCGTATCGGAGACAGGCGTATTGGGCAGGCGAACGGCTGACGAACAACGCTGCAGTTGAGCCAAGATGCTTTTGATGGCAGTAGGACTTCCTTCCTGTTCCATCAATCTCATCAATGGAGCCAATTCGTGGTGGCGCAGGCGGGCATCATTGATCGCACCAAAGGCTAATAAATCAATCATTTCCCCGAAAGCCTCCGGAAACGCATTTCCAATCGTGGAAATTGCCCCATCTATTCCCAAAGCAAATAGAGGCAGAGCCATCGCATCCCGGGCCGTTAACAAACTGAAACCAGTGGGCCGATTGTGAAGCCACAGGTCCATGAGTTCGACGCTTCCCGATTCATCTACAACCCCTGCAATATTATGCTCCTGCGCCATTTCCAGAACCCACTCCGAGTCACTCATTCCGCTGCCATCATGGTGCATCAAGATGGGGAGCGGAGACGCTTGGGCGATTGATCGGTAGTGTCCGACGTATCCGGAATTTGATGATGCTTTGGGTGAGGGAGTGCCACAAAAGATAGCGGCGAAATCGCGCTGATTGAATGCTGAAACACGACGGATGGCATTTCGTGTGCTAGTGGAGGCTACGCCACCTACAAGCTTTTTCGTGCCTCTATTGATTTCGGAAATGAAATCCATGACTCTGACCTGCTCATCGTCATCCAACAAGGCGGCTTCTGATGCATGGCCCAGCACGACAATGAAGTCCACCTTTGAGACCATGAGGTTTTTTGTCAGTCGCTCCAATGCAGTATAATCCACTTCTCCTGTTGGGTTGAATGGCGTGATCAATGAGACGCCATGTCCATGAATAAGATTGGAAACATCTGTTTTCATGACAATGGTGATTCAGACAAAAACTTTATGATTCGGTGGTTTCGTTGTTTCCAAGTATCCCCTTTCGCCGGTGGAAGCAATATATCGTAGTCCTTTTTTCGTCGGGACGAATGGTTGCTTACCTTCATTTTAGCCTTGGACATGGCAACAAAAAAATCAATCGGTATGGCGGCGTCGGGATCAAGGTTGATGAGGATGTCAAAAGGTTCATTGGCCAAACCTTCAACATTCTTTACAGGCTTATGATGCCAATTCAAGTCGCTTTGACAAAAGAAGTCAGACTCGAGCTTCCGCATGTGCCAGATGGGCGTCAATTTTTCTTCTACATCAATGTAGGCAAGGCGCATCACTCGCTTCACTCCGAATTCGGTTTTGAGGTAATTGGAGATGTCCTTGACCAATTTGTATTTCGCCTCCGTTTCCCCATTGTAGACCAGAATTAAAGTGCTTGCCTTGTCAAGTGAGGTCCCTTGTTTCATCCGGCCTTGCGCAGATGCAAAACTCAGCATGCGCAAGGCAAGTTTATTTCTGAGTTTTTGTGGGATGAGACGAGCCATGAATCGATGGTCAGGATGTAAAGGTTGAATTGGATTTAAACAAAACGCTGATGACAAATTTAATGCGAAGTTTGGCATGACTTTCGCATCTTGGAAGAAAATCAATCATCCGACTATGCAAGCATCTCGTTCTGTTCGCTTCTGCTCATTGTTTGTCCTTTCTTTAGCGCTGCTCTTTGCATCATGCGCCGCCAACCCTTTGGGCCAAAAGATTAAAGAACCCTTTTCGGGCTCAAAATATGAGAGTACTAATCGCTATTATCGTGCCACGGGTAAAGGCACGAGCAAAATGGATGCTGTTGCCACCAGCCAAGCCGAGATGCGCGCTAGGCAGAATTTAGCGCAACAGGTGCAAACGTTCTTTGAAGTGGTAACGGACGATTACCAAAAAAGCACCACAGGACAACTATTGGACGAGGCGATGACTCGATTTGAAACCCTTGCGCGGGAAATAACGAGCACGAAGCTTGCAGATATGCGTCAAATTGGGAACGAAAAATACCAGGGCGAAGATGGTAGCTATACCGTATACGTGGCTATCGAAATAAAGAAAGCGAGTATGTATCGGCATTTAAAGAAGCAGGCGCGACTGGATTCTAAGATCAAAGCAAGCGAATTGGATGAAATAAATGCGCTGTTGGACCAGTTGATTGAGCAGGCTGAGAGCGAAGAGTGAACCTGTTTTTCAGTTCTTTTACTGCATTTTCAGCAAGTGTTGAAAGCCTGTGTTGAGCTTTCTCATTTTTGGTAAGATAACCGCACGGCAATAGGGCGCCTCACCGTTTTGTTCGTAATAGGCTTGGTGGTAGTCCTCGGCTTTGTAGAACGCAG
>JADHRK010000072.1 GCA_016777435.1 Flavobacteriales bacterium
TGGCTGAAGTTGTCCTGATGTTTGCATTCCTCAGCATGAATGCTGCGGATGCCATTGCACAATCCCGCGGACTACCCCATTACACTGCGGCGGGTTCATTTCCCGTCAGCAGCCTGCTGATTCCGCTTTACTCAGGCCTCACAGACGCTGGCGTAATCGTTGTAGAACGAGGAATGTGGTGGGCACACATTGTTGGTGTCTTATCGTTCTTGGTTTACGTGCCATACTCCAAGCATTTCCACATCATTCTTGCCTTTCCCAATACCTATTTTTCCAACTTGAATGCTCCGGCCGCCATGGACAACATGGACGCGGTCACGAAGGAAGTGCAACTCATGATGGATCCCAGCGCCGATCCATTTGCCGCCGCCCCCGCCGATGCCATTCCGCCAAAATTTGGTGCGAAGGACGCTCCAGATCTAACCTGGAAGCAATTGATGGAAGCTTACACCTGCACAGAATGTGGGCGGTGTACGTCCGAATGTCCTGCAAATCAGACGGGCAAATTGCTCAGTCCTCGGAAAATCATGATGTCAACGCGTGATCGCATGGAAGAAATTGGCGCTGCTCGCGAGGCCAACGGAGGCGAATGGAAACCCGACGGCAAGTCGCTTCTTGGCGACTGGATCACCGAAGAAGAACTCTGGGCATGCACCAGTTGCCAGGCATGTGTAGAAGCGTGCCCCATCAACATCAGTCCCATGGGCATCATTTTGGACATGCGGCGCAGCCTAATCATGGAAGACAGCAAATCGCCCGAGTCCATCACTTCAATGTTCAACAACATCGAAAACAATGGAGCACCTTGGGCATTCCCCGCAGGGGACAGAGGGAACTGGACCAACGAAGTTTAAATCGAGATGAGTTCAATACATATACCAACTATGGCGGAATTGACCGCCTCAGGAAAAACACCGGACGTGCTCTTTTGGGTCGGGTGTGCGGGCAGTTTTGACGACCGAGCGAAGCGCATTACGAAGGCGATCGCACGCATATTGCATGCCTCTGAAACTTCCTTTGCTGTTCTCGGACAAGAAGAGTCCTGCACCGGCGATCCCGCCAAGCGGGCGGGCAATGAATTCTTGTACCAGATGCAAGCCGCCCAAAACATTGCGACCCTCAATGGTTATGCCATCAAGCGCATCATTACGGGTTGTCCGCATTGCTTCAATGTATTGAAGAACGAATACCCCGAACTTGGGGGGAATTACGAAGTACTGCACCACACGCAATTCATCCGCGAACTGATTGAAACCGGAAAATTGCGCATGGCAGATGGCGCGCCTTTTCGCGGCAAGCGAATCACCTTCCACGACCCTTGTTATTTGGGACGAGGAAACGGCGAGTACCTCGCACCTCGGGAAGTCATCCAAAAACTCGATGCCGAATTGCTCGAAATGCGGAGGTGCAAGCAAAATGCGATGTGTTGTGGCGCTGGTGGTGCTCAAATGTTCAAGGAAGCTGAAAATGGCAATGCTGAAGTCAACCACGAACGCACCAATGAAGCACTCGAAAATAAACCCGAAGTCATAGCCACCGGATGCCCATTTTGCAATACCATGATCACGGACGGCGTGAAAAATGCCAACCAAGAATCCGAAGTTGAAGTCAAAGACATCGCAGAATTGATTGCGGAAGCGGCAGACCTGCTCGATCCCTCTGCATCCTAAACATCCAAACATGCTATTACAAGGAAAAGTAGCCGTCATTACTGGCGCATCGCGCGGAATCGGCAAAGCCATCGCACAAGAATTCATTCGCCAAGGAGCCACTGTGGCATTTACCTATCGTTCATCGGTCGAAAAGGCCAACGCCCTCGAAGCTGAACTTGCAGCGAACGGAGGCCAGGTGCGCGGATTCAAGTCCGATGCAGCGAAAATGGATGAAGCAGAAAGCCTCATCAGCGCTGTCGTTGAAGCCTTTGGCACCGTGGATATCGTTGTCAATAATGCTGGAATCACAGATGACACGTTGTTGATGCGCATGAGCGAAGAGCAATGGGACCGGGTCATCGACGTGAACCTCAAATCGTGTTTCGCATTGACCAAAGCCGTGATGCGCACCATGCTCAAAGCGCGCTCAGGGAGCATCATCAACGTAAGTTCAGTCGTAGGCGTTCAAGGAAATGCCGGACAGGCCAATTATGCGGCTTCCAAAGCGGGCATTCTTGGATTTACCAAATCGGTTGCACTCGAATTGGGAAGTCGAAACATTCGGTGCAATGCCATTGCCCCTGGATTTATTGAGACCGAAATGACCGCAGCGTTGGATGAAGCAACGGTTCAAGGATGGCGCGATGCCATTCCATTGAAGCGCGGCGGACAACCCGAAGATGTCGCCCAACTCTGCACCTTCCTCGCCAGCGACATGAGCGCCTACATCACCGGTCAGACCATTTGTGTCGACGGCGGCATGATCACGGCATAACGCGCTGCGTATGGATATGTCACTGCCAAGTCAATGGATCATCGAAGCTGAGCCTTGGCAATGGCTTGCCATTGGCGCACCCGGCTTTTTCGCTGCTTGGTGGTTGTATGGAAGAGGTGGAAAAGCAATTGAACGGAAATCCACGGGCGGTGGACTGACTGTTGCGGCGCGACTCCTCCTCGGTCTTATAAGGTGGTCCGCCTTCACACTACTTGCATTTTTATTATTGGAACCCCTGATTCGTTCCATCGAATTGGACAAAGAAGAACCTGTAGCTGTCATGCTCATCGACCAAAGCGCATCCATTCTGGCACGCACGGATGGCAGCGAGGAGGAATTAGACTTGAAGAGATGGTTTCAGGCCTTGGGGTCAGAACTGGAGGCCAAGGGATTGCGAACCGAATGGTATGGCTTCGACCAAAACCTCAACGAAAATATTTTAGAAAGTGACGCCCCTCTCCGATGGGACGGCACACAGACGAATCTTTCCGCGGCCATCACGGAACTCAATGACCGCATCGAAAATCGAAACATTGCCGGTATCGTATTGGCTTCTGACGGACTCATCAACCGCGGTGTGGATGCTGAATATGGCACTTCTTGGCCCCTAGCACCCGTTTATACCGTGGGACTTGGAGACACAACACGCCACGAGGACCGCTGGATCGTCCGGGTCAACCACAACCAAATTGCTTATCTGAACAACACCTTTCCCGTGGAAGCTGTCATTCAATCCCAAGGAATGGAAGGACAACAAGGGCGTGTTCGAATCTTTCAAGGGTCCAAACAACTGTCCGAAAGCGAGTGGATATGCCAAAACAACCAAGACATAAAAAGGGTGAAGTTCATGCTGCCTGCATCCGTCATGGGAACCCAGCGTTTCCGATTGGAAGCCAGCTTGGGGAACAATGAGTTCGATGAAAGCAATAACCAGCGGAATTTTTACGTCGAAATTTTAGAAAGCCGAAGAATGATTACGTGCATTGCGGATGCACCGCATCCAGACCTCGGCGCCATTGCTCTGGCACTGGACGCCCTGGATGCGTATTCCGTGAACACCCTGTACCTCAATGCCGGTACAGATGCCAACGACGTGCTGCAAGCTTTGAACGAATCCGATGTAGTCATCGCCCACAACTTGTTGGGTCAAACATGGCAAGGAAAGAATTGGGAGGAGTGGCTCTCCTCCAATGACATCAGTGCCTGGTGGTTGGCAACTTCGCAAAATGCATTCAACCATTTGCGAAAACCAAACCAACTGGGGGTTCGACTGTCCAGCAGTTCGGAATTGCCCCAAAACTTCCGGGGTCGTATAAACCCGAGTTACGGCATCATTGATTATGATAACGAACCATTGGAGAACGCCCTTCAATCGTGGCCACCATTGACGGGACCGCTGGAATCATTGACCTGGTCACAAGCATGGGAACCTTTGCTCTTCAAGCAACTCGGCAGCCTGAGTACGCAAGATGCATTTTGGGCAACGCGAATCAATGCTTCAGGCGTTCGTACGGCACTCACCGTGGGTGAAGGCTTATGGAACTGGAGGATGCGCAATTACCTCCAGCATAACGAGCATGGCACGTTCAATCAGCTGATTCAGCGCCACGTGCAGTTTTTGGCCGCGAACGATCAACGCGACCGATTCAAAATCCAAACCGAACCGCGGCTCTCCAGCGATCTCCGCATAAAATTCCAAGCGGAAGCCTACGACGCGGGTTGGACCATGTCCAAAAACGCCACCGTAGAAGTGATTCTCGTGAACGAATCCGGCGGAGAATTCATCAAACGCATGCGCTTCGATGGCGAGCGTTACGATGTAGATTTTGGTCGAATGCCAGGCGGCCAATACACTTGGACAGCGAATTGCGCCATCGATCGAGAAAACTTTACTGACAGCGGAATCATTGTCATCGAAGACCAACAAATTGAACAGTCCAGTCTCCCCGCAGACCATGGTCTTCTGCAGCGAATTTCCGAAAAGAACGGAGGTGACTTCCTGGGTACATGGCAAACAAGCAGCCCGCAACAAGCCTCTGCTCAGATCGCCCAAGCGGGCATTCCTGCAACGGTGTTGCATGAGCAGGTTTCCTTGCAAAATGGCACGGAGTGGATCCCGATTCTTTTGATGGCTTTGTTGCTGCTTGCACTCGAATGGGTCATCCGAAGGCGAACAATCGGTTATTAAACAATTGAACAGACCGACAATTTTTGCCAAAGGTCCAGCTTGCTTCGTGCTTCTCCGTAATTTTAGGCCATGTCACAACAACAACCCAGTCCTCAGAGTAGGCGCCGCATTCTTATTCTCACGCTCGTCCTAGCCCCAATCTTGCTCCTCGGCGGATCTCTCACAGTCACCATTCCTTCAGGCCACGCTGGTTTGCTCTTCCAGACCTTCGGGCAAGGTATCGACCCGGAAGCCAAACCGATGAATTCCGGATTCCACTTCAAGGCACCGTGGAACAAAGTCTACACATACGAGATTCGACAGAAAGAACGACTCGAACACCTCGAGGTCCTGAGCTCCAACCTGCTCAAAATTGAGATGGATGTGACCGTATTCTATCAGCCCGATATCAATTCACTTGCGCTATTGGAGATTGAACGTGGCAAAAACTTCGAACAGAAGGTCGTTGTGCCCGCCATGCGTTCTGTGGCACGGGAAGTCATTGCCAAGTATTTGCCGGAAGAGTTCAACACCACGCGACGTGATGAAATTCAAAAGGAAATCGATGAGCGGATGCGCGAAAAATTATCAGAGAACTACCTCACCCTGAATGACGTGCTGATCCGAAACATTAAGCTTCCACGAAAACTCGAAGAGGCGATTGAACGCAAATTGCAGCAAGAACAAGAATCACTGGAATATGAGTTTCGCTTGGAAAAAGCCAGCAAAGAAGCCGCGCGTATGCGCATCGAAGCAGAGGGCATCCGAGATTACCAGGAAATCGTTTCTCGCGGCATCAGCAAAGAATTACTCAAATGGAAGGGAATTGAAGCGACATCGGCGTTGGCGAACAGTCCAAACTCCAAGGTCGTGGTCATCGGAAACGCAGAAGATGGCTTGCCCTTGATCCTCGGAGGCAACTGATTGATCTGAGTTTATTGCATAAAAAAACCGCCCCTGGAGGCGGTTTTTTTATTTGGCTGCGTTTCCAGCCTATCCAAACTTCAACTTATGCTTCTACAAAATGGCCTTTGGCCTTGGATTGTGCAATCGCTGCTTTCAATCCAATTTTGTTGATCGTGCGCATCGCCGAGGTGGACACCCGCAACGTTACGTACGTGCCGTCTTCAGGATTGAAGAATCGCTTCTTCTGCAGGTTGGGATAAAACGTTCGTTTGGTACGACGCTTTGAGTGAGAAACGTTGTTTCCTACCATTACTTTCTTACCAGTGAGTTGACATATGCGGCTCATAGCGTTGCTTTTTCGGACGGCAAAGAAACGAAAGAAAATCCAGCCATCCAACCGTTTGCAGGAACTTCATCGCATTTATTTTGCGGTTCGAATGATCCAAGCCAATGCTTCTCGCACGCTCCTTTGGATGTTGCGGGTCCGGTTGCTGCCAACGTTTAAGCATTTGGACTCCACTCCTTCGGGACCCGCCAGCGCCATCCATACGGTTCCCACCGGTTTTTCGATGGATCCACCTGATGGTCCAGCCACCCCAGAAGTGGCAATGGCATAGTCCGTTCCCAATCGTTCTTTTGCTCCTTCAGCCATTTGACGAACCACGGCTTCACTGACCGCTCCATGAGCCTCCAAGGCTGCTTCCGACACCCCGAGAAGGGATTGCTTGATTCGATTGTCATATGCGACCACCGACCCCAAAAACATCGCACTGCTGCCCGGCACAGCTGTAATGCTCGCTGCAATCGCTCCTCCTGTGCATGATTCTGCTGTGGCAAGGGTTGCCTTTCGTTCTGTCAAGCACCGAACAACAGCAGCGCCCAACGCCTCATCTTGATCCGAAACAACGTGATCCCCGGCCAATGCCAAGAAAGCAGCCACCTCAGATTCGACTTGGCTCTTAGCGACTTCGGCATCGGCGTGCACACTGCCTAGTCGCACGCGCACCTGACCAGGCGCAGGCAAGTAGGCAATGGACACCCCACGGGATTCCAAGCCCTCTTCCCAATCCCATACGAGCTGACTCAAGTAACTTTCACCCACGCCTTGGGTCAAAATCGTGCGGTGGTAACGAGTGGGTAAATTCCAATGTTGATCCACTCTCGGCAATACTTCTTCCTCCATCAACCCTTTCATCTCATAAGGGACGCCCGGCATGCTCACCACTACTTTTTGATCGGCTGACCGCTCAAACCACATTCCCATCGCAGTTCCCCTGGGGTTGATCAATACATCGCACGATTCGGGCAACATCGCCTGGTGTCGATTCACTTCCAACATCTCAAACCCTCGGCCTGCGAACCAATTCGTAATCCGCAGGAGCACCGCTTCATCCATCACAAGGTCAGCGCCAAAATAATCGGCCAATGTTTCCTTGGTAATGTCGTCACGGGTAGGACCCAAGCCACCTGTCACGAGGACAAAATCGACCCGTGCAAGCGATTCATCCAATGCAGCCCGAATCGCATCCGCCTCATCCGAAATAGAGGTGATCCGGTGCACCCGAATGCCATGTGCTGCGAGTTTCATTCCCATCCATGCCGAATTGGTATCAACGGTCTGGCCCAACAGCAATTCGTCTCCAATCGTGATGATTTCCGCTAACATGCCGCAAAACTAATCCGGTCGGCGCGCCATGATAAAAAAAGTCGCATAAAAAAAGCCCCTCACCGAAGCGAGGGGCTTAAATACCTTGTTCAGAGGAATCACTGAATGGCCAAGCGGACCACAGTGTGATGATCGCCTTGTGCGATATTCACCAAATAGATACCGGGTGCCCAATGGCTTGTTTCCAACTTCTCCACCATGGCAGTTGTCTGCATGGAAAGCACCTGCTGACCCGTCGCGCTCCACACATCGATCTGATGCGCGCCTGGTCGATTGATCACCAACTCCACTTGGTCATCCGCCGGATTCGGGAACAAATTAATGTCCGAAGGATCAATGGGTTCAGCGATACCTACCCAATCTTCAAACTCAAGGTCGGCGCATTCTCCCAGGTCGTCTGTTGGGACGCGCAAGTGCACGATATCATTGATATCAATGGGGTCTTCATCCCCACGAACGTGCAACCCTGGCTCGAAATCACGCTGATAAATGATCTCCAACTTGCCGTTGACCACGTCTGGAGCGATCGAACCAAATACCGCTTCATAGCCATCGAAGTCAATATCTGGAGTGAGGTCACAAGCATCTTCCGTGTTCCATGTTACCCCGCCGTCCATGCTGTGCACCACGAACTGGTGACGATAATTCTGAGCACCCGTGGAGAAGTTCTCCATGATAGCCGAATACGTGATGTACATATTGCCCGAAGCATCCGTCGCAATGGATGGGAAAGCCGCACAGCCTACGAAATAAGCCGCGATTTCATCAAAGTCCAAGGTGCCACTTTCATCGTAATCAAATGAATAAGCAATGATTTGTGCACTATCCGCTCCCATGGATTCATTCCAATACGCCAATCCGTTGGTTCCAGGGAAGTAGCTTGTGGTACCGTCGATTGTATCGGCATCCATGTAATACATCGATCCGAATGAGACATGCACTTGACCATAGCCGTCAATGTGGACATCGCCCGCACCATCGGCATTGAAAAACTCTTGGAACAGTCCATCTTCATTGTAGTCCTCACCGATCTCTGGCAAGCCCATATCAACTTCGTACAAATCGACTGGGAAATCCACGAGCAATTGCTTCTCCCACGTCTCTCCGTTGTCCTGGGAAATCATCACAAACGAGTCACTGAAGTCATTGAAGGCTGCAAAAGCAACCGTATTGCCACGTGCATGAATGGCGTAAGTATCGCCGCTGAACCCAAAGAATTGGGTGCTATCGAGTTCTGGAAAAACATGGTCAATCATATCCCATGAGTCACCTCCGTCCTGAGAACGGTAATAGACCAAGGCGCCGTCTTGTCCGCCATAAAAAGCACCGCCATTCGCTTCAGGTGTAGTCACACAGATTACGTGCAATGAGTTCCCATCTTCCCCTCCTGCAGCCATTCGAGGCCACAATTTTCCGACAGCTATGTCGCTGGGGATTGACGCCTCACTCCACGCGTCGCCTGTCGCTGCGTCCCGCCAAGCCATGTGCAATGGCGTATCGATGCCAGGGTGGCTCACGACCACCTCACGGCCACTGCCTGTATGCACGATGGAAGGCCAACCAATTCGAGTAGACTCTATGCGCTCGTAGGCAATCTCTCCCCAAGTGCCGTCATAAAAGTTATAACCGGTGCCGCGATCACTGAATGGCGTCAATTCCAAACTCATCGTCCATGCTGCAGAAATGGCTTCCGCCCCTCCTGCCATTCGGTC
>JADHRK010000073.1 GCA_016777435.1 Flavobacteriales bacterium
GGTCCAATCCATCTCATCCACCGATACGAGCAAGACATCAATTTCAACGGTTGTTTGATCGGAGCAATTGCCATCGGTGCTGAAGGTGGTCAATTGAATGCTGAAAACGCCCGATTCCTCATACGTGTATTCAGGGGTTGGTTCTTCACTGGTATCTCCATTGCCAAAGGTCCAGTAATAGCTGGCGGCTCCGGAACTTGTATTCTCCAATTCAATAGCACCTTCAAGCAGGTTCCATGGTGAAGTGACCGTGAATTCCGCATTCACCGGCTCCGAAATGTCGGAGACGTAACGCGGTGAAATTCGATAGTTATCGAAGTACGGCGCTTCAAAATCACGTTGATCGACAATTCCGCTCAATCCGAAAACGCCAACAGGTGTCTCACTCAAAAACAAGTCCGTATTCGCGTCGACGCGCATCGTATACACATCTGCCCCTGTGGTGACATCCACTTCAAAACTTGGAGCACTATTGGTCCATTGCGCCGGGTTGACCAACTCAACACACTTCAGGGTGACCACATGCGATTCGCGGGATTCGTCCAGTGTTTGAACCAAAACCGGCTGTTCTGTGATGAATCCGGATCCCTCGTAAATCAAAGTATCCGCAATGATTTGAGTAAGCCCCGCAAACTGCCCAACCGTTCCTCGAATTCGAACGCTGTCACCGGGCACCACCTGAGCGTAACCAAAATCAGACAATGGACTGAACACGTTGATGCCATGCGTTGGGTCAATCAATGTGAATTGCAAGCCTGACGGATAGTCATTCCACCCGTGGACAATGCCCCGCAATTCGCAGGAAACCCCTAAGCTGTCTGTCACACCTGAAACCACATCCACACTGCGCACGGTCGCTATGTCATATACCGGATACGTCAAATCAGACGGTTGAATGTGCACCGTCAACGTATCGATGATCAACACCGCATCACCCGAAGTGATTTGCATGGCCAAAACAACGGTCTCCTCCCCTTCTGGCTCCTCGTCGTCTATGGCAGCAAAGGTGAACGTTTGGTTGTTTAAGAGGCCAATCGGAAAGGTGAATTCCGGCAGCGGAAATACGGCTGGAAAATCATCGCCTTCTTCTGCTGTTCCGCCAACCACATCAACCGATACCGTCACGTCTTGCAAAGGATAAGCGACTTGCATGGAAACCTCTGTCCCGCCCCCTTCATAAATGTATAGGTCCGATGTCGTGAAGCCCAATTCCATGTCAGGCGTCCCGGTGCATGTCGCGTTGTGGTACCCGATGAAATCAAAGTTGTCTTGGGGGTACGCATCCCACTGAAACTGACCAACCGCCCAATCGGTGCTGCCTTGGGAAACGTTGGCCTTGCGGACCAATGTGTATTCGGCCATTTCACCTGCACCACCGTCCACCGTCCATGGCGAACCGGGGTCCGGACCAAACTCGCCCATTTGATCAATGATTTCACCATCGTGATAAAGAGCGATGACGTCGTTGCCATTGAACCAAGTAATTTGACTCACAAGGTCTCCTGCGTCAAAAAGTCCTGGAGCAGCCAATGCATTCATCAAGACAAACACACCGTTGGCTTCAATTGTGCCCGAAAGCTCCTGCGTGTTGGTGGGTTCTGTTGATCCATTGTTCCATGTTTCCATGTGGTATCCCGTCAGGTCAATGGCCGCTGGAGAAGGATTGTAAAGCTCAATGGCTTTGTTGTTGCTGTTGCCTTCGACATACTCTGAAATGAAAATCTCTTCGCAAAAACTCGCGCTTTCGCAGTCCAAAATGTCCACTGCCAAGTAACTCGTGCTCAAACTGTCACATTCCACGCCTTGGATTCCCGAGAGCAATGAGCCGGGCGCCAACGTTTCCGACTCAAAACCACCCAATGCGCTCGAGCCCCAAACTTGGTAACTCCCCTCCCCCAATATCGAAAAGTCAAATTGCGGAAAAGCGGTTGTGTCTTGGATCACTTGTTCCCCATCCGTAATGACAAAAATGTATTCCGCTTCAATGGCTTCCGATGTATAGCCAAACGTAATAATTGCGTTTTCCAACCCATTGCATCCAACGGCAGAAGGTGTGCCCGCAGCATCGGTTACGGCCCCTCCGTCACATGCGGGAGGGCTGCATGTTTCTCCTTGAATGCTCACGGAATTGATGGTCGATGAAAAACACCCGGTCCCTGTAATTCCGCCCACCGGTTGGCCCGCAGCCAATGTTTCTGGATCAAGCGGCGCATTGTGTGAAATACCCGTGACCTCTAAAGCAAGATCGCCCAATCCAGACAAATTGGCCGCGGTACCCTCAAATGAAACCAGGATCAACCCCGATAACGCGTCTGCCACTACCAGCGTAAAATCGGCCTCAAGAACATCGGTGGTGTGATTGAATTGAACCAACACCAACTCAGAATCATCCGTGCAGACATTTTCGTTCGCCGCGTTCTGCAAATGAATCTGGCCCCCATCGCATTGCAATACGTTCGAGTAACCTGGGGTCGGAGACTGCAGGGTGTAGTCAGAAGAAGCAAACGGATCTCCGCCATCGGGCAGGCGAGCTAAGCTTTGATAATCCGCCAGCCCTTGAGCGCTTTCGTTCAGTTGGGTTGCGGACGGCGTCAATACGTCGATCAGCCCCGATGCGGGAGGTTGATTGTTGCCATATACAATGGCATCCAATAGATCTTCGTCGGTGACGGGGGTGCCGTTGGGGAAATCTGCTCCAGATGCGTCATAAAGCGCCACTGCCTCTTGGCCCACTTGCAACCAATTGGTTTGGTCCACGGTGAAATCAGCCCCGGTTAAGTTGGGTCCACCGATGAGAAAGAATCCATCCTCGTCCAATGCAAAGCCCGTCAAATCAAACGCATTGTTTGATAGTGCGTTCGATCCGTTGTAGATGACAACAGTAATGCCTGAAAGATCAACACCGGGAACTCCATACAACTCAACAAATTCCATGTCATCGATGCCTGGGCCTGATGGGTCCAATTCGTTGATGACAATTTGAGCGTCAACGGTATGGAGTGTCAAAAGTGTTGCAAAAAGTGCAATCGAAAATCCTTGAAATTTGGACATGTGAACCTGATTTAACCGGTGAGGGAGGCCAAAAATACGATGATATCGGACGATTTTAAACGCGTCACCATTGCGCTGTTTGGTTTCGTACCTTCGTCAGGCATGGAAAGAAGCAGTTCACTCATCAAGAAATTGGATGAATTCGTTTGGGCTTACCACCTGAATCGGCTGATGGGAGGGGTTTTGACCTCCGTTGGAGCGATTGTAGGTAGCACCCTTATTTTCCTTTTTTTGGAACATCTCGGCCGCTTTGGCATCGCCGGAAGAACTGTTATTTTCTGGGTGTTGGCGGGGGGAAGCGCAATGGCACTTGCTCGATGGGTGCTTTGGCCTGTCCTGTTATTGTTCCGTTTGAGAAAAGGGCTTTCGTATGAGCAGGCCAGTAAAATCATTGGAACCCATTTTCCAGAAATCAGCGACCGCCTCTTGAATGTGCTGCAATTGCAACGTCAGCTCGAACATTCCGAATCTACAGACCTTTCCTTGCTGCACGCATCCATCGATGAGCGCACAGAAACCCTTCGCACGGTTCCGTTCAAAAAAGCGGTCAATTGGCAAGAAAGCACGCGGTTGATCCGTTATGCCATCCCACCTGTTGTGGTGGTGGTGGTATTGTTCTCGTGGAAGCCCCAGTGGGTGCAGGATCCCGCTGAACGAATTCTGGCACATCGCCAGGACTTCATTCCGCCTCCTCCATTTGCTTTTGAAATTCTCAATCAACGCCTCGATGTTCCTGCTGCGCAAGAATTTACCGTCAACGCCAAAACAATCGGGGAGGAGGTGCCAAGTGCCGTTGTGCTCGAAAGCAATGGGCAGCGGTTTCGGATGGAACGTGCTTCGAATGGCATCTACAGCCACACGTTCCCAATCGTCCGGGAAGACATTGCGTTTGCAATGGTGGCCATGGGGGTGAGGTCCCCTGAGTTTGTCATACAGGTGCTTCCTGTTCCTGTTTTGTTGTCCACCGAAGTTTCGCTCACCCCACCTGCTTACACGGGTTTGCCTCCTCAAACCCTGAAAGACGTCGGCAACCTCAAGGCCCCTGAAGGAACTGAAATTCGTTGGCAATTCAGAAGCAAAGACACCGAAAGTTTGCGCTTGGATTTTGGAAATGAGTCAATCCATGCAACGCCGGGAGCGGCCGGCACTTTTGCGGCCACTCGACGAATTCAAAAAAGCGAAACGTACTGGGTTGTTCCCCAGAACCGTGCAGTTGGAACGGTGGACTCCATCCGGTATAACATCCAAGCATATGCAGATTTACCTGCGCGCATCAAGGTCACCGAATCCATTGATTCTTCTCAAGTGAAGCGTCGTTATTTCACGGGTGAAACCATGGATGATTATGGTTTCAGTAAATTCAGCTTTGCCTACCAGTGGCTTGAGTTGGCGCCGCGCGCAGAAGAGCTTTTCGCCTCCGAAAGCGCGGAGCTTATGACCGGAGTTGTCTCTCGAGCGCGACTTGAAACACCTTCCGGCAAGTCCAATCGCTTTTTTCACGAGTGGAACCTCGGCGACATTGGTGTTGTGCAAGGCGACGTGCTCGAATATTGGTTTGAGCTTTGGGACAACGATCAAGTCAGCGGCCCAAAAATGACGCGTTCCATCAGTTACACCTTCGCCCCACCCTCAGAAGATGAAATCCGTGCGGAACGGGAACAAGCCAATGAAGACATCGCCACCCGCATGAGCGCCGCCCGTCAAGAGGCTGAGGAGCTACGAAAAGAGATGGCGGAAATGCGGCGGCAACTCGGGGAAGACGACGAGCTCGATTGGAAAGATGAGCGGGCCTTAGAAGAGCTCATGAAACGTCAGGAATCCCTCAAATCCGCCTTGGAGGAGTTGCAAAAGGCAAACAAAGAAAAGGACGAACGTGCCAATGAGTTTTCGCCTGAAGAAGAGCGCATCATTGAAAAACAAGAGCAGCTGCAAGAGTTAATGGAGCAGGTTATGAACGATGAGCTGAAAGCGATGTACGACGAGATGCAGAAGCTCATGGAACAGATGGACCCTGAAATGATGGAGGAGATGCAGGAACAATTGGAATCCATGGAGGTGGACCAAGAGTCCTTGGAAAAGGAGCTCGATCGGGCGTTGGAGCAATTCAAGCAGTTGGAATACGAAGTCAATTTGGAAGAAGCCCTTGACGACCTGAAGGAACTCGCAGAAAAACAAGAGGCTTTGGCAGAAGAAACAGCCAATGAATCATCGCCCAATGACAGCCTCTCCGCCCAACAAGATTCCTTGAATCAAGAATTTCAAGCGCTTCAAGAACGATTGGACGAATTGGACAAATCCAACGAAGAGTTGGAAAACCCAAATCCCGTGATGGAGCGATCCGATGAAAATGAATCCATCGAGGAAAAAATGAGCGATAGTTCTGAGCAGCTCAAACAAGACAAAAACAAAAAAGCCAGCGAAAATCAGCAAAACGCCGCGGATGAGATGAAGCAAATGGCGGAGCAAATGGAAGCCATGATGCAACAATCCGCTGAAGAGTCCATGGAAGAAGATATGGATGCTTTGCGGGCATTGCTTGAAAACATCATCCATCTGTCGTTCGACGAAGAAGATGTGATGGCTTCCTTGAATCAAATCAACGAAGATGACCCGCTGTATATCACCAATGGACAAACCCAACGTAAACTCAAGGACGATGCTCAAATGGTTGAGGATTCCTTGTTTGCCTTGAGCCTTCGGATCCCCCAATTGGCGCCCGCAGTCAACCGAGAGATTGGGTTGATCAACCACCACATGGAAAAAGCGCTGGCTGGATTTGGCGACCGAAAAACACCGGAAATCACTGAAAATCAGCAGTATGTAATGACAAGTTTCAACAACTTGGCTCTGATGCTCGATGATGCACTGCAACAAATGCAGCAATCCATGTCAGAGTCCAAGCCGGGCATGGGGAACTGCGAGAAGCCAGGAGGAAACGGAAAGCCAAAGCCTTCTCCTAGCGCAGGAGACATGAAAAAGATGCAGCAGTCGTTGGGGGAGAAGTTGGAGAAAATGAAAGAAGCGATGGGTAAGGGGGCCAATGCCGGGAAATCCGGGAAAGATCAGCGCCAGATGAGCAAAGAGATTGCACAAATGGCAGCGCAACAGGCCGCATTGCGTCAGATGGCTCAGAAAAAGGCACAGGAGCTCAACGCAGATGGTTCTGGAGATGGTAAACAAATGGGGGACATCGCGAAAGAAATGGAAGAATTGGAGCGGGATTTGGTCAATCGCGACGTTTCCATTGAAACCTTAGAACGTCAACAAGAATTGATGGTCCGCTTACTGGAAGCCGAAAATGCTGAGTTGGTCCGCGGAGAAGACAACAAACGAAAATCAACGGTTGGCCAGCAAGACCTCACTACAGAGCCTCCTGCGCTCGAAGAATACCTCAAACAAAAGAGCCAAGAAGTTGAATGGTTACGAACAATTCCCCTTGAATTGGATCCGTATTACCGTGACCGAGTCAACGATTATTTCAATAATTTGGACCTCAAGAAGCCGGACTCGCAATGAGCCGGACTCAAGATTAGGAATTATGATTCAAACGATGCACAAGCTTCAATTCGCTTCACAACCGGAAAACATCGCCATCATTGAGCGATTGATTGATGAAATTCGAGACAATTACGCCTTCAACGATGATTGCTACGGCGATGTTTTGATTGCTATGACTGAGGCTGTAAACAACGCCATCGTCCATGGAAATCGATTGGACCCGGAAAAAGAAGTCCGCGTTGAGTACGAAATCCAAGAGCGAAACTTGTTTTTCAAGATCACCGACCAAGGCGCGGGATTTGATTTCGAAAACGTACCTGATCCCACATCGCCAGAAAACCTTGAAAAGCCCAATGGCCGCGGTGTATTTTTAATGCGCCAGCTTTCCGACCAGTGTTCTTTTGAGGACGAAGGCCGGGAGGTAGAACTCTTGTTTGAGGGCGTATTCAACGCAGCCTAGCACCCGTTCTTTTGGCATTAACCTTTCACAATGCCGACCACGGCTTCCGGTGTCCCAAACGCCGAGCCATTCGCGCCTGGGTACATACACTGACAGCACGGTACGGCAAAGAACCTGGTGCGCTCTCGGTTGTTTTCTGTTCGGACAACTATTTGTTGCAGATGAACAAGGAACATTTATCGCACGACTACTTCACGGACATTATCACATTCGATTATTCCGATGGGAATCAAATAAGCGGTGACCTCTTCCTCTCGATTGACCGAATTCGTGACAACGCAAAAACCCATAACACATTGTTTTTCAATGAGTTAATTCGCGTAATAGCCCACGGACATTTGCATTTGATTGGCTACAAAGACAAGTTGAAATCCGACCAAACAGAAATGCGACTGCAGGAAGAGCACTGGATCGCAGCTTTTGAATCCTACGACGAATGATCCACAATGAATATGACGTAATCGTTGTCGGCGCAGGACACGCCGGAAATGAAGCCGCTGCGGCAGCCGCGAACCTCGGCGCAAACACCCTGCTCATTACCATGAACATGGGGGTAATCGGACAAATGTCCTGCAATCCCGCGATGGGCGGAATTGCCAAAGGGCAAATCATTCGTGAAATCGACGCCCTCGGTGGTTACTCTGGGATCGTGAGCGATCACAGCGCTATTCAATTCCGAATGTTGAACCGCTCAAAAGGACCAGCCATGTGGTCGCCTCGAACGCAAAACGATCGAATGCGATTTGCTGAAAAGTGGCGGCTCATGTTGGAATCTACCGCTCGATTGGACTTTTGGCAAGATGCCGTTTTAGAGTTAATCATAGAAGATGGACGATGTGTGGGTGTCAAAACCCAATTGGGTGCAACCATTCGATCTAAGTCTGTTGTGGTCACCGCCGGAACATTCTTGAATGGATTGATGCACATCGGTGAGAAGCAATTTGGCGGAGGCCGAGCAGGTGAAAAAGCCATTCGTGGGATCACAGAACAGCTGGTCGAAGCGGGTTTCTCGGCCGACCGTATGAAAACAGGAACGCCTCCACGCGTGGACGGCAGAAGCATTGATTACAGTATCCTCGAAGAGCAAGAAGGCGACCCAGACCCGCGCCGTTTTTCATTCACCAATACACCCAAACTCGACACCCAGAGAAGCTGTCATATCGCATACACCAACCGCGATGTCCATGATTTACTCCGAGAGGGGTTCGATCGTTCTCCCATGTTCAACGGCAGAATTCAAGGCCTAGGTCCACGGTATTGCCCAAGCATCGAAGATAAAATTGAGCGTTTCCATACGAAAGATTCGCACCAATTGTTTGTTGAGCCAGAAGGGTGGGAAACCGTCGAAGTGTATGTGAATGGTTTCAGCACAAGCCTGCCTGAAGATGTGCAAGTGCGAGCGTTGCGTGGCGTTCCTGGGTTCCAAAATGTGAAGTTTTTTAGGCCCGGATATGCGGTTGAATACGACTTTTTTCACCCCACGCAGCTGAAGCACAGCTTAGAAACGAAGCGCATCAACAACCTTTATTTCGCTGGGCAAATCAACGGAACCACCGGATACGAGGAGGCCGCAGCACAAGGTATTATGGCCGGCATCAACGCAGCACGTTCCACGTGGAACAAGGACGCAATCGTCTTGAAACGAAACGAAGCGTATATCGGTGTATTGATTGATGACTTGGTCACCAAGGGCACCAAGGAGCCTTACCGAATGTTCACTTCCCGCGCTGAATACCGCATCCTTTTGCGACAAGACAATGCCGATCAACGGCTCACTCCATTATCCCACGCCATCGGTCTTGCGGGCGATGAGCGCATGGAAAAGCTAGAAAGCAAGAAAGGCA
>JADHRK010000074.1 GCA_016777435.1 Flavobacteriales bacterium
CTTTGTATCTGATGGGATAGCCTCAAGCAAGGGTTCCATGCGCATCCGGAGGGACTGTGCACGCGCTGTAAAGAAATAAGGATTGTCTCTTCCTTTGCCTGCGACGTATGCATAGCAGCGAGCGGCTGTGTCATAGTCTTTATTTCGCGAAGCAGTTTGTGCCAATTCGACGATGCGATTGCCATCTTCGCTGCCGCGCAGGTCGAGGGATTTGGCGTGGACGAATGCATTACCAAAGTCACGGACTTGGTTGAAATACCAGACCAATAACTCGGGGTAGGCAACGTCGTCTGGATAATTCCGAGCAGCTGTGATGAGTTTGCCTTTGAGCAATGCACCCAGTTCGGGGTTGTCCAGAACCCGAAGATTCCGGATGAAACTATTCTGGATGTTGCGGAAATAGGTCGGCTTGGTGTGCAACAATCGCAATGCGGCATCGATCATACCATCGTAATTGCCGCGCCGCCCCTCCAGATCAACCAATTGATAGTCCAAATTGTCCACACCCATGGCTTGGGCCTTGGTGTAGACTTCAAGTGCGAGGTCCAACTCGTTCAGTTTCAAGAAGGCATTCGCCAGACCAATGGCACTATTTCGACTGGGCTGAAGGCGCTCCATTGCTTCATCGAATGCCAATCGAGCTTGTGCTTCACGATCAAAATGGAGGTAAAGTTGCCCCAATTCTACGTATGCATTTGCCCGAGTGTTTTTGCCGCGCATTCGGCTTTTGACCAGTTTTTCAGCAGCCTCGAAATTGTCCAATGCGATCAGCACATCATAATACATCTCGAAGACCATTTTGGTCTTGTTCTTTTTCCAGATTTGATCGAGGTAGAGCTTGGATTGCTCATAGGAGCCTTCGTTGTAATAAAACTCTGCAAGTTCCAGGTCGGATTGACCCCAAACAGCAGTTGTGGCCATCAATACCGATGCAACGAGGATCCAATTTTTTTTCATCTGGGAGTCTATGACAATTAGCGGTCATTCAATGGAACCACGTTCGAGGATGAGCCGGGCCAGTCTTCCGCGCAATTGGGTTTGAAGGCTGTCGCTTTGCGGCTTAATTTCTTCCACGGTCTTTATTCCACGGGAGGCGTATGATTTCGTCTCTTCGATGGTGACCTTCAAGGTTCGTCCCATTTGTAGTTCACGGGTAACATTCTCGGCAATGTATGCGGAGTCCATTGGGGTACCTTGGCTATCGTGTGTTGCTTCGTTGCCGAGTGCTTGTGCGAGACCACGGAGTTGCAGCAAAGTGCGCTGTTGGCTGTTGAGGGTGGATTGCCTTCGCTTGGACTGGTCCTTTAAGAGTCGCCGTGCGCGGGATACCTGCGAAATGATTTCACCTTCCTCACGGGTCACCGTCATCTCTTCGTCTTCCAAAAGCAATTCAAACTCTCGAAGGTTTTCTTGTGCCCACAGGAAAGCCGCGGACGCCTCAGCGGCAGGGACACCTGCCAGTGCATTGGCTTCGACTTCTATCGAGTCGGCTAATTGAAGGAGTTCCTTTTCTTGGCTGTGAAACCGCGTCTTGGAATTACAAGCAATGAATGCGATGGCAAAGAACCAGAAGAGCAGTTGTGGAGGAGTGGCTTTCCGCATCAGTCAAGTTTCAGATGTTATGCGTTGATGCGGTCAAACCCACAGAAGGGTGCAAGCGCTGTGGGAATGTGCACGCCATTCTCATCTTGATGGTTTTCCAAAAGGGCTGCGACAATTCGCGGCAATGCAAGCGCTGAGCCATTCAGTGTATGGACCAGGTGTGTTTTTCCTTCTGCACCTTTGTAGCGGCATTTCAGGCGACTTGCTTGGTACGTTTCGAAATTCGAAACAGAGCTTACCTCGAGCCACCGTTCTTGAGCGGCACTCCACACTTCAAAGTCATACGTCATTGCGGATGTGAATCCCATATCGCCTCCGCACAAACGCAAGATGCGGTAGGGCAATTCAAGCCCTTCCAAAAGCCCTTTGACATGCTCGACCATCTGATTCAAAAGGTCATAGGATTCATCCGGATGAGCAAGCTGCACAATTTCAACTTTGTCGAATTGGTGCAAGCGATTCAATCCTCGCACATCTTTACCATAACTGCCTGCTTCACGTCGAAAGCAAGGAGTGTACCCGCACAGTTTGATGGGCAACTCGCTTTCTTTCACCAGGGCATCTCGGTAGATGTTGGTCAAGGGCACTTCAGCCGTAGGAATCATGTACAATTCGTCGTCTTGCATGTGGTACATCTGGCCTTCTTTGTCGGGCAGTTGTCCCGTGCCAAAGCCACTGTCCGCATTGATCATCAGCGGTGGAATGTATTCTGTGTAGCCGGCTTCGTCTGCTTTCTTCAAGAAAAACTGAATGAGCCCTCGCTGCAGTTTTGCTCCCTTCCCTTTGTAGAAAGGAAAGCCCGCTCCAGTAACCTTGGCGCCCAGTTCAAAGTCAATGAGATCCATCTGTTCCGCAAGTTCCCAGTGAGGCTTGGCATGTTTCTCGAGTGTTTCAGCACTGCCGGAACGGAAGGTCTCCACATTGTCCTCCGAGTTGCGCCCGGAGGCAACGTCGTTGTGAGGGGCATTGGGAATGGTGCAAAGCACATCGTGCATTTGCTGTTCGATTCCCTGCATTTTTTCTTTCAGGATGGCCGTTTCTTCCTTGAAAGAAGCTGTTTTCGCTTTGATGGCTTCCGCCTCCTCACGCTTTCCTTCGCGCATGAGCGACCCGATTTCTCTGCTCAAGGCATTGCTTTGAGCCAACAGATCGTCCAACTGGGTTTGTGTGCTTCGTCGTTCAGCATCCCATTCCAGGATTTGGTCGAGGTGCGCACGAGCATCGATGTGACGCTTGTCCAGGGCAGCTGCAATTTGCTCTTTTTCTTCCCGCAACGATTGTACTGTGAGCATGGCTAAAGGGCGATGATTGTTTTTTCCTTGTCAGGCTGGATTGCCAAGGTGTAAAAATAAAGAACTCCCGAACCCAATGAAGGGTCGGGAGTCACAAATATGGTTTAACAGCGGTCTTCTTAACGAAAACAGCCGTTGATGCGTTCAATCAAGCGTCGCCCATTGGGACGACAGAAACGAAAGAACGGTTATTGGCTTTTTTGCGGAATTCCACAACTCCGTCCGTCAAAGCGAACAATGTGTGGTCTTTGCCCATGCCTACATTTTCACCGGGGTGATGCTGCGTGCCACGTTGACGCACGATGATATTGCCCGCGATGCAACCCTGGCCACCAAAAATTTTGACGCCGAGCCGTTTCGATTCAGACTCGCGTCCGTTTTTCGAACTTCCTACACCTTTTTTATGTGCCATTATTCTTCGGTTTTCTTTGTTTTGGCTGCAGCTGGCTTCTTAGCAGCTGGCTTCTTCGCAGCAGGTGCTTTGGCAGCCGGCTTTTCAGCCGTCGCTTTTTTGGCACCGCCGGCCTTGATGCCAGTGATTTTGATTTCCGTCAATGAAGCGCGGAAACCGTTCAACTTTTGGTAACCTTTCCGACGCTTCTTTTTGAAGATCAGAACTTTGTCGCCTTTGAGGTGGCGTTCAACCTGAGCTGACACTTCCGCGCCGCTTATCGCTGGGGCGCCAACAGTTACATCTCCCTTATTGTCGATGAGGAGGACCCGGTCGAACTTGACCTTTTTGCCTTCTTCAGCGTCCAATCGGTTGACGAAAACCTGCTGGTCTTTCTCTACCTTGAACTGGTGCCCTGCGATCTCTACGATTGCATACATGATTCCTGTGTGTAATTATCCCCTAAAATGGGGGTGGCAAAGGTAGCGGAAACTTTTCAACTTTTCAACAATTCAGACAATTGTCTTGATCGGACTTTTGAATCATCCCTTCGCCTTGCGATTGGTCAGCCATACACCTATCAAAATACAGCCGCCAGCCGCTAAGTGCTGGGCGTTTAATTGTTCGCCGTCCCACCACCCCCATAGTGCGGCGAATAGGGGTATAATATAGGTAACGGAAGCGGCAGTGACAGCACTTGTCCACGCAATGAGTTGATTGAATAATACCAGGGCACCTGCAGTTCCAAATGCCGCTAGAACGCTGACTGCAGCGAGCCCTCGAAGACCATCCGGATGCGAGGCAATCAAGTGTGGAATATCTCCAGTGATGAAAACGAAGCTCGCGGGCAAGGCAACAAGTCCAAGGGAACATGCAGCGATAACGGGGCTTTTTAGCCCGCGAAGCTTTTCGCGCGTGATGTTCACGCTGATGCCATAACAGACGGTAGCAATCACGAGCAGCAAACTGGGGATGAAAATGGAGGGACTGGGTTCACTGGATAACATGCTGGCCGATTGCTGGGCTTTAATGAGCCAAAGGGTTCCGGCGAATCCGATGGCAATTCCGCCCAATTGATTTCGTTGCACGGCAATTCCGAATGCAGCCATTCCGATTAATAGCGTCCAGATGGGACTGAGTGCATTGAGCATTCCTGCCATTGCACTGGGGAGTGCGGTTTGGGCTGTGGCGAAGAGAATCGCAGGGATGAAGCTCCCGACCGTACCGATCAAACTCACCCAAAGCCATTGCGCTTTATTCAGGGATTTCCAATGCCGCAGGGAGATGGGCAGCAAGGTGAATCCGGCAATGGCAATCCGAAGAGCGGCAAGCTCAACGGGAGGGAAGAGCGGACTTCCATCAGCGGCAAACAGCCCCCACTTCATCAGGATAAAACTACTGCCCCAAACAAAGCCGAGAAGCAACAACACGAATGCAGGTGCCCAACGTTGTTTGGGGGATGGTTGGCTCGGCATGGGGCTTGAAATTAAGTTATGTTGGGTATTCGCCGTACTTCACCAGCGTATATTTGCAACATGCGCAGCGATATTCTTTCTCTACATCAGAAGAAGCGATTTGTTCTGGTGGGCAGTGTTTTGGTGTTTGCCCTTGGCTTGTCAAGTTGTGGCGATTCTGGGTCGTCTTATGAAGTCACAGAAAACCACACTGCAGGCACTTCCGAATTGACGATGGCGAGGCTGGATGTTTCAGGAATGATGTGCGCGCACGCATGTGGTGGAAAGATCAAAAAAGAATTGCTGAAAGTAGAAGGTGTTGCGAATGCATCCATTGAATTCGAAGAGAACCGTGATTTGAATTTTGCGGAGGTCGAATACGATGCGAAAACCGTAGAATTGAGTGGTTTGGTGGAAGCGATTGCCGGCATTGCCGACGGAAAGTTGTACGCCGTTGAGGCGGTTGAAGTCACGCATTTTGCAAAAGGAGCCCAACTCAACTGAACGAATCGAACGGTCGCTGCGCCGTATCACCCGGGTTGCCTTGGTAATGACCTCAATGGTCGTTTTGGCTGGAAGCGTTGTGCGCATGACCGGCTCCGGAATGGGATGTCCCGATTGGCCGAAGTGTTTTGGTTTACTAATTCCGCCCACTTCGGCGGATGAAGTAACCTGGACGGAAGGCGAAAGCTACGACGCGGGCCGAATGCTCATTGCACACGACACCCTCTGGGTAGCGCAAACGGAGATAGTAGCAGAGGATTTTGAACGGGAGCGTTCCGCTGGCAATTGGGAGGCATATACAAAGCATCGTTATGCCACATTCAATTCCCTGCATACGTGGGTTGAGTTCATCAACCGACTGATTGGGGCACTGACGGGCATTCCGGCTTTGCTTTTGATTGCACTGTCCTTCTTTGGTGGATGGAGGTACCGATTGTGGAATCCGTTTCGTTGGTCCGTCGTGCATTTGTTCTTTTTGGGCCTTGTCGCCTGGATGGGAAAAAAGGTGGTGGACGGCAATCTGATTCCATTTTCAATCACGCTTCACATGGTGGGCGCAGTATTCATCTTAATGGCGTTGGCACTTATTTTGTATTCTGTGCGGCAGGGGCATTGGAAAGAATCCCCTGGTGTTCAAAGAAAGCTTTGGCTGGTGCTTGCAGCTCTTTTAACGTTGGGTCAATTGATTGCAGGAACACAGGTTCGCGAACAAGTGGATTTTTTGATGCACTTGGGCATTGAACGGTCGGATCTATTGGACGGCCTGCCGGATTGGTGGAAATTGCACCGTTCGGGCTCTTGGATAGTCCTCACGGCACAACTCATGTGGATTTGGCCACAATTGAAAATCAAATCGCCATTGGGTGGAGTGGCACGCTGGTCTCTCGGACTCATTGCTGTGCAGATGGCGTCGGGAATTGCATTCGTATTGCTGGCCATGCCTGCGGTTCTTCAGCCGCTTCACCTTTTGTTGGCGGTGGGCCTGCTCTTATTAAACTTCTGGGCTTTATTGGCCTCAGTCAATCGCTGACCTATTTCTTCGAAACGATTGGTTTTAAAACAAAAGAGCCGAATCCCATAATTGGAATCCAGCTCTTCGAGGTTGTTAGGGCATTCATTCAAATCATCCACTGCACATTTCACAGTCGGATCCATTCTCGATGGAGCATGCCATTGCCGCCTGCTCTTCATCGGTCATATCTTGGATTGCCTTTCGAGGAGCCTCAGGCGTTTCGACTGCTGCAGCTACCGGTGCTTCCTTGTATTTCTTGTCCACGGTGAACTTGATTGCATCCGTCGCGGCTTTGGTGCGCAGGTAGTACATGCCTGTTTTCAATCCTTGTTTCCAAGCATAGAAATGCATGGAGGTCAATTTCGCCGTGTTGACGTTTTCCATGAAGACATTCAGGGACTGAGATTGGCAGATGAATGCTCCGCGATCTGCGGACATGTCAATCAATGCCCGCTGGGGAATTTCCCAAGCCGTGCGATACAACGCCTTCAGGTTGTCCGGGATTTCATTGATGTTTTGGATGGATCCGTTCGCAGAGATGATGCGGTTTTTCATGTCATCATCCCAAAGGCCGAGCTTTGTCAGGTCCCGCAGTAAGTGCTTGTTCACGATGATGAATTCACCGGAGAGCACCCGTCGGGTGTAAATATTGGACGTGTAGGGCTCAAAGCACTCGTTGTTGCCTAGGATTTGCGCTGTAGACGCTGTGGGCATGGGTGCGAGCAGCAAAGAATTGCGCAAACCGTGTTCTTTGATTTCTTCTTTTAATACGTTCCATTCCCATCGGTCGGTGGGGGTCACTCCCCATAAATCAAATTGCAACTTGCCTTCAGAGGCGGGAGAGCCTTTGAATGATTCATAGGCTCCTTCATCTTTGGCCATATCCTTGGACGCGGTGCACGCGGCATAGTAAATGGTTTCGAAGATTTCTCGATTCAATGCTCGGGCTTCATCCGAATCAAATGGGTGACGCATAAGAATGAATACATCCGCCAATCCCTGCACACCAAGACCAATGGGTCGGTGACGCATATTGGAATTACGGGCTTCCGGAATCGGGTAATAATTGCGATCGATGATGCGGTTGAGGTTCCGTGTCACCTGGTACGTTACTTCGAAAAGTTTGTCGTGGTCGAACGTACCATTTTTGACGTACTTCGGCAAGGCAACAGAGGCGAGGTTGCATACGGCGACTTCGTCTGGAGCCGTGTACTCAATGATTTCCGTGCAGAGATTCGAAGACTTAATCGTGCCCAGGTTTTGCTGGTTGGACTTGGAGTTCGCTGCATCCTTGTAGAGCATATAAGGCGTACCGGTTTCGATTTGTGATTCCAAAACCTTGAACCACAACTCCTGGGCTTTGATCGTCTTACGTCCTTTGCCTTCGGCTTCGTATTTGGTGTACAACGCCTCAAAATCAGCGCTGTGCGTATCTGAGAGTCCGGGGCATTCGTTTGGACACATCAGCGTCCAATCGCCATTTTCTTCGACGCGTTTCATGAACAAATCGGGAATCCAAAGGGCGTAAAACAAATCGCGTGCACGCTGCTCTTCCTTTCCGTGATTTTTCTTCAGTTCTAGGAAGTCGAAAATGTCTGCGTGCCATGGCTCGATGTAGACCGCAAAAGATCCCTTGCGCTTCCCTCCACCTTGGTCGACGTATCGGGCGGTATCGTTGAAAACGCGCAGCATGGGCACTATTCCATTCGACGTACCGTTGGTGCCTTTGATGTAGGAGCCAGTGGCGCGGATATCGTGTATGGACAAACCAATGCCTCCGGCATTCTGGGAAATCTTAGCACATTGCTTGAGCGTGTCATAGATACCGCTGATGCTGTCTTCTTGTGTCGTCAACAAGAAGCAACTGGACATTTGAGGCTTCGGGGTTCCTGAATTGAATAGGGTGGGCGTGGCATGGGTGAACCAGCCGTCACTCATGAGATTGTAGGTGTTTACCGCCGCGTCCATGTCATCCTTGTGAATGCCCACCGCAACGCGCATCAGCATGTGCTGGGGGCGCTCTACAATTTCACCGTTGATTTTCAGCAAGTAGCTTCGCTCCAACGTCTTGAATCCGAAATAATCGTAATTGAAATCCCGATCATAAATGATTTGTGAGTCCAAAAACTCAGCCTGCTCGCGAATGATTTCAATGACATCTGTGGCAACCAAGGAAGCGTTTTGCCCCGTGATGGGATCGATGTAATTGTGCAAGTCTTCCATCGTCTCAGCGAAGGATTTCTTCGTTGACTTGTGAAGATTGGATAGCGCAATTCGGCTGGCGAGGCTCGCGTAATCCGGATGGGTTACAGCGTTGGTCGCCGCCACTTCCGCCGCTAAATTGTCTAACTCAGTGGTAGTGACTCCGTCGTACACCCCCTCAATCACCCGCATTGCGACTTTCACAGGATCCACGGCAGGGTGCAATTCGTAACAGAGTTTTTTAATTCTTGCTGTGATTTTATCGAATTGAACGGGCTCCTTGCGTCCGTCTCTTTTTAGTACGTGCATGTGCTAGGGAATAATAGGGTGGGTCGAGGGTGAGGGGTGT
>JADHRK010000075.1 GCA_016777435.1 Flavobacteriales bacterium
CTCAAAGACGTTGACGAGTCATTTCCTTCCTCCATAACAGGGCCAGAAGTTGCAGAATACGTTACCCGTAAAAAAGCAAAGGCCTATATCGACGAATTAGAAGATCACGATGTGCTCATAACAGGAGATACTGTCGTGCTTTGTGATGGGCAAGTGCTCGGCAAACCCAAGTCAGCGGAGGAAGCGAAAGCCATGCTCCAACAGTTGACTGGCAAAACGCACACCGTTGCCTCCGGCATCGCTGTCACGACGAAAGCTAGCGGAATCAACTCAGCAGTGGACACATGCCAGGTAACTTTCGCCGCTCTGGATGACGCATTGATGGACCACTACATCGAGCAGTACCAACCTTTCGATAAAGCAGGTGCGTACGGTGTACAAGACCTGATTGGGTTTGCAGGCGTTGTCTCGCTCAATGGGTCCTACTTCACAGTTATGGGACTCCCAACCCACCTTCTTTTTCATCTTTTAAACAATTTAAAATCATAACGTTAAGAAGTTGACTGTGAAAAGTGTTGAACTTTTTGGAGATTGCGGTGAACAACATCTGTCAAAGGATGTTAAATCCATGTTCTCAGGACACGTTTCATAATTGTAACCAAAACCCAAACACATGACTTCTTTTATTCTATCTGCTATTAAAGCTATGCCAACGGACGACTACGTAGGATTTACATTCTTCGTAGGCACCATGGCCATGATGGCAGCATCAGCATTTTTCTTCCTTTCGATCAACATGGTCGAAGGCAAATGGAAAACTTCTCTTTTGGTCAGCGGATTGATCACATTCATCGCCGCCGTCCACTATTACTACATGCGCGACTATTGGGCAGAAGTTGGAGAGTCTCCAACGTTCTTCCGTTATGTTGACTGGACATTGACTGTTCCGTTGATGTGCGTTGAATTCTACCTCATCCTAAAAGCCGCAGGTGCTCAAACAGGCTTGCTCTGGAAGCTCATCTGGGCTTCAGTTGTAATGCTGGTCTGCGGATACTTGGGTGAAGCAGTATACACCACCGGAACAGGGCCTGCTCTGTGGGGATTGATTTCCGGTATTGCGTATGGCTACATCGTTTACCTGATCATGTTTGGTGAAGCAAAAGCCTTGGCTGACAAGTCTTCCGCTTCAGTGCAGCGTGCTCACGGCATCCTGTGCAAGTTTGTCCTCATTGGTTGGGGCATCTATCCTTTGGGATACATGATCGGAACCGAAGGTTGGTACGATTTCGTTGACGGAATTGGACTCAACATGGACGTAGTCTACAACATCGGTGACGCCATCAACAAGATTGGCTTCGGATTGGTCATCTACAGCTTGGCTGTCAGCAAGGACTAATATTCCCAAAAACTGAACGTTCCTGAACGTGAGCCGCCGGTCCTTTTGGATCGGCGGTTTTTTTTTGCCCCGTTTAGCGAAACGAAATCAATGGAGCATCAGCGCTCCAATCCTCCCGGCTCCCCATGGTGCCCATAGAAAGGGAATGCAGCCCCTCCTCTTTCAAGATGGCCACCACTTGCTCCATTCCTGAATTTCCAACCGACACCAGCAACCCTCCACTTGTTTGAGGGTCACACAAGAGGTCACGATCGAAACCCTTGAGTGCATCGACATGATGACCATAACTGGCCCAATTCCTTCTGCTCCCTCCCGGCACGCATTCCATGGAGTGGTAATGCCTGAGTCGCTCTGGGGATAACAAGGGAACCGAAGCGGTATCGACTTCAGCGCGAAGTTTCGCTCCTTCGCACATTTCAACCAAATGGCCCAGCAATCCAAAGCCCGTGACATCCGTCATGGCATGCACGGCAGATACTTGGGACAATTTCGCACCTACGGCATTCAAAGCTTGCATGGAATCCACCGCAGCTTTCAGGTCGTCTTCGGTCACAATGCCTTTTTTCTGTGCGGTCGTCACCATCCCAACACCCACCGGTTTTGTCAAGAACAAATGATCCCCAGGTTGCGCAGCTGCATTCGCCTTCAATTGATTCAGCGGGACCCGCCCTGTTACGGCAAGACCGAAAATCGGTTCAGGGCTATCGATGCTATGGCCGCCTGCCAATGGAATGCCCGCTTCTGAACAAATGCTTCGGCCACCATCGAGAACGGCACTCGCGGCCGATTCCGGAATCTTACCAAGCGGCCATCCAAGAATAGCAATGGCCATGAGAGGGGTGCCACCCATGGCATAAATATCACTGATGGCATTCGCAGCTGCAATGCGACCAAACGTGCGGGGATCATCCACAATAGGCATGAAAAAGTCTGTCGTGGATATGATTCCCGTACCATCCCCCAAATCCATTACGGCGGCGTCGTCCTTCGTATCGTTGCCAATCAGCAGGGAAGGAAAAGACTCCGACCGATCCACTCCCGACAAAATTTCATGCAGCACAGCCGGTGAAAGCTTACAACCACAGCCAGCGCCATGGGAAAATTGGGTCAGTTGAACGGTATCCATTTTAGTGTGTTTTTGAGTCAAATATGCGCCCTGCATTAGTCCAGCGCATGCAAATATTGAGCAATTTCTTCGTGTGTTTTCCCCTTGCCATCCACCCTATAATTATCCTCACGTGGATAGCGCTGTTGCGTGTGGTCGTATAGTTTGTCGTAGTAGACCAAACCAATGGCCGCGGCAGCCCGCAAATCATTGTTTCGCAAGGCATCAATCGCTTGTTGACACCGCAACCCACCCAGTTTTTCTCGGATGCGCTCAAAAGCTGCTTCCAGCAATTCCGTGCTTGCCGTCCCATACACTTCGCACAACACATCAAGGCGCTCCTCCTGGGTGCGCTCCAACACCCAGACGGGTGAAGCACGCATGGAATCAAAAAATTCTTGGGGCAGGTGCACCGTACCGATGGCCCTGCTTTCGTTTTCTGTCCACACCGGTAAACTCCAATCGAATCCTTTGAGAATGCGATGGCAATCATTGGCAAATTGCTCTGAACTCGGTTGTGGAATGCGTTCAAGGTTTCCAAATGCGGATCCCAAATGCCCCGCAATCCCCTCCAAGTCGAGGACTTGAGCACTTGTCTGCTGCAGCGCATGCAAGACCTTGGTTTTGCCAACACCGGTCATGCCACCCACCACGCGCAAACATGCAATGGATTCGAAATCTTTTCGTGCCCACCCTCGGTAGGCTTTGTATCCGCCGATCAATTTCACGACAGGGAGCCCGGCCGTTTCCAACAGCCAAGCCACAGCGCCCGAGCGCATGCCGCCCCGCCAACAATGAACAATGATGGGTTCTCGGTCTTCTTGCGCTTCGAATAATTCCCGAGCGAGCCGCACCAATTCCCCCATCTTAGGTCCGACAAACTCCAACCCTTTCTCCACCGCTGCCGGCTTTCCTTGTTGCTTGTATAACGTGCCAATGACAGCCCGTTCATCGTCTTCGAAGATGGGAAGCGGAGTAGCTCCAGGAATGTGTCCTTTTTCGAATTCACCGGGTGAGCGGGTATCCAAAATGACACGTCCAGCAGCATAAATCCAGTCACCCGGATCCGATTGGTGTGTGGGTTCCTTCATCGAACGATCCAACGCAATGCGCGTTGCCCCTCAACTTGAACGGTATAGATACCCGCAGGCAGCAGCAGCCCCCAACTTTCATGTGTTTGCTTGAATGCACTCTCGTGCATCAACCGCCCTGAAGCATCATGGATGCGGTAGGACTTCCCGAGAAAATCATCTGGCACCACCACCTGGCATTGTCCATCATTTGGATTGGGATACATGGCCAACTCTCGAGGGTTTTCATTGCCATGAACAGAATACGCCGCATTTAAAGTGACATTGTCAATCCAAATATGATTGCCATACGCCCCGACATTCACAAAGGCCAATTCCAAACAAGACACATCGCCTTGCGACCATTCCAGGGGAAGGGCTACCTCTTGCGTTGACCACATCAAATCTCCTCCGGTATCGTACCAGAACCACATGTAGCAGCCCGGCACAGCCAAATCTGGCCCATAAGCCGCCCACAACGGCGTCCAATCCTCTTCTCCACCCGGGCGGCCCCAGAGTTCCAAACCATCGGAATTATCCGCATACATCTGATGGGCAATGTCGAAGGTGACATGATTCATACCATGTGGATCAAACGCAGGCGTGATGAGCAAGTCGGTCGCCCCTTCTGTATTCACCCAATAATTGGGAAATTGCGCCACGCCGTTGGTGCCATCCATCAAGTCCCAAGCTTGCTCCCATGCATGTCCATTCACCTCCATCCGCCAATGTTCAGGCGGGAAAATGGGGCCATCAAAATTCTCCGCAAAACCACCGGCTTGAACTACGGGTTCGTTGACAACTTCGATCATGTTTTCCCATGTCCAAGAATCCGAATTGCCCTCAGCATCCGTCACCGTAAGCGTTACAGGAAAGGTCCCTTCCTCTTGGTACCAGACCCATGCCTCACTTTCCCCTTCTCCGTTGGATTCTCCGCCCGGGAAGTCCCATTGGTATTGAGCGCCATCGCACAATGCGACAGAGACGCTGGCGAAATGAATGGGAGAAACCGTGCAAGGCGATGCCAAGTTGATCCGCCGTCGATCCGCCATGAATCCAGCCAAAACCGACGAAGGCTCCTTGAATTCAGATTGATGCACCCCGCGTGTACCTGCTGTCCGAATATGGCCGCCGCAATAATCCGGCTGCAGAAACGTCGAAACATTGATCATGGGCAGCCCGGTGTTGTAAAGCAGCCAATCGTCCATTTCATTGTCACGGTAATAAACGGCTTGCGTAGTGCCAATGTAGACTCCCCCATCCGTTCCCCGCTGGTGGGCGAGGCTCACGACGCGTTCGCCTGCGATGGTAGCTGTGGTCAGGTCCTGCCATGTTTCTCCAGCATCTTGACTTTGCAATACTTTGTGGCCGTTCTGTGTGCCGGTAAGCACACACCAAAGAACATCCGGGTTGGTCCCGTCGACATCCAAGTAAATGGGTTGGTTGTTGTTGCTGCCATTTTCTGCAGGCGTCGGGGTCGCAATTTCCCACGTGCTTCCTCCATCCGTCGAGCGGTGAATGCGCCAGAGGGAACCACTTAGTTTTTGAGAGACATACAAGCGCTCTGCATCCCGTGGACTCACTTTCACCGAAATGATTTTTTCACCGCCAAAGTCCTGGACCAATAACCAGGTGGCTCCGCCATCTTCCGAGCGCCACAATTCAGAACCTACAGGAGAGTACAAGCATTGGTAACACGCAGGGTCCCATTCCAAGTTGCCATATTCACCGAACCAATATGCCGTGTTGGGCTTTTTCGTGCCGTCGAAAGGCAGACTATTGATGCGATCAAACCGATCAT
Source organism: Flavobacteriales bacterium (assembly GCA_016777435.1). Classification (GTDB taxonomy): domain Bacteria; phylum Bacteroidota; class Bacteroidia; order Flavobacteriales_D; family Sanyastnellaceae; genus UA16. The sequence continues at coordinate 5,313 of JADHRK010000075.1, forward strand.
TGGTGAACCGGAATGCCCCGCCATCGTGGTAGCCCACCGAAGGATCGCCCGGGTTGATAAACCCCCGAAAATTATCCCCCGCCAACTCTGCGAGCCACCCTCCCGATGAATCGCTTTCTGCCCCCCATCTGTAGAGGTCGCCATTCCGGATCAAAGTACCGTTGTGGTACGTTCCACCTACCATGACCTCTGGGCCTCGCCAACCCGCTTGCCATCCCCAAAAATCCGTCCCATGGAGTCCATACATCCTTGGCTCCATGTGGTCTCCTTGATCACCGGAATGGTAAAGACCTCCATCCGAAGCCACCCACAAATCCACGGTACCATCCGATCGGGTAAAAAATTTCACATCGTGGACATCTGCGTGGGTATAGCGGTCTGCCGTGAATTCGCCGGCCCATGTGACCCAGTGGCCATTCAAATCCCAATCCACTCCGCCATTTTCAGAGCGCCAGACGCAAATGCCGGCCGCAAATTGACGGTTTGCATCGGTGGGGCTGATGTCCAACGCGAGGTCATAATAGTATTGGCCTCCATCGCCTGTTCCATCTTCTGACCATCCCAAAATATTGGGATTGGTGTCCGCAGCCCATGGTCCTCCTGGGCCATTCCCACAGCAGATGAATTCGAAGGTTTCGCCCGCATCAATACTCTTGTAAATTCCAAATAGCCCTCCGCCGTTGTCAGTTGATCCAGATGCAAGCACAATGACCAAGTCGGGATCTGCAGGAGTAACCGCCATCTCGCAGCGCCTTTGGCCTTCTCCAGATGCAATGTTCGGCCAGCCTTCTGCTCCAGAGGTGAACGTAAGTCCGCCATCTGTCGATCTTTTGAAAATTGTGCTTTCGCCTAAAAGCTGGATGGCGTAACAAATGCTGTCTGCCTCCGGATGAAAGGCAATTTCCATGAATTCGCCACCGCTCACTTGAATCATGGTATTCCCTTCGTCGGCCGTTCGGAACAAGCCGTAATTGGTTGCGGCAAAGAGCATGGGTTCCTGTCCATCCGCACTCGGTCCAAAAATAAGGTCACGGTACCATCGATCAGCGCCTTGGAAGTTGGAACTTCCACATGCTTCCCAGCTCACACCGCCATCTGAGGTTCGCCACAGTTGGCCAGAACCGGAACCGAGCCACACCCGGTTCGGATCATCTGGATGAATCGCGATGCTGTAAACACTGGTAAGCGGCAGATCGCGTGACATCAATTGCCAATGCTGACCATGATCCTCTGATTTCCACGCACCGGCGGTGGCTGTTCCGCACCAAACGATTTCATGGTTGGACTTGGCCTGCTCAACGGTATAAACATGGCAGGCACCCGGACTTTGCACTTGAAAAGCCATTGCCACTTCAGGATCATAACTCCAGGGTCCCATTTCTTCCCAAATTCCGTTCATTCGTTCCGACGCAGCTTGATGCAGCTCCGTGTATCCGCGGGAAGGTTGAGGAGAGGTCAATTCATGGTTCCGCATCCAGCGCTTGTAGTATTGCGTGTCTCGGTTTTTGACGAAGGGAATGCGCTCGTAATGCGCCTCAAATGCGGAACGGACAACTTCTGGCGAGGCATCATCCCCGTACATCAACCGGACCCAATTAGGTGCATCATTCCCTGGCAAATAGGGTGTTTGGGGAACGTGTTGCGCACAGACGGCAAAAGATACCATCAGTTGCAAGGAAAGGGCAGCCATGAAGTGAATTCGGTGCATGGTCAAAAATAAGCCTTCCATCTTTTCTAGAAAAAGAAAAGAGCCGCCCAAAGGCAGCTCTTTCTGTCAAGTGAATTTGGATGGTTGGTCCAATCTTCCAAGCCTTATTCAGGGCATGGAGTTCCGTAGTACTGGAAGAACGTCAGCAAGTCAGATACATCGACGAATGAGTCACCATTGATGTCACCTGGGCAAGCGTCTGGGTAATCGCAACCGCCAGGGAAGTTGGCGTTTGGATCAAAGTTCAACCCGTCCGTGTCCATGCAACCGACGATCAAGCAAGTGCCGTCGTCTGTTGAAGCATTTGCATCATAATTGCACGCCGTTTCATCGGTGCAACCGGCAAACTCACAAGAGCCGTCATCGACGGAAGCCGTCGCATCATAGTTCGTCGCGCTGGCTATGGTGCATCCTCCGAAGAGGCAAGAACCATTTTCCATTCCCGCCTCAGGATTGAAGTTGCTCGCATTTTCATCTGTACAACCTTGAACAGGGAACACACACGACTCATCATCGTAAGTGGCTGCTTCGTTGTAATTGAGACTTGCTGTATACATACAACCTGCAACGTCACAAGATCCATCGTCCACATTGGCTCCTACGTTGAAGTTATCCGCATCTGGATTCGTACATCCGGTGTACTCACACAATGCTTCTTGGTCTCCTGTGTTGGCCATGGCATTGTAATTGGAAGCCAATTCATCCATGCAACCCGTATAGAGACAGATGGCATCTTGATCACCTGTATTCGCTTGAGAATCGTAGTTGTCGGCACCGTCGTCCATGCAACCCGTGTAGAGGCATGATTCGTCGTCCACGTTCGCACCAGCATCAAAGTTGTCGGCATCTGCATCTGTGCAACCCAAGTACTCGCAGAGCTCCAATTGATCGCCCGCGTTGGCCAAGTCATAATAGTTGTCCGCTTCGGGGTCAAAGCAACCCGTGAACGAACACGTACCATCGTCCACATTCGCCATGGGATCATAGTTGTCAGCGACTTCATTCATGCAACCGTTGTAAATACAAATTGCACCTTGATCGCCGGTATTGGCTTGGGCATCGTAGTTGTCTGCGGCAAAATCCATGCAACCGGAATACAAGCAAATTGCATCCTGATCACCGCTATTGGCTTGTAAATCATAGTTGTCCGCATCGGTATCCATACACCCCTCATAAAGACAAGAATCGTCGTTTAGATTCGCTGCCGAATCGTAATTGTCGGCGGTTTCATCCGTGCATCCCAAGAAGACGCATGTCAGGTCATCGAAGTTGGCTGAAGGATCATAGTTCACAGCATCCGCATCGGTGCAACCTCCTTCGACCGCTGGGAATGTCAGCTCAACATCGGTGTACTCAAAAATCTCCTCTTCCGCTCCTTGGAATCGGATATTGTAGCGCAAGAAGACCACACCACTCGTGGTGAATTGCCCGACCAACAAACGTCCGTCTTCATCTGGCACGCCTTGCGTATCGGAGGCACCGTCATTCAAGAAAATCTGAGCACCATCCTGCGTATCAATGATCAAATCATTTCCGAGGTTGAATTCGGGCAGGTAGATGTACATGTTTTCTTGTGCGAGGGCATTGTAGTCGCCTGGACCGGCACCAATCGTCAACCAAGAGTCATACTCCAACTCTGGGAATGTGCCGTAGAAACCGGGGTTGATGTTTCCACCGAAGTCAGCTCCTAACGGATGCTGGTAGAAGCTTTCCGTTGCCGTGGTCAACCATGGATCCTCGCTATTTCCGAACAAAGAAGTCATGTCGACGGCAGCGTCCG
>JADHRK010000076.1 GCA_016777435.1 Flavobacteriales bacterium
TACGAGATCCGTGACGATGTTGGGGTCGACGTAGTTGCAGGCTTCAGGGTTGATGCATCCAGCGACTTCAAATTCGTCACAGACTCCATCACCGTCTGCATCAGCGATGCAGTTGCCATCGCATTCGTATCCGGCATCGTTGTAGAAGCACGAACCATCTTCGTCGGTGGCATCGGCGTCGTAGTTGCAGGCCGCTTCGTCTTGGCATCCAGCGACTTCAAATTCGTCGCAGATTCCGTCTTCGTCGGTGTCAGCGAGGCAGTTGCCGTCGCAGTCAACGCTTTCCTCCGGGTATTCGCAAGCCGCGAGCTCTTCGGGACCATAGCAGGCTTGAGCAAAATCAACCAATTCTCGAACTTCGACGGCCGGTGATCCATTCACAAAGAACTGGACATACATGCTGCCAAAAAGATCGCCATCGGTGGTGATTTGCGCCAAAAGGACCCGGTAATCATCTCCTGCAATTCCATTGCTCTCACCGTTAAAAATGTACCAACCTCCTCCAATATCATCATTGATGGCGAGAGTCTCTCCAGCCTCGAAATCGAGGTTCCATGGATTGGATTCGGAGGTAATGGTATTGATGCTACCTTCTCCTGGACCCGCAGTCTCAGTGAGTCCAATGGTCACATAACTGTCGAATGCTGTGCTCGGTAGAAATGCAAAAAGTGCTGGATTTTGATCCGAGCCCAATGCACCGCCAAACGGACTTTGAAAAAGACTACCAGAACTTCCAACCACGGTTGGGAATTCTGAATCTCCGCTCACACTCGAGACGAAATCATCATTGTTTTCGCACAAAGCGTAGATGCGGTAGGTGGTGTATCCACTCAAATCGTCTGTTCCGACCATTCCCGAGTGCATGGCATATGGCTCAATTTGCAAGCAGTATCCTGGACCTGCAAAGGGTTGGTAATTGCAAGCAGCTTCATCTGCACAATTCAAATCCTCAGCATAGGCACAAAAACCATTGTCATCTGTCGCATTGGAGTCGTAATTCAATGCGAGTGCATCTGTACAGCCGGAGACTTCAAGTTCATCGCAAATCCCATCGCTGTCTGCATCATTGAGGCAAGTTCCAGCGCAATCGAAATTTGGTTCTGGGTATACGCAATCCAAGTCTGATCCTGGATAGGATGGGGTTCCCGGAATGTAATTGCACGCAGTTTCATCGCCGCAGCCAATGGGGCCGCATTCGGTACAATTGAATTGCTGCGCTAGAACAAATGACTCTGAACCATCGGCCGGCTGAATCATCGCATGGAAGGTTCCTTGTAAGCAGTCAGTGCTAGTAAATTGAGCCACCAATACTTTCAAATCATCCCCTGATAAACCATTGGTAGAAGTTTCTGGTGCTGACCATGCACCTCCCAAATCTGTGGTCATAATAATGTCTTCACCAGAAGTTGCTGATGGAGAAAACAGGTTGGTTACCCATTGCTGATTGATGTCTTCCTCGGTTACAATCGCAGTTTCTCCCAGTGTCGCATCGGGTTCATGTTCAATTCCGATGGTAACATAACTGTCGTATGTCAACGATGGATATATGGCGATTCCCGCCAACGAAATGCCTGAGGCACTTGGTCCGGATGCGTAAATGCTATTGAAGTAACCACCTGGCGCGAAAATTTCTGTGGGGTTTTCAGAATTCCCGAAAACAGACAAAACCCGATCGCCGGGATTGATGGTTTCGATGTAAAAGCGGTAGGTGGTGTGATCGGTAAGATCAACTTCGTCCACCATTCCTTCGTGTTCCGCTACGATATCAATGGACATTTGATAGTTTTGGGCGCTCGAGGGAGTCACTGCTCCATAGAAAAACGCACAAATCCAGAATATCCTGGTTAGGCAAGTTTGGCTCATGTCAGACAATTTGGGACTCCTAATATAAGCTCTAGAAGCTGATTAAGACCAATTCGTCGACAGAAATAATGATTATTTCCTGTTTGATCTGGGTTTCGTCATCAATATGGGCTTCAATATGACGTTTCACCAAGGGTTTTAATGCGTGGCACAGTTGGTGCGATTCGGATTCGAAAACTTGAATTCTGCCTGAGGCCAAGGCCTTAAGGACATATTCCGCCGAAGTCTGTCAGAAGCAAAAGAAGGTCGCCAACCGTGATGAGATTATCCCCGTTAATGTCAGAAGAACAAGTGTTTACATTATCATTAAAGAGGCAGCTTCCATCATCAAAAGTGGCCAGCGGCTCAAAGTTTAATGCACCTGTGTAGGAGCAACCTGGGACTTCACAGCTGATAAAATCACACGCGCCATTGTCCAAGGTCGCCGAAGGGTCAAAATTGCATGCAGCGGCATACATGCAGCCCATTACATCTTCTGATACTTCCACTTCAGTGCTGCATGTTCCATCTGCCGAATGCATCCCAAAGTTTGACCAGTCATCGGATTCTAAAACTACCCATTCAGAGTCTGCTTCATTGGTGCCGGCAGATGCAATCCAATCGCCGTTGTTTCCATCCAATACACCTGGCTTTCGAATCAATGTGTGATTAGCCGTTGCGTTCTCTACGCCGGCTACTGGCCAACCGCTGCCGGGATCTCCGTTCCAATCTCCGATGATATCCAACAAATCGAAATCGGTTGGCGTACCGTAAACCAGTCCAAAACTATCGTCACCATTGGAAAGGCTGCTGTAGGTGAAATCTGCGTTGTTGAGCAATTCTAGCGTGGCTTGGGAGTGCACAACGCGGAATACGCTGCCCGGGGCAATAGTTGCTGTGGTTGGGAGCTCAACCCATGTTTCGTATGTCCCTGGAACGGCAGGTGCATTGACGGTGTGTGCGAGGGCATATCCTTCCAATGAGACTTCCGCTACTCCGGGGTTGTAAATTTCCAGGTATTTGTTGTTTGAGCTGCCTTCGGCATACTCACTGAAAAACAAAGAACAGCTTGAAAGTGTATTTCCATCACAATCCAATCCTGTTTCAGGGTAAAAGCAAGTGCCATCGTCAGTATTCGCCGTCTCCAAATAATTGCAGGCGACGGGATCGGTGCATCCATTGATCACCGCACCCGACCAAAACCAAGCGGTCTCCACCCAATCGGGGTGAGAGATGAATGGATTCGCATTGCCCTGCACCTCTTGGATTCGGTCATTACGGGTGGCTTCGAAAGCAGATACAGGATCTGCTAAGTGCCATGCGTAAAACATTTCCGGATTCCCCAAAGTCGCTATTTCCCCCGCTTGGGTTGGATACATGGTATAGAAATAAAATACCTTCCGGGCTATGTCTCCTTTGGCATCGTCCTTGGGTTCCCAGAGAGACCCCGATCTTTTTGACCAATTCTCGGGGTCTGATGGAACGTTGCTTTGCGTCACGTACGCGCCATTCGAGTCGGTCCCATACCATTGTGCATTTTCATCAGCGATCTCGTTGTAGGGTGAGTTTCCTCGTGATGAATTGGCACTTCCGTGGGAAGGACGAATATTGAATAAGTCTGATTTCATAGGAGAAATTCCACCAAAGAAACTTTGCGGAATGATGTGCTCCGTATTGATAGGGTCGAGGTAAGTGGTGAATTCGGAAGGTTGCTGAAAGCCAGTATAAATACAGTAAATGGCATTGTTTAACTCATCCGTATATCCAAACATTTGTGTTCGTGCACCGTTGTAGCCCAAATCATTGAAGTAAGGGTTGTACCATTCTGTTTTGAGCCACGTTCTAAGCGCCTCCGAGTTGAGTCCTTCTGGTGCATCGGGTTGGGCAAAAGCACTGGAAACCAATAGGATTGGTGCCGCAAGTTTACACATTATGCTCCAAAGCGACCGCCTCAACCTTAGTGATAAAAACATTGATGTAATGATTTAAAAGTGTTTCATTAACAATGGATTAAGGTACGATTTATTCTTCGTTTCATGGCGTTTCATTGCGAATAAAATGAAGCTCTGTAAAATCAAAATCAGGATTCGGAACATCCACATCAAGGGATTCGATTTGTCCTGCGGCGTCAACGGAGAAATGAACCATTCCGCTCGGTAGCATCATCTGTTCGGACCAATTTAACTGGAACGTATCGTAATGCCAGTGTTTCAATTCAGCACGGAACAAAGGCGTTTGGATGAATTGAAGCTGCAACCCATCATCGCTTTCCGTCACCTGTATGGTGCCGTACATGGGGTCGGTATAAGCTCCTGCAAAATCGCCTATGGCATGAGACGGAGCGGTGCCCTTGACGCGTGTTGACGCGAGTGTAGCCGCTTCCTTTGCTTTATTTTCAGGTTCGGAAGCTCTGTTGTCTTCCAAGAAAGTGAGTAAATTGAAATCAGTGTTTTGATCGAGCAAAACGTTTAAAATGTCGTAGCCAAGTGCCCAAGGAACGGAGCTATTGGTATTGGTGACGATGAACACGCCGATTTTTTCTTCCGGCACCAGCATTTGACGGGAGATCATGCCATCGTAACCTCCTGAATGTCCGACGATTTTCCGACCGTGCAATGTGGTCATTTCCCAGCCCAGACCATAACCGCGAAAATGCATGGAAGGCAATTTTGATTGGTACCAACTTGAAACAGGAATGGGGGTGTGCATGGTCCACATTTCTTGTGTTCGTTCTGGATTCCAAACGGTTTGGTTGCTAATCCGGCCGCTATCTAATTGCACGATCATCCATTTGGCCATTTCCTCTACGCTGGCGATCAAAGCCCCGGCAGGGGCCATGTTGTCCCAGTTGACCCACTCGATGGGTACTTGGCCACCATCGGCTGTCTCATTGTGCGGCACTGCTTGCGGTGCTCCGTCTCCCAGCTCACTCACGCTGAGAATGGATTGGGTCATTCCGATACGAGAAAGTAGGGAATCTTGAATGCAATTTTGCCAGGTTTGGCCAGTAACGACTTCGATGATTTTTCCCGCAGCGATGAAGAGAATGTTTTGGTAGCCAAATTCCGTTCGAAACGAGCTGACCGGTTTCAGGAATTGGGCTTTTTGCAATACTTCGTCCGATGTCCAGCTGGAACCGTACCATAGCAAATCACCCGAAAACGTGGCCAGTCCAGATCGATGGCACAACAAATCCCGAATTCGCAGTTCAGAAGTTACGTAAGGGTCGTAGAGCTTGAAGCTGGGCAGGTAGTCTGTGACGCGATCGTCCCAATTGATTTTTCCGGCATCTACTAATTGGGCCAAGGCGGCACTTGTGAAGGCTTTGGTATTGGAAGCCACTGCATAGCGGGCGTCAGGAGTAGCCTTTACCTGAGCCTCTGTATTCAACAAACCGTGAGAATGGCTCCAGAGCAACGCTCCGTCCTGCACGATTGCCACGGATATAGAGGGTAGATTCATTGAGCTTACGGCACGAAGCATCGCGTCATCGATGTGCGTAAGTTGTTTGGACTTAATGTTGATCTGCCCGCTGACCAGCGGGGCAAGTGTCAATGCTCCAACGGTGAAAATGGTGGAGATTGCATTGGGTCGGAATAGGCGGTATGAGGATAAAGAGCTGCTCATGGCTTCAGGTTTAAGGTGCGTGATGCGTAATTTCGCGCAGATGGGATTGAAAGCACTAAAAGTTGGAGCAAAAGTTCGTTTTTTGGATGAAGTGGGCCAAGGTGTGGTCACCCAAGTCATGTCAGAGACGAGCGTAATGGTAGAAGATGAAAATGGCTTTGAGTATCCGTACGAATCGGGACGTCTGCTCATTGTTGCAGATGCAAAAGAAGAAAAAATGGCTTACGAGCGTGTTGTTCCTTCGGTGCTTGAAATTGTGCAGCAGGACGTTTCACAGGAGCAAAAAAAGCGATTGGAGAAAGATTTCAAGACCAAATACAAAGAGGCGAATGATCGTGCGAGTGATCGATCAGATATGGAAGTTGATTTGCACATGCACGCGATTGTGGATTCCCAGGTGGGATTGGATCCTTCCACAATGCTCGAACTCCAACTGTCTCATTTCGAACGCATGCTCCAAATTGGGATTCGCCAGCGGATGAAAAAGTTAGTGTTCATCCATGGAATTGGTCAGGGTGTGCTGCGTCATCAAATTTGGAGCCGTGTAGACTCGTATTACCCGGATTGTAGTTGTCGTTCTGCTGACCCAAGAGAATATGGGAGCGGAGCAACGGAAGTGTGGATTGGTGAACGCGCATTTCGCTGAGAAGTGAAGCCCATCCGAGCATCACTCTTCCGCTTCTTTCACCTTATTCTTTTCCGCCCACTCCTTGGCTATGACATTCAAGCTTCGTTCGGGATCGTTGACATGCATGGTCGACAGATCCACCGCGAATTTTGGGTCTAAATCCTCTTTAACCAGTACTTTGCAGGCGTAAGTTGTTCTGCCGTCGGCGTCGTTAAGCGAAAGCGACTGAATGGGAAGCTTTTTAACCGCTGCAGGCAATACGATCCCTTTTATGGGCTGCAACTTGAGCCAATTGACCATGGCACTGGCTTCAGTTGGGTTTTTTTCTCCGACAGTCAATCGGTATTCGCCTTGTTCGGTTTGAAGCCTGTAAAACGATTCGGCACCCTCTTTTACGAATTGCCATGGGTCGGACTTCTTTGGGGCGATTTCAGTGCCGTTGCCCATCATTTTGCTCATTTCAGCCAATCGCTTGGATATGTAGTTCCCTTGTCCGGAATTCAAAAACAAGGTGGCCATTCGACGTTGTTCTGCATCGAACCAAAGCCATTCTTCACTGCGCAGTGTGTCCCCAAGCCAGAGGAATGGACCGTCCTTCAGTTTCTCATCAAACCAGAAGCGTTGGGCAACAGTTTTTCCGGCACGTAGGACTTCTACGTCCATGGAATGACTCCATTCAAGCACTTCTTCTCCCAAGGTTGTCCGAGACAATGCGTTCAATTCTTTCCGAAGGTTTGCTTGGCGTTCTGTTTGAACTTTTCGAGCAGAATCCATTCGGAGGGAATCGGCCAAAAATTCCTCAAAGGATAGCGGGGATGACTGCACTGAATCTTTGAGGGATTTTTGACTCTCAGGAAGGGCAGGAACGTCATTTTGTGCTCGAGCCGCTTCGTTGAAAAGCAAGGAGCAAATAGACACAACAGGAATCAGCACGAGATGAGACGAAAATGAAATTTTCATCGAACGAAGATACGATTCTTAGCGTTACTCAATTGCGCGATCTCCTGCGCCACTTGCGTGGATTATTCCACGGCGCGTTGAGTTCGGCATCGCGCACTTCTATGTCTTCTTTCAAAACCCAATGGTTGCGGTGCCAGAAAAATCCATCGTACGTGAAGTCGGGTCCGTAAAATGCTGTAAATCCTGCCATGGACGGATCGGAGGGACTTAAATGATCCATAACGATCATTTCCATGTCTTCCCGCCACTTGAGGGTCGTGGAGACGGCGTCATTGTATTCGAGAATGTGCCGTTTTACAGATCCTCTCCCGATATCAATGATGGGCAGCCCAAATTTGATGCGATTGCCATTGACGCTCATCGTCTCGATGATTTTACGATTCCGAGTTCCATCGGCGCCGTCCCAGCCGAGCAATGTGTATACTGTCCGATTGCCTTGCGGGCGAGCGAGAATGTCATAATAAATGGCGCCTGGCCAATTTTTCGGGCTGTATCTGTTCTTTGGATCCAGTGTGTTTCGCTGCGAGTTAGCAGCTTTGAATGTGAGCGGCGTCACCAATTGTTCATCGTCGCTGGAACGTGTCAGCACGATCCCTCCATACCCGTTTGTTCGGTCCGCAAACTCTACATTCCAGGTAAGTATTGCCAGGCGATTCTTTCCCTTACCAGAAGAGACGATTCCAATCCGCTGCGCCAATGAATCCGAATCCAGCGACCAAAAGTCGGTCGTTTCGAATGCAGCCGTCATTTCTTGGAGCAAGTCCTCATGCGCGCGGAGGCGAACGCTATCATTTGCGGCTTGGACGATGCGCTCGTGCAACGTGAGTAAGTATGGAATAGTCGTGGCCTCCTGCTGGGAATGTCCTTCTGAGGATGCTTTTCGGTTTTGTGCGAATCCTGCAGAGAAGACTGAGCAGGAGATCAGCAGGAAGACCAATTTTTTTGCGCCGAGCCTCATAAGCTTACAACGGGTTTTATTGGATTTCATTGCAACCTTCAGAGATGCATGAAGGCTTTTTTGGCCAACAGAATCTCTTCGGACTCCACGTGATCGGGATCATCGACACAGCAATCAACGGGGCAGACAGCCGCACATTGTGGTTCGTCATGAAATCCTACGCACTCGGTACATTTCGAATGTGCGATGTAGTAGACGTCCATGCTTCCGGGCTCATTCTCGGTGTCTGCTTGTACTTCTCCGACAGTGGGATGAACGCCCGCTCCCTGGAAGCCTGTGCCTTCTGCAAATTGCCAGTTTGCTCCACCTTCGTAGATGGCGTTGTTGGGGCATTCAGGTTCACATGCACCGCAGTTGATGCATTCGTCTGTGATCATAATCGCCATTGCTTCTTTCGGTCTGAGGTTGGTACGTAAATTTGGCGTGAAGATACACACCAAAATGAGGAACACATTGGAAACGGCTCTTGTTCAACTCGGCGCCTGGTTGCGCGGCGAGATTCCGCACGAAGGACCGAACGACCAACCCCTGTTGTCCAAAGCGGAAATGGAGAACAGATGGTTCACCCATGACGCGTGCAAAATGTCGATGATGGCATGCGGGAACATGCTCCGTCCAACGGTCTTAGAGGAATGGCTGAATCGCTACGATATACCTGAG
>JADHRK010000077.1 GCA_016777435.1 Flavobacteriales bacterium
CAGAACCTCACACCTTGCACCCGATGCATCCATGAAACGATTGGATGCGTTAACTTCGCGGCGAAAATCAACTAGCACTTCCTTCTCAGTAAGGAGCATTGAAGCAAATTCATGAAGTACGACGTAATTGTTCTTGGAAGCGGCCCTGGAGGCTATGTCACTGCGATTCGAGCCAGTCAACTCGGCTTGAAAACTGCCGTCATTGAGCGAGAAGCATTGGGAGGCATTTGCCTCAACTGGGGTTGCATTCCCACGAAAGCCCTGCTCAAAAGCGCCAATGTATTTGAATACATTGAGCATGCGGAAGATTATGGAATCTCTGTGGCGAGTCCAAAGGCGGATTTCAAAGGAATGGTGGCCCGAAGCCGAGGCGTCGCCGACGGCATGTCAAAGGGCGTTCAGTTCCTCATGAAGAAAAATAAGATTGATGTGATCATGGGCAACGGCAAGTTGCTCCCCGGCAAACAAGTGGAGGTGACCGCTGCCGATGGCACCGTCCAAACGGTTTCCGCTGGTCACATCATCATCGCGACAGGTGCGCGCAGCCGCCACTTGCCCTCCATCCCGCAGGATGGGAAAAACATCATCGGATACCGCGAGGCGATGACATTGGAGAAGCAGCCCAAACGATTGGTGGTCGTAGGATCCGGTGCGATTGGCGCTGAGTTTGCTTATTTCTACAATGCTATCGGCACGGAAGTGACCGTTGTCGAGTACCAAAACCGCATTCTACCCGTAGAAGATGCCGATGTCAGCAAGCAACTGGAAAAGAGCTTCAAAAAATCGGGGATCAAAGTGATGACCTCCTCTGAAGTTTTGGATGTCAAATCAAAGGGAGGCGAACAAACGGTCACGGTCAAAACCAAGAAAGGCGAGGAGAAACTAAAATGCGACGTGGTATTGAGCGCTGCAGGGGTGATTTCGAACATTGAAAACATCGGCCTCGAAGATGTGGGCATTGCCGTCGACGGCGGCAAAATCATGGTGGACGACTTCTATGCCAGTAACATTCCTGGTTACTACGCCATCGGAGATTGCGTTCCAGGTCCAGCCCTGGCGCACGTCGCTTCTGCAGAAGGGATCACATGTGTAGAGAAGATTGCAGGCCATTCACCTGAACCCATTGACTACGGAAACATCCCGGGTTGCACCTATTGCTTCCCTGAAGTTGCCAGTGTGGGGATGACAGAGGCTCAGGCCAAAGATGCCGGACACGACATCAAAGTCGGCAAATTCCCATTCTCGGCATCTGGAAAAGCGAGTGCTTCGGGACACAAAGACGGGTTTGTCAAGCTCATCTTCGATGCCAAATACGGGGAACTACTTGGCGGGCACATGATCGGAGCAAATGTGACAGAAATGGTTGCCGAATTGGTTGCTCTGCGAAAGCTTGAGACCACCGGTCATGAACTCATCAAGACCATTCACCCGCACCCGACGCTCAGCGAAGCCATCATGGAAGCGGCTGCGGCGGCCTATGACGAGGTGATCCACCTCTGAGCTTCATAAGCCACCAATGCAAAAAGGCGCTCCATTTAGGGGCGCCTTTTTCAATGCTTTTAAAATCCAGTCATTGCTGGACCGAGGCGGTCATCGACGCAACGTAATGTGCATGCAGCTCTTCTCAGGAATCACCAGAATACGCCCCTTTTTTTGAAAGCTGCGCAAGACATTTTGAATCGCGCGTGTGGGCGCTGAGCAATCGGAATCATTGCTTGGACGGTCGGTATATGCGATGTCGAATGAGGCGCCATAGCTGTGCGTGGACGTCCCATTGAATGCATTGTAATTGCGTCGCCCCAATCGCGCTTGTTGTCGCTCGGTACGGGTCAAGCTTGTCACGCGAAACCGGGTGCCTTCGCTGCCCGTACCTTCGAGTTCATCTGCGAACGCGTTCCCCATTTCAGCGAGCAAGGCTTGCACTTCAGGCAACAAAACCGCATAGCTGTGCGAAAGAGCTGTGATGTGATACCCACGGCCGTCGTGCACGGGTACCAGATCTCCTCTCCTTTTCCCAGCTTCCATGTCGCCCTTGTCTTTGACAAAAAAGCTATTGGGAAGATTACGCGCGGCCACTTGGTGATCAGTGTATGGATTTTTGGGCAACTTCAGCACATGACGATTGCAACTGCAAGGCTTCACTTCTTCATCCTCGGAAGTCGATTTAGCCGCAGGATCCGGCCGAAGCGCTGAATCTGATGACGAAGCCTGAGAAGAAGAGGCTTGCGCCTGTTCCTCTTCCACGGAAATTACAGCGCGCGGATGCTGCAACGCCAACCCCTCATCCGCAGAAGCCGAATCCGGTGCGATCCAAGCCGCGAGGGAAATAATCAAGAGCATGAATGTTCCTCCCACCAGGGTGATTCGATCCCAACGGTATTTCCTGCGCCTGAGTTGCATGATGCAATATCCGAGTAATTCACGGGGTTTGGGCCCACCGTGGTTTCAATAATCCCCACAATGGGCTATGGAAAAATGAACAATGCGATGCGGTGCGCCGGACTGAAACCTTGCGCGTTCATGTATCGTTATAGAGTGCAAAACAATTGACATGTTAGGAATAGGCGCTAAAGTGATGCATCCAACCCACGCTGAAGGGGTAATATTTGGAACCGACGGCGATTTCTGGCGAATCTACTTTCGGGAAGTTGGCGAGAAATCCATCTCGAAAGAATTTGAAGGACTCGAAGTAATCGAGGAGGCAGAAGACATGGGACAACCGGATGTGAGCGACATCATGACGGCCATGGAACATGTACTGGGTGACTTCACCGACCGTATTCGCGGCGAAGAACGTCCCGAGAATGTTGAAATCAGTGACCGCTGGGACGGGGGAAACCTCATCATCCAGCCGGCAGATGACGGATTGAAGGCCAAGGAAATTCCAGTCGACACATTCTTCCACAAAATTGTCATGACACGCGATCGGCTGCGTGTTTTGGAGGCCAAAATCAACGCACACGAAAAATTAGTCGACTCGGACAAGATCGATTTGCAGCAATACATCACAAAGATTTACGGCTCACTCACCACCTTCAACGTGCTTTTCAAGTACAAGGAAGATTGGTTTGTTGGCGAGAAGAAATAATCAATCGGATTGCTTCCTTGACGGGATTGCGGAGCCGCCCTTGATTTTCTTACCTTGAACCGCAAACCTCAAGGCCAAGGGCATGAATCGAATTGTTTTCGCCATTTTAAGTCAGTTGAATCGGCTGTTATTGCCCCGTTTCTCGAAGAGACAAGACTTGACCCAACTCAAGAAGTGGGAACAAGCCCTCGTGGGGTGGAAGATGTGGGTGACCTACCGTTACCTTGATGCCCAGCAACAGGAGCGACCATCATGAGTGCACAAAAAGGGAGCTGGATGCAGGTCATTGGACCGGGCATCCTTTTTGCGTCTACGGCCATCGGGGTCAGTCATCTGGTGCAATCCACCCGGGCCGGCGCACTCGTCGGGTTTGGCCTGGTCTGGGCCGTCGTTGCCGCCAACGTGGCCAAATATCCTTTTTTCGAATTTGGAAGTCGCTATGCCAACGCCACAGGCGAATCACTCATCGAAGGATACCGATCGATGGGCAAGTGGGCCGCTTGGTTGTACCTCGCCATTACGGTGAGCACCTGCTTTTTTGTCATGGGAGCTATTGGGATTGTAACGGCCTCGTTCTTGGACAACCTCTTCAATATTTCAAATATCACAGGCCAAAATGCGACCCCTTATGTGGCCGTGGTGGTCTTTCTCATTTCAACCGTCGTATTGTTTCTCGGCAAATACGGCGCGCTCGATTCATTGATCAAGGTAATCGCGGGCGTGCTGCTCATTAGCACGGCAGGCGCGTTCATTGCAGCTTTGGCCCACACTCCCCTTTCCGCTGTCCCTGCTGCACCGGCTGATTTCACCCCGTGGTCCGGCGCCGGCTTGGCATTTCTGATTGCATTAATGGGCTGGATGCCAACGGCAGTAGACTTGAGTACCTGGAACAGCATCTGGACCTTGGAACGCATCAAGCAAACGGGGTATCACCCCCCGCTCAAAGACACGATTCGCGAGTTTAACATTGGCTTCATCTTTTCCGCTGTGCTTGCGCTGATGTTCTTGGGGTTGGGAGCGTTATTGTTTTATGCCAATCGCGTTGAATTTCCAGAGGGAACGGCTGCGTTTGCTTCTGGCGTGGTACAATTGTACACGGAAGCCATTGGCTCATGGAGTTGGTGGATCATCGCCACGGCCGCATTCTCAGCAATGCTCGGCACCTGCATCGCTTGCTTGGACGGTTATGCACGATCACTCGCCCGCTCCCTCGCGACAATCCAGTCCACTGCGGCACCGGACAACCTTCGGTACGAGCGGTGGAGCTTGGTTTTGGTCGCCATTGGAGCGCTCAGCTTGATTCTCTTGTTCCCGAGCGACATCCGTGTTTTGGTGGATATTGCGACGACGCTGAGTTTTCTTGTGGCTCCACTTGTCGCTGCAGCCAACCTCTACCTGGTCACACGCAAAGAATTTCCAGCGGATGCAAAGCCTCCGACATGGATGATTGCTTTGTCGTGGTTGGGCTTGGCGTTTTTGACCGGATTCAGTGGGTTGTATTTCCTCGCTTGAAGCCGCTTAACGCAACAAATTGATGTGCCCATTCAACTCATGGCGCACCGCAGTGCTCAGACTTCTTGCGACAATGGTGTAGAAATACACTCCGTTGGCCGCATAATGTCTGCCTCCCTGATGATTCCCCAACCAGACATCGTCCATGTTATTGGATGTGAACACCTCCTCTCCCCAGCGATCATGAATCACCAGGGTGTAATCCGCAGGGTCTACATCGCGTCCAATCACCTGCCAAGCGTCATTGACTCCGTCGTTGTCAGGCGTGAAAACATTGGGAACGTACATCACAAAATCATCAATGATCCACAAAGGATGAGAGATGCTATCCGAACATCCCCATTCATTCGTCGCGACCAGGGTAATGTTATACACGCCGCCCGCATCATCCGGGAAATAATACTCCGGACCGTATTCGTAGGAAGTATCCAAGAAGTCAAAGTGCCACTCGTAGGTCAACGCACCTAAGCTATAATTCAAAAATTCTACCCTCCGGTCCGGAAGGGTCTGCTCCCAAGGTGAAGCGGCAAATTCAGCCACGGGCCAGGGGCTCACGCGAATCAAATCCTCCATTAGCATTGAAAACGTGCAACCATAGATGGTGGTGATGGTATGCTCCACACTGTACAAACCGACATCGATGTACGCGTGGCTTGTCGATTGAATATCAGCGGAACCCAAGCCGTCTCCAAAAAGCCATTCTTCCGATGCAATTTGGCCAGGATTCTGTGCCGTTCCTGTGAACTCCACGACGAGTGGAAAGCAACCACTAATGACATCTGATTCAAAGTCTGCCGTCTCATCATTGGGCACATAAATCTCCACGCATTCGGTGAATACAGGCGTTTCACATGCATCAGACATGGTCAGACAAAATTGAGTTGGCACCGAAGGGGCAACCCATTGCATAAGGGTGTCATCGAGTAATTCCTCCGCCGGCGAATTGGAATCCCAATCCAACGCATACGGCTCGAGCCCTCCTGTCAATCCTGATGCGAGCAAGAGCAAACTATCTCCGATGCACAAATTCGCATCGGCAGGCAATGTGAATGCGAGGGAATCTCGGACGGAAACAGTAACCTCCCACGTATCCGTGTTGCATCCTGGAAACAAAGATGCATAGACACTGTACGACGTTGTTTCTGTCGGACTGACCGACTGCGTTGTCCCTTGGAAACCATTGCTCCAAACCCACTGCAAAGAAGGTTCATTGTAAGATGGTGTCGCTTCCAATATCGCTGCACCGCCCAAACAGATGGTCGTATCGACTTCCAAGGCGATGGTCACTTCCGGTTGCGCCAACAACGTGATGGTTTCTTCAAAAGTGCAATTCGCATCTGAGACACTGATCTCATACGTGTCAGCGTACAGCCCATTGAACGTAAATGAGAGATCATTTGTCGTTTCAGAGAATAGCACTCCCCCAGCATGCGTAACAGCAACATCCCAAGGGCCTGCGCCGCCAATCGGTGTGATTGCCAATGTGATTTCGCCATCCGGATCGAAACAGGTAGGATTCACTCCTCCAGCCGCGGCATCAAATGAAGGAGCGATGTAAACTGAATCTGAACTCGTACAAAAAGGGGCGCCAACCATCATCACACTGAGCTCCAATGTCATTGCTGATTGCACATCGATCAGGGGCTGAAGAATGGTGGAATCCGACAGGCCGAGACCGGGTGACCATTGGAGGTCCCAACCCGATAAATTATTGCACGAAATGGTGTAATCAATGGGATTGTTTTGTCCAGTCGCACAGCTGTTGCTATTGTTCGTGGAAGAAAAGAGCACCGTCAGGCATCCCGTCGGGTTCGTGGCTTGAAAACTCGTCCCAGCAACACTTTCACCACCCGGGACAAGCTGAAAACCACCCGCAAACGGATCGAGCTCGGGTGCGAGGACATCGATTCCATCAAAAACCTGAACGAAATCTCCGAAACTAAAATCGCCATCGGTGAATGTCAGCTCCATGTACGTGCCTTGCAAATCAGGGCAATGGGTCTGCGTGAAGTCTTGTAAATCCGCATAGCAGTGGCTATAATCACCCGCATCGCTCGGGCAAAATGGCGGTTGAAGATTGAGAAACGCCCCATCCAACATTAGTTGACCCGGACAGAGCAATTCGTCTGATCCTGCGGAGATTTCAGGCGCCGGGTAGACCGTAACATCAAATAGAGTTTGAGCATCAGCCACACCGCAGGTATCCGTGACCGTCAGCAAACAAGCACCCGACGTGGCCGGAAACCATTCGTAAGTTGATTCTGTTGACCCATCGCACCATTCAAATTGATAATTCCCCGCACCACCAGAAACATCCGGTTCCAAGAGAATTCCTTCGCCCTCACAAATGGCAGAATTCGTAGATGCTATTTGCAGCGGATCAGGCGAATCGGCAATCGAGATGGTGAAAAAGGATGAAGCCGAACCCGAGGCACACGCATCGGTGTGAATAAACTCCAAAATCAGCGGCTCTACTCCTTCGGCAGCATTGGCATCACTAACGCCTTCTACGTTCCAAATGACTTGATTCACTCCGGGTGGAAAGACCAGGAGTTCAGGCAATGCTGTTGAGAAGGAAGCGTCCGTTAAATCAGCTGTTCCATTGGTTCCGTTTGAATAGAGCACCTGAAATTCCAACAACCCTAAACCGGCATTTGCCGGTCGGGTAAATATCAGTTGTCCCTCCCCACATCCTTCATACAATATAGGTGAGTCGACCGTTTGCCAATCCATCAGCCAATCAATACCAATCAAATCATCCGATTCCATATTGCCCCGCTCAAACAAGACTGCGGTATTTTCTATTGGATCTTGGGCTTCAATCACCACCATCTTGACATGGTAGGATTCGCCGCAAATGACATCGGAATGCGCTTCAATGGGAACGGTATAAAAATCCCAGCAGCCTTCTTCTGAAAACGGCGTGTTCCCCATCATCGCCAATCCCGAGGCCTTATTTGACAGCACTTCACCCGATGGCAGCAAAGCTAAATTTTCAGCTCCATTCGCAAAAGGTCCTGCAATGCCGGGTCCACTGACAAACAGGGCGAATAGATCAAACCGAATCGGATCTTCAAATGGCACAGACTCGTTCGTCGCGAAGACAAAACGAAATTCCAAATCATCCGTTACGGGCTGAATATCGAACTCTAGGATTGCCGCGTCATGCGCAAGTTGAAAAACACCGGGCGGCGTCAAACCCTCAATCAAGCCCCAGATTTCAGGGTCAACGAGCGGATTCCATTGTTGGGAAGTGCTCAACTCATTTGCTCCGATTTCCGAGCAATCCGCACCTGCCCCAGCCGAGTTGGTACTTAAGACTATGCCCTCGTCAAATCCGTAGACATTTTGTCCACCCGTCAACAGTCCAAACTGATCCGGCAATCCTTGATAGGTGATGTTCGTTGCTTGCAAGTTGCCGCCAAGCAGCACCTCATTCACAAGGTTTTCAACGGACAACGTATCCGCATTGATCACCGGTTGAGCAAACAAGCAGCTGGACCACGTCAAAAGAAACAAAACAACAACTGCATGCTTCGATGCCAAGTGCGTTTCTTTTCGTTTCCTCCAATCAATAGCGCGAATCATGACGCAAATGTACTGCTCAGATCATGCAATCCCCATCCCATTAAAGGCCCCGATCATGGATTCAATACCACTAAACAAAAATCCATTCGGACTTCATTGAAAAGATCATCAAATCCCAATACGCGCCCCTTCAGTGTGACTTCACTCCCTTCGAGGCATTGCGCGCGATCTGGCGACTCCTCAAATGTGCAAACCACACCGGGCACCAGCAAGACCGTGGCACCTTCCGCGGATTGTACTTCGCCCGTGACCTGGACAATTTGATTCAACCATTCCGTGCTTTGCACGGAGTTTCCGCTGAGAAACCCGCTGTGGAGTTCGTGAGCAGAAAGGGCAACTGCGCTGGATTCCATCGTACGGTCGCTTGCCGGCCGGTTGTATTCGTATACCGCAAAAAAAAGTGCCGCTCCAGCCAACGCCAAAGCCACATATACAATGGGCTTTCTGCCCGACAAAATCGAATTCAT
>JADHRK010000078.1 GCA_016777435.1 Flavobacteriales bacterium
GTGTGCGGTCGATGAAACGTCAATCAGAAATCGGCATCAAGGCTGAATGATTTGCTGCTCTCATCAGATTTATTCAAGACACCCGCCTTTTGGTATTCGCCAACGCGTTTCTCGAAGAAGTTGGTTTTTCCTTGCAACGAAATCATATCCATGAAGTCAAATGGATTGCTCACGTTGTACTCTTTATCGGTTCCAAGTTCGACAAGCAAGCGATCGGCAACGAATTCGATGTATTGTGACATCAAGTCAGAGTTCATTCCAATCAATCGAACGGGCAAGGATTCACAAATGAATTCTTTCTCAATTTCAACGGCGTCGATAATGATTTTGCGCAACGTTTTGTTCGGCAGCTTGTTGACGATGTGATCGTTGTAAAGCAAGCAAGCAAAGTCGCAGTGCATGCCTTCATCACGTGAAATCAACTCATTTGAGAAGCTTAATCCTGGCATGAGGCCCCGCTTCTTCAACCAGAAGATTGAGCAGAAGCTTCCGCTGAAGAAGATTCCTTCGACTGCCGCGAATGCGACAATGCGCTCTGCAAATGATCCGTTATCGATCCAGTCCAATGCCCACTCTGCTTTCTTCTTCACACAATCCATGGTCTCGATGGCGTTGAAGAGCTTGTCTTTTTCAGCATCGTTCTTGATGTAAGTGTCAATCAACAAAGAGTAAGTCTCGGAGTGAATGTTTTCCATCATGATCTGGAAACCGTAAAAGAACTTGGCTTCCGTGTATTGCACTTCTGCGACAAAGTTTTCGGCAAGGTTTTCGTTCACGATGCCATCCGATGCGGCAAAGAAGGCCAGGATATGCTTGACGAAATAGCGCTCGTCATCATTCAGTTTGTCATTCCAATCTACAAGGTCAGCGGCGAGGTCAATTTCTTCTGCAGTCCAAAAGCTCGCTTCCGACTTTTTGTAGAAACTCCAGATGTCGTCGTGTTTGATTGGGAAGAGGACAAACCTATTGGGATTGTCTTCGAGAATGGGTTCGGCTACTACGGTGTTTTGTGGCAGAACTTCCTCGATGGACGTTTGGACTTCAGTGGTCTCGATCTGGTTTTCGGTTGTCTCGTTCATTTTTCTTCTGTGTTCTTCGCCGGAAAGCGATAGCGTTTTTCAAATTCTCTTGCATCAAATCTCGTTTTCAGTGGTTGGCATTCTTCAAATCCAATGTCCTTTTCCTTCGCCAGAGTTAGCGGCGATTAGGGGGTCGAATCCCCGTCCTTGAGTTTGATTGTTGTGCTGCTTGTGCAGTTTGACAATGGTGGTTCAAGGCATTTTTTTCGCCTTCCGAAGAAGGGCGAAGGAGATGCAATTGATTTGAACGAATGCAGACCGACGAAACGGCTTCTCCGCATTTGTGAGTCAAAGAAAATCCAAAGAGGGGCACAACGCCAAAACAAAAGAATTCACAATCGGAAGGAGTTGTTAACAAGCGAGGTTGTTGACTCTTCGCAAGCTTCAGTCTAGACTGACAATGGAGTGAATTTTTAGTTCATTGGGGAAAAGTAAGGGTAAATTTATTGCTGTTTTTTTGATGTGATTTTGTACGACTCAAGTCGTCTGTTTTTTAGCTGCGCTGTGCGCACAAATGTTTCCGGTTGTTCTTCGCAAAAATTAGCCGCATTTGCGGCCGTATCCTCCTTATTTTTGTCCCATGCTGAAAGCGTTATTTAAAAAACTTGTCGGTGACAAAGTGGAAGGGGACTTGCGTGAGATCCAACCTACGGTTGAAGCGGTTCACGGTTTTGAAGCAGAATTCATCCAGCTTCAAGACTCGGGCTTAAGGTCTCGGACAGCGAATCTCAAGAAGCGCATATCTGCTCACGTGGCATCATTGGAAGAAGAATCTTCTGCACTGAGGGCGAAAGCTTCTGCCATGGGCGAAGAGGACCTGGAACAAAAAGAGGCGATTTATGATTCCATCGATGCCCTCGAAAAAAGCATCAACGAAAAATTAGAGGAAGTACTGGAGGAGGTGATGGCTGAGGCGTTTGCGCTTGTGAAAGAAACAGCTAGGCGTTTGTCGGAGAACAAAGAACTCAGGGTCGAGGCTACAGATTGGGACCGTGATACGGCAGCACGAAGATCAGGTGTGACGATCGAGGGAGATGAAGCTGTTTGGCACAACAAGTGGTTGGCTGCAGGATCTGAGGTGGAATGG
Organism: Flavobacteriales bacterium; assembly: GCA_016777435.1. GTDB lineage: Bacteria > Bacteroidota > Bacteroidia > Flavobacteriales_D > Sanyastnellaceae > UA16. The sequence continues at coordinate 2,167 of JADHRK010000078.1, forward strand.
AATATGGTGCATTATGATGTTCAACTGGTTGGTGGAACGGCACTGCACCGCGGCAAGGTGGCCGAAATGCAAACAGGAGAAGGCAAGACATTGGTCGCAACGTTGCCCGTGTTTCTCAATGCATTGACTGAAAAGGGGGTGCATTTGGTGACGGTGAATGATTACCTCGCCCGAAGGGACTCGGAATGGATGGCGCCCATTTTTGAATTTCATGGAATGAAGGTGGATTGCATTGATAAGCATCAACCAAATAGTGAAGCACGTCGTGCAGCGTACCGTGCAGACATCACCTATGGAACGAACAACGAGTTTGGCTTTGATTATCTGCGCGATAACATGGCGCAGCGTCCGGACCAATTGGTTCAACGAAAGCACCACTATGCCATTGTGGACGAGGTGGACTCGGTTTTGATTGATGAGGCACGCACGCCCTTGATCATTAGCGGTCCCACTCCCAAAGGTGACCAGCAAGAATTTGAGGAATTGAAGCCAAAAGTGGTCAACCTCGTTTCGATTCAGCAGAAGGCTGCACAAAAATTTTTAGCCGATGCAAAACAACTCTTGACCAAAGAGGGCGCAAGCAAGGATGAAATAGCCGAAGGTGGATTGGCTTTGTTTCGCGCTTTTCGCGCCCTGCCCAAATCCAAGGCATTGATTAAATTCCTGAGTGCTGAGGGCATGAAGCAGCAGCTCTTGAAAACCGAAGGGATCTACTTGCAAGACAATAAGCGCGAGATGCCTAAGGCAGATGAAGAGCTGTATTTTGTCATCGACGAGAAGCAAAATCAGGTGGAATTGACTGAAAAAGGAATCGAGTACCTCACGGCGAATATGGAGGACGATAACTTTTTCACCATGCCAGACCTGGCGACGGAATTGGTCACGATTGACAACGGTCCGGGCGAGGAAGAGGCCAAGCTTGAGATGAAAAGCAAGCTCATGGCTGACTATGGCGTCAAGAGTGCACGCGTGCATACCATGAATCAATTGCTCAAGGCATATGCCTTGTTCGAAAAGGACGTGGACTATGTCCTCATGGACAACAAGGTGAAAATCGTTGATGAACAAACGGGACGGATCATGGACGGCCGTCGGTATTCGGACGGTTTGCACCAAGCCATTGAGGCGAAGGAAAGTGTAAAAGTCGAGGCGGCAACACAAACGTATGCTACGGTTACGTTGCAAAACTACTTCCGCATGTACCACAAGCTTTCGGGCATGACGGGCACTGCCGAAACCGAAGCGGGAGAACTATGGGACATCTACGAATTGGACGTCATGGCCATTCCAACGAATCGCCCCATTGCCCGAGACGATCGAGAGGATTTGGTTTACAAGACGAAAAGAGAGAAATACAACGCCATCATTGATGATGTCGTGAAGATGCGGGAGGCCGGACGCCCGGTTTTGGTCGGAACAACCACGGTTGAAGTCAGTGAATTGCTCTCGCGAATGCTGGACATTCGGAAGATCAGTCACCAGGTGCTCAATGCCAAGCTTCACCAACGTGAGGCGGAAATTGTAACTGCGGCCGGAATGCCTGGAACGGTCACAATTGCTACCAACATGGCGGGCCGTGGGACAGACATCAAGCTTACAGACGACACGAAAGCCGCAGGAGGATTGGCCATCATTGGAACGGAACGCCATGACAGCCGTCGCGTTGACCGCCAGCTGCGAGGACGGGCTGGCAGGCAGGGAGATCCGGGGTCATCGCAATTCTACGTCTCGCTTGAAGACGACCTCATGCGTTTGTTCTCATCGGACCGGGTTTCGAAAATGATGGATCGGATGGGCCACCAAGAAGGTGACGTGATTCAGCATTCCATGATCACAAAGTCCATTGAAAGGGCACAGAAAAAGGTCGAGGAAAACAATTTCGGGGTTCGGAAGCGCTTGCTGGAGTACGATGATGTGATGAACGCTCAGCGCGAAGTCATATACAAACGCCGCCGCCACGCATTGCATGGCGACCGATTGCGCACGGACATCGCCAACATGTTCTTCGAACTGATCGAGGGTTCGGTTTTGGCTTATCACCCCGGGAAGGAATTTGAACCTTTCCGTCTCTCCCTGCTCAAGGACTTTGGGATTGAACCGCCGATTGATGCCGATGCTTTTGGCTCTCAACCACCGGAAGACGTTGCATTCTCAACCTACCAAGAAGCCGAACGCGTTTATCGAACGAAATTGACGGAATTGGCGGAACGAGCGCATCCCGTGATTCAAAAGGTGCAAGAAGACCCTTCGAATGATTATCAGCAAATCTTGGTGCCATTTACCGATGGTCGCAAGACGATGCAAGTTGCGACAAACATTGACGAAAGTGTCGCCTCATCGGGTGTGAGCGTCATGGAAAGCTTGGAAAAGGCAGTTGTTTTGGCCATCATTGACCAGTATTGGAAAGAGCACCTCCGAGACATGGACGATTTGAGGTCGAATGTACAGTTGGCACGTTTTGAGCAGAAAGATCCATTGTTGATTTATAAATTCGAATCGTACGAACTGTTCAAGGCCATGGTTCAGCGCATGAACGCCGAAGTTGCTTCGTTCTTGTTGCGTTGCACCATCCCAACGGGACAGCAGGGTCAACAAGTGCAGCAAGCACCCCAGCGTCGCCCGGGAATTCCCAATAAGATCAGCCTGTCAAAAGAGGGGGTCCAAAACATCCAGGAACAGGCTATGTCGGCATCGCGGCAACCCGGAATAACTCCAGGGGTCGGTGGTCGTCCCATGCCGCCGCCTCCGAAAAAAGTGGAGCCGATTCGAACCGAAAAAAAGGTATTGCCCAACGAGCCTTGTCCATGCGGTTCGGGGAAGAAATTCAAAAAGTGCCACGGCTAAACACTGCCGTGCATCAAGGAGTTCGGATCGGTGCTTGGCAGGCTAAGCCCGCTTTTTCTTCGAGAATTCGTGCGAAATTCCCGCAGGTATGGGGCGTGTAGATGCTGTCTGGTTCGTGCACCAGAAGGTGAAAACTCTCCAAGCCGTAGGATGCACTCGAACCGATCCATTCCGCCCAACTTTCGAGTCGCTCTGTGTCGGTGGGGTGACCTTCGTATCCGCCAAATCGGACCAAAACATGTGGTGCTGTGACACACATGTGCAGGGCATCGCGTCTTCCTGCCGTGTCGCTGATCACCATGCCGATGCCGAGCGAAGCCAATTGCTGAGCGGTCTCCTTCAACGTGGCCGGAACGAACCAATCGGGATGCCGGAATTCCACGGACACGGGCAACTCCCTTGGCCACATTTTCAAATACGCCCACATTGCCTCGGCATGCTTTGGGGCGAAATGCGGTGGCAGTTGAATGAAGGATGGCCCCATGCGCTGCTCCAAGGCGAGCAAGCCTGCGATGAAGTCGTCCGTGGGTCCTTCGCAATTTTTAAAGCGCCGATAATGCGTAATGATTTGCGGGAATTTGCAACAGAATTGAAAGCCTTCGGACGTCGCTTGCGCCCATTCGCGCATTTTCTCGGGCTGATAAATCCGGTAATGCGTGGCATTGAATTCGATGGTTCCAAACTGCGTTCCATAGGTTTCGGGATACAGCCTTCGTGGCGTTTTAGCGGGATAAGTGCCACCGACCCATTGCGGGATGTTCCATGACGTTCCGCCTGCAGAAACCGCAACGGATTGAGCAGAATTCTTCAAGAACCAAGAAGTCTGGGGAAGGGAAAAAAAATCCCGAGGCGTCTCATCAATGGATGGAAGTTTTCCAAATTTCATACCGGAGCAAATATCGACGCATTGTCCTGGAATTTGAAGTTTTGCGGCAGATGGTCCCGGGGATGAGGTTGATTACGCTTCTTTTTGAACCAAGTAATACATGCAGGTTGTGACGAAATTTCGGAAATAAGGAATGCGCGTCAATAGGCCAAACTGCACCCTCGGCGTCAGGTTGAACTTGTACTTGTAAATTGGATTGAAGAGGTAATAAGTGCGCAGCACGATGGAAAAATGATTTTTTCTCGCCAAGCGTTCAAATCGCTCAATGCTAATTCCCGTTTCTTTGATTTCCAAGGTGTTTTCGACGGACACTGGCGTCTCGCCGAACGCTTTCAAAATGCCCCTGTAAAGGGGGACAGGCAAGAGATGGAAATACGGCGTTCTGCTCAAAAGTCGGTGGGCCAAGACCTGCTGATGCCCACCAAAAGGCATCTGCCATGGAGGAAATCCAAAAAAGATGTGTCCTCCCGGTTTGAGAAAATTTCGCAGTCTACTGAGAATAGCATCTTGGTCGTGAATGTGCTCAATGACGTCTTTCAAAATGATGAGGTCAAAAAGAGATGAAAAATCAGCCGCTACATCGATATCGTAGATGTTTTTGTTCATCACGATGGCTTGTCCCGATGAGATTTCTGACTTGAGCGTATCCCGAGCGCGTTCGGCTTTTCCTTTGAGGAGTTCAATTCCGACGCCCTGACATCCACGGTCTAGAAATGCTTTCAACACACCGCCTTCACCGCATCCGATTTCCATGACGTGCATTCCTTCAACGATCGGAAGTGCCTCTTCAATAAATGGAATGAGGAATTCTGCAGCATTAGCCTTTTGCTGACGAATGTAAATGTCTCTGTCTTTGTGAAAATGAAAAGCCATTATCTACCGGGTGTTTTGAGGTATATCCTTAAATCGGTTACGTCGAATGTTGACAATTGTTGCAGTACAGAAGGCAATTTAATCCTTGAACGGCTCGGTCATGAATTTCTGGGCTCAGAGGATGCAATTCATCAAAAAGCGAATGCAATTCTGATTGACCTTCGAAGTATGTTTTCAGGAAACCAAGGCATTGTTCCCCGGCATTGCATTCAATGCGGATTGTGGCTCACTGCACAGGAAAAATGGCAGCTGGGCTGCGTCATTTGCGAAGGAACATGGCCGGATTTGCGTGGGGAGATCGGAGAGCAATTGATGAAAGAAAGGTGTGCCCTGCATCGCATGTGGACCGGGTTCAGGTTGCGCGAGAATGCGGCTTTGGAAAGGCAGGTTCATGCGTTGAAATACCAAGGAAGACGACGGCTCGGTTTGCTTTGGGGGCAGTGGGTGGCGAACTCCAACAATGCGCCCACGGATGAAGCACAGCCGATCGCACTCATTCCTGTGCCATTGCATTGGCGAAGGCAATGGGATCGTGGCTTTAACCAAGCGAGTTGGATTGCGAGAGGTGTTGCTCGCGAATGGAATGCAGTTGTTTATCCAAAGGCGCTGGTCCGCCATTCACATGCGCGCAGTTACACGGGATTTTCACGTCAAAGACGCGAAGATTTGGCGGGTTCAGCGTACCGTTTGGGTCCCATTCCACCGGATGCAAACATTCCGATTGTTTTGGTGGATGATGTGTTGACGACAGGCACAACGATTCGAGCGTGCGCTTCGGTGATTGAATCATCGAACCGTAAGGTGCTTGGAGCGCTAACTCTGGCACTTGCATGAATGCAATTCTCACCATAACTGAGGTATCTTTGTTAGGCGGACCGCAACACCAGTTAACATGTCTTTGAATGATGAAACATATGCAGCACTGATTCCACAGGCTTTGGCTTTGTTGGAGGGAGAGCCAAGTTTGGTCGCGAATTTGGCCAATGTTTCAGCGGTGTTGAAGCAGGCTACGGATTGGCACTGGGTCGGATTTTATTTGGTTGATTTTGACCGCGATGAATTGGCGCTGGGCCCATTTCAGGGACCCGTTGCGTGCACACGATTGCGCAAAGGAAAAGGCGTTTGTGCTGCGGCATGGGAGACATCCTTGCCGCAGATTGTTGCGAATGTCCACGAATTCCCTGGCCATGTGGCGTGCAGCGCAGCCACGAATGCGGAGTTGGTAATCCCAATTCAAGCGGCGGGTCGTGTGGTGGCAGTATTGGATATTGATGCATTGGATTTCGATGCTTTTTCCCACGCGGATGTTGACGCACTAAGGCCCTTGACTTCAGAGATTGAAAAATCATGGCATCAATGGGAAGCATGAAATTCCTGACCTTACCCGGTTTCGCGTTCGGCCTTTTGCTTTTGCTGCTGTGTGGCTGTGCCCAAATCTCATCCCCAACGGGAGGACCCATCGATGAGGACCCTCCTCGCGTTTTAAAAATGTCGCCTGCTTCCGACCAGATCAACGTCCGGCCCACGTCCCTCCGCATTTTATTTGACGAATTTGTGGCGTTGAAGAACCCCCAGCAGCAGTTGGTCATATCTCCGCCCATTTCTAAGAAGCCCACTTTTCGAATCAAAGGAAAGGAAGTTCGCATCGAATTGGACCCGGCATCATTTCAAGACTCCACCACCTATGTTTTTTCATTTGGAAAAGGCATTGTCGACTTGCACGAGTCCAATCCTGCAGAGGGTTTGACTTGGGCTTTTTCGACAGGTTCTGTCATCGATTCACTCGCCTTGAAAGGCCGGGTTCTGGATCGCATGACGGGAGAACCAATGGAAGGACTTCGCGTCTTGCTTTTTCAAGAGCCTGTGG
>JADHRK010000079.1 GCA_016777435.1 Flavobacteriales bacterium
TGCCCATGGCTTTGATTTGTCGGGCCATGAGGTACATGGGGGTGGACGCTCGAATGGTCGTCACATCATAGGTTTCGATGTGACGAATGACGTCTTCAATGGCATCAATTCCCTCTTGAATGGTAAAGGCCAATGGGTGATGAACCGTTCCTATGTGGTCGGCAACCTTCTGTGCTGCAGCGACATCGGGACTTCCTTCTAGTCCAATACTAAAGCTGTGCACACGTGGCCACCAGGCTTCGCTGTTGCCATCATCCTCAATACGGTTTTTGGAGAAATTCTGAGCAATTGCCGCAATGACACTGGAATCGAGACCGCCACTGATCAGCAACCCATACGGGACGTCACCCATCAAATGGGTGCGAACAGATTCGGTCAATTGTGCACGCAGCTCTTCTTTGTCGTATGCTTTCTTCGGAGCGTTATCCCAATCCATCCATGCTTCTTGGAAGTAGCGAACGGGCGCATCATCGGACGACTTCCAATAATGACCCGGAGGGAATTCAGAAACATCTTCGCAGAGGTGCTCTATTCCTTTCATCTCCGAGGCGACCAGCAGGGCGCCATTTTTATCATGGCCGAAGTAAAGGGGGATGATGCCAATGGAGTCTCGAGCGATTATCCAGGATTGGTCGCGGGGATCGAACAACACGAAAGCAAACATGCCTTCGAGATCGTTGACGAGTTCTGCACCTTTCTCGCGGTAAAGCGCCAAGATTACCTCGCAATCACTCCCGGTCTGGTACGGATAATTCGCCGTGGACTTCCGAATGTTTTTATGGTTGTAGATCTCACCATTCACGGCGAGTGCTGTTTGATGCTCGGGATCGATCAACGGTTGAGAACCACTCGTTACATCGACAATTGCGAGTCTTTCGTGCACAAGTACGGCCGAATCATTTTGGTACACGCCCGACCAATCTGGACCCCGGTGGCGTTGAAGTTTGGAGATCTGAAGCGCATTGGAGCGCATTTCTTCAGGAGTACCCTGATCGTTGAGTATGGCAGTGATGGAACACATGTTTGTCGATATAGATGTCGTAAATACGCAAATCGCATCCGTAAGTTTCATCTTTTGTCAAAAAATCTGGCTTAGTTTTGCATCAACCTCAAGAAAATGAAAAACCTGCGAATTCAGCGGGCACTGTCTTTGTGCCTAGCACTGACATCACTTGCCCTTTTAACAGATGTCTATGCTCAGATAGATGCATCCGAATCTGACTTTGTGACCAATGAAATTTTGGTCATGCTCGATGAAGATGTGGCACAAGAAAAGTTCTTTGCCAGCCTTCGATCGGAATTGGACTTCGAAATCATCAGCATTCCATCCCCATCTGCGGGCATCTTCCACCTTTCCGTGGCATCGTCGAATTGGGCGGAATCATTGTCACTGCTCCGAGGCAAACCTCATGTGCGAGCGGTGCAATTGAATCACGTCGTGAACGAGCGCGAAACCGTACCCAACGACCCCAATTATGGCCAACAATGGCACCACGATGAGAATGGTGACCATGATATTGATTCGGATTTGGCATGGGATGTGACGACAGGAGGCGTCGCGGCCAATGGCGCGCGTATAGTCGTTGCTGTTTTGGAAGGTGGAGGATCCAATTACAATCACATTGACCTCATCGACAACCACTGGACGAATCCAGCGGAAATTCCAGGCAATGGAGTGGACGATGACAACAACGGTTATGTAGACGATTACAATGGTTGGAATGCAGGCAATAACTCGGATAACGTCGCGGCTGGCGGCCACGGCACATCCGTAAGCGGAATGATTGGGGCGACGGGCAATAATGGCATCGGTGGTTCTGGGGTGAATTGGGATGTGGACATCATGCAGATCGACATGGGCGGAGGTTTGTCAGAAGCCAATGTAATTGCAGCATACGAATACCCAAAAGTGATGCGGGATATCTACAATGCGAGCGCTGGTGTTGACGGAGCATTTGTAGTGGCCACCAATGCTTCTTGGGGCATTGATCAGGCCAACCCGGCCAATTATCCGGTCTGGTGCGCATACTACGACGAGCTGGGAGAGTCTGGCATCTTGAATTGCGGGGCGACTACCAATTCCGCGCTGAATGTTGATGTGGTGGGGGATATGCCTACCGCGTGCAGCTCCGACTACATGGTTTCCGTCACGGCTACAAACGACAACGACGTCAGAACCTTCAGCGGTTATGGCGTCACCACCATTGATTTGGGTGCTCCGGGCGATCAAGTGTATCTGCCGAGTGGATCAAGTGGGTATGGAAATACGAGCGGTACGTCGTTTGCAAGTCCCTGCGTGGCAGGAGCAATTGGTTTGGTCTATAGTGTTCCGTGTCCTGAATTGGCGGAGTTGTCGTACACCAATCCACAAGCTGCCGCAGACATGGTGTTGGGTTATATTTACCAGGGCGTAGACTTGGTGCCGAACCTATTGACCGAGGTAGCAACGGGCGGGCGCCTGAACGTTGCCAATTCCGTTAATCTGGCATTGGAGGCCTGTGGTCCCGTCGAATGCGATCTTTTGAGCTTTGAAGCAACGCCACAATGTGTGTACAATGCTGCGAGCGATTCAGTCGAAACCCTGGTGGAGCTGAATGCCGAGTTTTCAAATTTTTTATGCGCTGCGCAGATTCTCTGTTTCCGCGATACGGCAGATGCCGACTGGACCTGCGGTTTTGCGGAGGATTATGGCGTTGAAATTCAAAACGGTGCCTCGGCACTTTTGGATGGCCTTGCCGGGAATACCACCTATCAGTTGTACTTCGTTTCGGACACCTTGGTCAGCGATACATTGATGTTCACAACACCTGACTGCAGTGCCGAGGTGCCGGGCTGCACCGATTCGGGAGCATTGAATTATGATGAAGGCGCGACCATTGATGACGGTTCATGCGCGTATCCCTGTGAGGACTTGATTTTAACGATTACCACGGATTGTTGGCCTGAAGAGGTGGGGTGGTCCATTGTGGACGAGGCTGGAAATGAGATCGCCGGCACCACAACAGGTTCGTTTGAAGAGGACGGAGCCGATGAAGTTTGGGAAGGTTGTGTGCCGCACGGTTGCCACGTCCTGTCGTTGACCGATTCCTATGGTGATGGCATGTTTGGTAGCCAATGGCCAGGATGTGATTTGGATGGCAATTACGTCCTTGAGACTGTCGCGGGTGAGGTCATTGTTGCCATGGGCGATCCTGACTTTGGAGAGGGCATCGACCATGCATTCTGCGTGCCTGTGGTGCCCGGTTGCACGCTCGAAACGGCCTGTAACTTCGATCCAGAGTCCAATGCGGATGACGGAAGTTGCTTCAGCACGGGAGATGCCTGTGATGATGAAAACGAAGAAACCGTATTCGATGCAATTGGAGATGACTGCATCTGTGCAGGAGTGCCAGCAGTGGAGGGCTGCACAGATGACGAGGCATGCAACTTCACAGCAGAATCCAATGCCGACGATGGTTCGTGCTTTTATGTCGCCACGGGGACCATTTCCGGTCCAATGAATCCTACCGCTGGAACAACATCCGTTTACAGTTATAACGGCGATGCTCAGAACATGTATGAATGGAGCGTGGTCAATGGTGCCATAGTCGGCGAATCTGTCGGGCTTGGCTTGCTGGAAATCCAAGTAGCGTGGGATTTGTCCGTCGGAGGTGAAAGTGCCACGGTCGAGGTCGAAGAAATGGAGTTTTCCATGGATTGTTCGGGAACGGTGACCTTGGAACTGGATGTGCTGGTCAATGGCATAGGCGAGCTGGAGGCCGCTGGTATGCGCATGTACCCAAATCCTGCACAAGATTTTGTTCGAATTGAAGGACTCGCCGGTTGGTCCCGTCAAGGGATGGTACAATGCATGAACGCCCTTGGTCAGATCGTCATGGAACAATCGTATCAGTCGTCAGAAACCCTTGTTGTTTCTGTAACGGAATTGCCAAACGGTGCTTACACGTTGCGCCTGATCGACACATCTGTCAGCGCAAATGATGCCATTCAGACGCATTTGATTATTCAAAAATAGAACGGTTTTAACCGCTGATTCTGATCCAGAAGGACCCCCCATGTTGCTCAACGCCTCGCGTGTTTGCATGGTTCCAGATGGAGGAGAGTTTTCCACTCAACGATTTTTGCTCACTCACCCAAAATGCGGGGAACAAAGGAGCGTAACGCTTGGGATTGCTCATAAGTGCCATGGCCAGCATGTACTGCTCTGAATAAGCTCGATTGCACATATTTTGCGGGTAATCCCAAGGCAAGTAGATGTCGTGAATGTGCACGATTACACCATCGGCGAGCCGTGGCATCCATTCCAAGAAAAACACAGTGGCATCCGAATTGGGCAGCACTCGGTGGCTATTGTCAATGAACAAAATGTCCCCTGCCTCCAACGATTCCAGACAAGCATCGGCTTCGAGCGCTTCAAATGGTTTCCGAACAATCACTTGGGATAACTGGTCGATTTCAGCGCGCGGATAGGGATCGATGCTGGTGATTTCCGTCAAAGGGCTGTGCTGTGCTTTTGCAGCAGCTGCAACGAGGGTAGAGTTGCCTGATCCCACCTCCATGTAACGTTTGGGTTGGTAGTGGGCCACAAAGGCAAATAATGCAGCCATGTCGAGCCCAGGCAGGTAGCCGTTGTTCCAGCCTGGCAGGAGGGCATTGGGCTCATCGCCTCGTTTTTTAATTTTCACCAAATCCTCCTCGTAAGATTGAATCAAATCCACCTTCGCTTCAATTTCATCCCATTGCGATTGAAGCAACGAATGAATTTTGGGGAGACCGAGGTCCGTTTCAGGTTGAAACCGAGGACGAAAGTCCACAGGATAGTCCAAATGAACCGTTTGCCATTTGGAAGAGACGAACCGACTCCAATGTTTAATTTTCGACACCATTCGAATCACTGACTTGATTGACTGTCCCATTCTTTGCGCAGCTTGAGTACTTCCTTCGCTGTCCAGTCATGGGCTTCTTTGAGCAGCTCACCGCCATCACTTCCTTTGAGGGTTTTACCGATGCTTACTTTGATGTCAATGTGCCGCTTGCTGAAATGTTTCCAGGCATGCGGAATGAATTTGGATTGACCAACCCATGCGATGTCGGGGTCTTTGTATTCCAACGCGATGGGTGTGATGGGAAAGCCACCTTCTGCGCTGATGTAAAACATGCCAGGCCGGTATTCCAATAAGTCGGGACCTGTATGGGTTGTGCCCTCGGGAAAGATGATAATTCCCAATCCATTGCGCAGGCGACTCTTCACTTCTTCTCGGGTGTTTTTGCGGCTGGATGGATCTTTGCGATTGACCCAAATGGTTCCGAGCAAAGTCGCCCCCCAACCAATGATTGGCCAGCTTTTGCTTTCACTACGCGCTACAAATACCACAGGATGCTTCGCGGGAACAAGCACCGCATCGACATAGCTTCGGTGGTTTCCCATATAGATGCTCGGTTCATCCGGCAGTTCGCCTTGAACCTCAACACGGATGCCCATTAGCCGATAGACGTTTCGGATAAAATGAAGCAAAACGCCATGCATGCGATTCAAGTCCTTTCCCCAGATCAATCTGAGGAAAATCAGAATCAATACGTAAACCAAGGACATCAATAAGAAGCCCGGAATTCGAATGAGGGATCGGATGAATCGTAATAACATTTTCAGAAGAGATGCTTTCAGCGTTGCTTCAGTCCGACGAAGATAGGGGCAGAGCTCTTTCATTGAGCACTTTGTGAATCCATGGGATTGACTTGAATTTTTTGGAAGGCAACGAATTGATTCGCAGCACTTCTCCCGTGATTGGATGAACAAATTCAAGATCGTGTGCACACAGAAACAATCCACGACCACGGTAAACGCTTTCGGACCAAGGGTATTTGTCATCGCCAACCACGCTGTGACCAGCGGCGTGGAGGTGCCGTCGGATTTGATGCGTACGCCCTGTTTTGGTTTCAATCAAAGCGGCGGTCAATGCATCGGATTGAGCCAGGAATCCGAAGGCCATTGAATGCACCTGGGTAATCGACGCCTTCCCATCGAGTGGCAGTTGGATGAGCAGTTTGGCGGGCAACGTGCCGTGGCAAATTGTCCAATAGCGTTTCCGAATTTCTCCGTTTTGAAACGCTTGATTCATCGCCTTGATGGATCCGCGGTGTTTTCCAAATACGACCCAACCTGCCGTCGCAAAGTCCAGTCGGTGACAGGGTTCCATTTGCGGAATACCGCTGGTTTTTCGGATTTGGGACCGAAACGTTTTTCCAGCATTTCCAGACGTCAAAAGACCATGGGGCTTCCAGCCAATCAGCAGGTGTTCGTCTTCGTATCCAATTCGAATCGAATGAATCATCAGGGGCAAGCGTTACAACTGACTGATCGGAGCCGTTAACGAGTTAGGCCCATTTCATGAAACATGAAGGCCCACTTGTCTGCTTGTTCGTCCAGAATTTTCGATGTGGGCTTGCCTGCGCCGTGACCGGCATCTTTTTCAATGCGGATGAGTGCAGGTCGCTGACCGGATTGGCATGCTTGTAGCCGAGCGGCAAATTTGAAGCTGTGCGCTGGAACAACCCGGTCATCATGGTCCGCTGTGGTTACCATCGTTGCTGGATAAGCGGTGCCAGGAGCCAGATTGTGGTAGGGCGAATAGCCTGCCAAGTTGAGGAAATCCGCTTTGGAACTATCAGCGCATCCGTATTCCGGAATCCAGCCCCAGCCAATGGTAAATTGGTGGTAGCGCAACATGTCCATGACTCCAACTGCGGGAAATGCGACTGCAGCCAATTCTGGCCGCTGGGTCATGGTAGCACCCACCAGCAATCCGCCATTGGAACCACCGGCTATTGCGAGGCGATCGGAATGGGTATAGCCAGTCTTGATGAGGTGTTCACCGGCCGCAATGAAATCGTCAAAAACATTTTGCTTCTTCAACAACATACCGGCTTCGTGCCATTCTTCACCAAATTCACCACCTCCTCGGAGGTTGGGCATGGCGTATACACCATCGTTCTCTAAGAGCAATAAAAGCGAAGGGCTAAAACTCGGTGTGAGGCTGATGTTAAAACCGCCGTAGGCGTAAAGGTAGGTGGGGCGATTGCCATCCAATTCTAAGCCTTTCTTGTGTACGATAAACATAGGAACGGCTGTGCCATCTTTGGATTCATACCACACTTGCTTGGATTCGAATTGTTCCGGATTGAAATCCACTTCAGGAGCCACGAACAGAGCGCTTTCACCAGTGGCCATGTCATAACGGTAAATCGAGGTGGGGTAAGTGAAGGAGGTAAATGCGTAGAATGTTTCTGTCGCGTCTGCCTTTCCGCCAAATCCACCGGTGCTGCCTGCGGCATTGGGCAGGTCGATTTCACGGGGGTTTTGTCCGTCGAGGTCCATGCGCACCACGGCGTTGCAGGCATTGCGTAAGTAAGTGGCAAATAACTCCCCTCCCGTGGCGTTTACACCTTCCAATAAATGTTCCGATTCAGGGATGATGTTGATCCAGTCGGTCACGTTCTCGCTTGAAATACCAACCAAACGGTACTTCGGAGCGTCCGTGTCGGTCAATACCAGAAAACGTCCATTGGCGTGATCGACGACGGAACTTCGGGTGCTGAAACCTCCGATTAATTCTTGCCAAGTGGCATTGGGTTGCTCCAAATTGAGGAAGTGAATGCTATTCCCGTCCGTTCCTGTAGAAGTACTCAGAATCAAGAATTTTCGATCTTCTGTTGCATAAGCGAAATGATACCGATTGGGCGCTTCGTCGTTTCGGAAGACCAAACGGTCCGCGGACTGGTCTGTCCCAATCTCGTGATAATAAACACTGTGGTAAGTATTTTCAGCGCTCAGTTCGCTGCCTTCAGGTGCGGGATAGCGGCTGTAATAAAAGCCATTTCCGACCCAGCTCGTTCCGGAGAATTTGACCCATTTCAATACGTCTCCTTGCGGTTGACCCGTCCCGAGGTCGTAAACGTGGATTTCTTGCCAATCGGATCCTGCCTCATTTTGAATGACCGCGATGTATCGATCATCTTGGGATGCACTGCCGAGGGATGCCGTCACGGTCCCATCATCGCTCAGCGCATTGGGATCTAAAAAAAGTTGATCCGCCCCCTGGAGCGATTCGCGCACATACCAAACACTTTGGTTTTGCAGTCCGTTGTTTTTCGCGAGAAAATACCGGTTGCCAATTTTGCGGGGCATACCGACTTTTTCATAGTCGTAAATCGCTTCAAAGCGATTGCGCAAAGGGGTTCGCCACGGGTTGTCGGCAAAATGCTTCTGGGTAAATTCAATTTGGGCATCGACCCACTCTTCAGTCTCTTCCGATCGGTCATCTTCTAGCCAACGATAAGGGTCTGCTACTTCTGTTCCCCACAGCGTGTCAGCGATGGTTTGGACGCGGGAAGTGGGATAGTTGAATGGAGAATCTGGTTCCATGGAGTATTCATTGGTGTTGCAGCCGATGAGGATCATGGCAATGGCGAAAGCGCCTGTCATGGAATGGATGCATGGGTGCAATTGATACGGCTTTTTCATAGTTTTTTCAATTAACATGCTTCAAAAGTACCGAAAGCCCTGCATCTTTGATTCAAAAAACAGGAACCAATGCGAAGCCACAAAATTGATTTTCATATCCATGGAGA
>JADHRK010000080.1 GCA_016777435.1 Flavobacteriales bacterium
AACAACATTCACAACTCTTCTCCACCATCTTTCTGGGATTCATGGTGGTCGCAAATGCCTCAAACGCCCAAAACCAGCGTACCTGGCCCCATGCCATCACCGAGCAGGAACGGGATTATGTGGAGCGCATTGGTTTCGAGCCCTCTGTTGCCCGCGGAATCGAAACGCCTCCTCCATATGACAACATCCGAACCGCTGCTGAGTGGGAAGAAGTCGAAGCATTGACCATTTCTTGGACCAGCTTTCCCTGCATTCAAAAGCAAATCGTGGAAGCGGCCAAGGAAGAATGCACGGTCATCATCTTCGCAGAAGACATGGAAGAAGTCACGGATTACCTCACGGGGAATCAATGCGGCGGAGCCTTGACCCTCGAAAATATTCAAATCGTTCCAACGGTATACAACAGCATCTGGATCCGCGATTATGGTGCCAACACAGTCTATGGATCTTGGAACGACGACCGGGTACTGGTCGACTGGCTGTACAACCGACCACGTCCCGAGGACGATGCAATTCCCGATGTGCTGGCCAGCACCTTGGGGCTAGAACTATACAGCACTACCGGCACTCCCAACGATTTGATGAATACGGGCGGCAACTGGATGTCAGATGGATTCGGCACTGCCTTTGCTTCCGAATTGATCATCGATGAAAATGATGGCGGGAGCACGTGGTGGACGGATTATCCCGATCACTCCGAAGAAGAAATCAATCAAATCATTTCAGATTTCCACGGAGTCGATACCTACATCACCATGCCCAACCTGCCGTTTGACGGAATTCACCACATCGACATGCACATGAAGCTCCTGGACGAAAGCACCTTGCTGATGGCGGAATACCCCGAAGGAACGGCCGATGGCCCGCAAATCAATGCAAACTTGGAATACGTCCTTTCCAACTTCACCACGCGATGGGGCACCCCTTTTGAAGTGGTCCGCATCCCCAGCCCGCCCGAACAAGGATTTGGCGGTGGCTATCCGGATGAAAACGGGTGGTACTTGACCTACACCAACTCCGTATTCGTCAACAACACCATTCTACTCCCCACCTACTATACGGAATACGACACCACGGCATTGCGGATATACGAAGAAGCGCTGCCAGGCTATAATGTCGTGGGAATTGACTGCGACAACAACGGAGAGGCGATCATCTCCCAATCGGGAGCGATACACTGCATCACCCACACCGTTGGAATCGAAGATCCGCTTATGATCAGCCACTTGCCATTGCCTGATACCGATGATACTGTGAGTGATTATGACGTAGAAGCGTACATCAGCCACCGCAGTCAGATCGAGAGTGCAACCATGCATTGGCGCACCAATCCCGGTTCGGAATGGACCGCAGTGCCCATGGCATTGATTGATGGCGAAACCGAAAATTGGTCAGCGAGTATTCCTGCACAACCGCTCGAAACAACGGTTTATTATTATGTCGAGGCCAACGCGAACTCAGGAAAAACGGGCACGCGTCCGATGCCAGCCCCCGACGGGTGGTGGTCGTTTAACGTCAACGATGCAAGCCTCGGGATGAACGAAATTGAACAGAACTCCCCATTGCTTCAGGCCTTTCCAAATCCGGCCGCGGCAATCACGTGCATTCCATTGCAATTGCGTCAAGCCGCAGAAGGGCAACTCTACCTCAGCAATGCCCTCGGTCAACAGATTCAAATGATTCACAGCGGAGACTTCCGCAGGGGTGAACAGAAGTACTTCTTCGATGCCCAAGGCATGGCCGCTGGCGCCTACCTATTGACTTTGGATTTGGACACGGGTGAGCGATGGTCCCAGCACCTCATGATTCGGTGATTCGCCAACGCTTCGGCTTGATTGCACAAAAAAGCCACCCGCTGGGGTGGCTTTTTTTGCTTCCAATTGAGCGCAGTGCTCGTAAGAAACAATCAGTCCCTGCGGCCGAGCAAACGGAGCAGGAAAAGAAACAAATTGATGAAGTCAAGGTACAAGCTCGTTGCTCCTAAGATGGCAAGCTTCGAACCGGCCTCACTTCCATATTCCACCCCGGCGCCGATGCGCTTCAATTTTTGAGTGTCGTAAGCAATCAATCCAGTAAAAACGAGAACACCTCCTATGCTTATGATGTAATCGAGTTGTGCCGAACCAATGAACCAGTTGACGAAGCTCGCAATGATGATCCCGATGAGCGCCATCATGAGGAGACTCCCAAATCGGGTCAAATCCGTATTGGTCGTATATCCTACGACAGCCATGACAGCGAATGTCGCAGCAGTGATGACAAAGACCTGAGCGATGCTGGACATGGTATAGACCAAGAATATACTGCTCAAGGACATGCCCATTATTCCACTAAAAGCGAGAAAAAGAAGCGTCAGTGAGGTGGAAGACCAACGTTGAAAACCCAAGTTCATGGCCAGAATAAATCCGAGTGGCGAGAGCATTACAATCCAACCGAGCATGCTCATTCCTCCTGTCTCCAAGTTGTACAACTGTGCGATGAGTCCCGATTCAACCGTGTAATAGGAGGCGCATGCCGTCACAACAAGGCCAGCGACCATCCAGCTGAAGACATTTGCAATAAACTTCGATACGGCCGACTGGTCCTCGATAAATGATTCCTCAAAAATCTGGGGGGATTCAAATTCATTCATAGCACAAATTTGCAACCATTTGGGTCACCATCGTTCCATGAAGGTTGCCAAAAATTGTTCTCAAGCCGCTGGCTTCAATCAAATCTTCAATTCCGACCGTAGGCTGAACCGACCGCAAGCTGCATGAATTCCCTGCGTGTTTTGTGGTCATCTAAGAAAGCGCCCGTAAAAGCGCTTGTGGTCGTGACGGAGTTTTGCTTTTCCACTCCGCGCATTTGCATACACAAATGGCGGGCCTCAATCACTACCGCGACACCCTTGGCCCCAAGGGTGTCTTGGATGCAGTCACGGATTTGTTCCGTGAGGCGCTCCTGCACCTGCAACCGACGGGAAAAAGCATCGACTACACGGGGAATTTTACTCAACCCTACAATTTTTCCGTTGGGGATATAAGCAACGTGTGCCTTGCCAAAAAACGGCAACATGTGATGCTCGCAGAGGCTGTACACTTCAATGTCGCGGACCAAAACCATTTCGTCGCTTGGTTCTGTAAACATGGCGCTCCGAAGAATGGCCTCTGGATCCATCCCATTTCCGGAAGTTAAGACGGCCATGGCCTTCGCAGCGCGTTCCGGTGTTTTCAATAATCCTTCGCGGTTGGGGTCTTCCCCGATTCGGGTGAGAATAGCGTGGTAGCTGTTTTTGAGCTCCTCCACAGCCTGATCATCCCATGTTTCTTTGCGTTCGTAAATCGCCATTATGCTTCTCCGTAATAGTCCGCGTAGTTGTTTTCGGTCTCAAAAAGACGCACGCGTTCTAACGTACAACCTCTTTCGCTAATCTTTGGTTCTAATTGCTCCCAAATTCCAATCACGAGGTTCTCCACTGAAGTTTGCTTTCCCTTCAACCAAGGAACGTCCATATTGAGGTTGCGATGGTCTAGCGGCTCCTCCACATATTCATTGATTACCGCCTTGAGGTCGGTGAAATTGATGAAATAGCCCGTGTCTTCGTCAATGGCGCCCTTGACCGTCACATAAACCACATAATTGTGGCCATGCCAATTCGGATGGGCGCATTTGCCGAACACTTCAAAGTTCTTGGCTTCGTCCCAATTGTCGTTCCAGAGTTTGTGCGCAGCATTGAATCGCGCACGGCGGGTGATGGATACCTGTTTCATTGCAATGAAAAGCAAAGATAGGCACAGCGCTTCCTTAGATTTGCATCATGATTGTCATTACAGGTTCCGCAGGCTTCATTGGAAGCGCACTGGCCGCCCGGCTCAACGAAGCTCGATTTTTTGACCTTGTTTTGGTGGATGACTTCCAGCGGCCTGAAAAAGACGCAAACCATGCAGGCTTAATTTTCAGTGAAAAAGTCGAACGCAGTGAATTCAATGCTTGGTTGGATGCCAACGAATCTCAGGTGCAATTCGTTTTTCATTTGGGCGCCCGCACGGATACCACAGAACAAGATCGCGGCATCTTTGATGCGCTCAATCTGCGCTACAGCCAGGACGTCTGGCAGCGATGTGTTCGTTACGGGTTGCCCCTGGTGTACGCCTCGTCCGCAGCCACCTATGGTGGCGGGGAATTTGGATACCAAGATTCGCACGAAATCGTTGAAAAACTTAAGCCGCTCAATCCTTATGGCGAATCCAAAAATGACTTTGATCGCTGGGCCTTGGCGCAGAGCGACAGCGGAAATGCTCCCTACTTTTGGGCCGGGCTCAAATTCTTCAATGTATTTGGCCCGAACGAATACCACAAAGGACGCATGGCAAGTGTCGTTTTTCACACCTTCAACCAAGTGAATGCGACAGGTGGCATGAAGCTCTTCCGATCCCACCGGCCGGATTACACCGATGGCGGGCAAACCCGGGATTTCGTTTACGTGAAAGATTTGGCCGAAGTGTGTTTGTTTCTCATGCACCATCGAAAAACCGAGTCAAACGGCCTCTACAACCTCGGCTCCGGAAAAGCACGAACATTTTTGGATTTGGCACATGCCACATTTGATGCCATGGGAAAGCCACGTAACGTTTCTTTTATCGACACACCCGAAGACATTCGCGACACCTACCAGTACTTTACTGAAGCGGATATGTCAAAGTTGAAGAGCATCGGCTATGACCGACCCTTTGCGTCATTGGAGGAGGCCATTGAAGATTACGTTCACCATTATTTAAACTCGGGAAAGCGCTGGACGGCACCCAAACCTTGAACCGCTCAACCGGCTATGTCCGCCTGGATGGATTCCAGCTCGGACCGAACAGACTTTAGGCGCTTCAAAAGCATTTCGCGATTGAATTCCATTGGAGCCTCTGCGGCATTGCTCTCCGCGGCGATCGCCATTTGACCGGCAACCTCACTGCGCTTGCGCATTGCCTTTCGCGCGCCTGAGATGGTGTAGCCTTGATCCTTTACGAGCCAGTTGATCTGGCCGATGATTTCGATGTCACTTTGGTTGTAGAAGCGCTTGCCCCGGGCATTTGTCTTGGGCTTCAAAGCAGTAAATTCTTTTTCCCAATACCGCAACTGGGAGGCATTCAAGCCCATTTTTTCGGCCACTTCTGTGATCGAGAAATACTGTTTCTGAATGGGCTTGTTCAGTGGCATGGTGGGAGGTGGTGCTTCTTACGTGGCTTCAAGTTAAAAGAAAATCGGTGAAACCAAAACCGCAAGTTGTTATCAATCAAAAGATTGATTCGAATCTTCCGCCTTTTTTAGCATTTCCTCGTATTGCTCGGGCGTCAAGTCATTGAAATAATACTGCGCCGGATTCACCTTCCGTCCTTCTTTGCGGACTTCATAGTGCAGGTGCGGTGCAACAGAGGTACCAGTAGACCCCACCAAACCAATGACTTCACCTCGCTTGATCTTCTGCCCTCGCTTGACCAACACCTTGCTCATGTGCGCATACAGCGTTTCATAGCCGAATCCGTGCCGGATGATCACATGGCGGCCAAAACCGTTGTACGTGCGCTTGGCCAGAATCACCTCACCGTCTCCCGTTGCAAAAATCTCGGTGCCCGTCGGAGCGGAAAAGTCCATGCCGTAGTGCATTTTTCGGACCTTGTAGATGGGGTGTATGCGATAGCCATAGCCGCTCGCCATGCGCTTCAAGTCTTCGTTCCGAACGGGTTGAATGGCGGGGATGGATTTGAGCAATTCCGTTTGATTTTTGGCCAAATCAAACACCTCATCAAATGAACGGCCTTGGGCGACAATTTTCCGCTGCAACTCCGCGAGCCGAGACTCGGCAGCGATGACCGCTTCCGAATGTGAATAACCGCGCAGTGCACGTCCACGATCGAATCCCCCTACTCCAGGATTTCGTAAGTGCTCTGGAAATTTCTCGACGCCAAAAATTGAACGGTAAATGGCATCGTCCCGATCGGAGATGTCCTCCAGAACCACTTGCAGATCATCGAATTCTCCCTGCATGCGGTCCAGTTGCCCTTCCATGAATGCCAATTCACGCCGTTGCGCTCGGTCCGATGGGCTTTCAAAATATGTGTCAAACACATAAATACTTCCCAAGCAGATGGCCAAAAAAATGGCCACTTTTCGAACGACGAACAAAACATAGTCACGCAGTGCAAATGGAATTTCTTCCATGCGCAGGGTCTGCTCATTGTATCGAATTTTATGAAAGCGCTTTGCCATCGATAAGCAAAGGTGCAACTTATATTCGTAGCCCAAAGCGGTTCTAAAGCCTGTTTTGCAGATTTTTGCAGTGAACAAGTCCGAAATTCGCGGTACACAAACCCCTGAAGCCCCATGGAATCCAAGTTGATTCGAGAGCATTTCCTGAAGTTTTTTGCCTCCAAAGGGCACGAAATCGTGCCTTCTGCCCCAATGGTGATCAAAGACGACCCCACATTGATGTTCAACAATGCTGGCATGAACCCATTCAAGGACCTTTTCTTGGGGAACAGCCCCATTGTGCACCCGCGGATTTCAGACACGCAAAAATGCTTGCGGGTCAGCGGCAAGCACAATGACTTAGAAGAGGTTGGTGTTGACACCTACCACCACACCATGTTCGAAATGTTGGGGAATTGGTCGTTTGGGGATTACTTCAAAAAAGAAGCCATCGATTGGGCTTGGGAACTCTTGACGAAGGTTTATAAACTTCCCGAAGACGCGCTTTATATCACTTATTTCGAAGGAGACAAAGCCGATGGTTTGGATGCAGATCAGGATGCAGCCGACATCTGGAGTCAATGGGTACCGCAAGAGCGAATCATTCCTGCATCCAAAAAGGATAATTTTTGGGAAATGGGGGAAACCGGTCCATGCGGTCCATGTTCGGAAATTCACATTGACTTGAGGGATGCTTCGGAACGCGAAAAACAACCCGGTCGAGAGTTGGTCAATGCAGACCATCCCCAAGTAGTGGAAATTTGGAATTTGGTTTTCATGCAATTCAATCGAATGGCCAATGGAAGTCTGAAACCACTCCCCCATCAACACATCGATACAGGGATGGGATTTGAACGTCTTGCCATGGCGCTGCAAGGCAAACAATCCAACTATGACACCGACGTTTTTGTCCCTTTGCTGAATCAAGTAGCGGAAATGAGCGGCAAGACTTACACGCGCTCTGACTCGAAGCAGGATGTCGCGTTTCGTGTGATTGCCGACCACATACGCGCCGTGGCCTTTAGCATCGCGGATGGTCAATTGCCCTCGAATACTGGAGCGGGATACGTAATCCGTCGCATCCTGCGCCGGGCCATTCGTTACGGGTATTCGTTCCTCGGCCTGCAGGATGCTTTCATGCATCAATTGGTACCAGCCTTGGCCGATCAAATGGGTGACGCATTTCCGGAATTGCGCAATCAACAGGCATTGATTGAGCGTGTCATTCACGAAGAAGAGGAATCTTTCTTGCGCACTTTGGCCAAAGGGATTGAACGGCTAGAAGCTCGAATGAAGGAATTTAATTCGACCAAAAGTCTGCCCGGAGACGTTGTATTCGAACTGTACGATACGTTTGGATTTCCATTGGACTTGACTGCACTGATGGCTAGTGAAAATGGATTCGAACTGGACGAAGCAGGGTTTGAAAAGGCCATGCAAGTCACCAAAGAAAGGAGCCGTGCTGCGGGTAAATTGAGCACAGACGACTGGGTGGAAGTCCACCCTGATTCCAGCGGTGAATTCGTGGGCTACGATACGCTCGAGGCATCTTGCCGCATCCTTCGTTACCGGGCGGTGACTGCCAAGAACAAACAATTTTTCCAGCTCGTGTTGGATCGCACCCCATTTTACCCCGAAGGTGGAGGCCAAGTAGGAGACAAGGGCACCCTAAAATCCGCGGGGAACGAAAACACCAAGTCAATCGCGGTATTCGATACGAAAAAGGAAAACAACCTTGTGGTGCATTATGTCACCGAGTTACCTGCGGATCCATCGGCATCCTTTGAAGCGGAAGTCAACGCTAGCACACGGAATGACACCCAGCGAAACCACACAGCCACCCACTTGTTGCACGAAGCCTTGCGCGAGACGCTGGGAACGCATGTAGAGCAAAAAGGCTCATTGGTCAAAGCGGAAGCACTCCGATTCGATTTTTCGCATTTCTCGAAAGTCACAGCAGAAGAATTGCAAAAAGTTGAATCCCTCGTCAATCAGCGCATCCTTCAAAACCACCCGCTGATTGAACACCGCGCCATTTCGATGAAAGAAGCTGAGGCAAGTGGCGCCATGATGTTATTCGGTGAAAAGTACGGCGAGGAGGTGCGCATGATTGAATTCGGCTCTTCCAAAGAGCTCTGTGGAGGCACGCACTCCCCTGCCACCGGCTCCCTTGGCACATTTCGAATCACCACCGAATCTGCCGTCGCCTCTGGCATTCGACGGATCGAAGCCATCACCGGTGCTGCCGCGCTGGAAACTGCTCAAGCAGAACG
>JADHRK010000081.1 GCA_016777435.1 Flavobacteriales bacterium
CACCCTGCGAGTTCAACAAACGCAAGCAGCAGGGGTCACTGTCAGCGTTTACAACCTCGCTGGGCAGCAGGCCATGCCTTCCATCCAGCTTGATGGAAATGAGCACGAATCCACGGCCTTAATCCTACTGGATGCCTCGGAGCTCTTATCCGGTTGCTACCTCGTGCGCATTGAATATGCAGAAGACGTGGAGACACTTCGCTGGATCATCTCGAAGTAATGCCTGGACCCTTCAAGGGTGATGCTATTGGCCTTCACTTTTCCTTATTGACACGTAACTTGCTCTCAAAATGAACAGCATGCCTTTCTTATCTCGTCTAAGACTGACCGTTTTTGCCCTCGCTATGGGCGCCGCCCTATCCATATGCCAAGCCCAAAGCGAATACGCAGGCGGATTCCCGTATAACCCAGACAGCGACAATAGCGGTACCATCGAAGTCAATGATTTGCTGATTTTCCTGCCTTTTTATGGTGCCGAATTCAACGTAGAAGGAGTAATTCCGATAGAATATGGCGGCACAAATGCATCGTCCGCATCGGCTGCGCGCGATTCTCTCGGTCTTTCCAGCGTGCAAGACAGTATCGTCGCAACGACGACCTATACTTGGATGAAAGGGTCTGCTCGAATTTTGCAACGGTTTGAACAAGGATATGCCGTCTCTGCTACTGGTCTTTATGCCAACGCCTCAGGCATCAATACTACGGCAAGCGGGCCTTACAGCAATGCACAAAATCGGCTCACCACGGCCAGCGCAATTTGTTCAAGTGCAGAAGGCGAAGGCACCACAGCAAGCGGCACCGCTTCCCATTCAGAAGGGATGTTGACCTTGGCAACAAGTCTCACCGCTCATGCCGAAGGTTACAACACGGAAGCAACGTCCAACTACAGCCACTCGGAAGGCTACGGAACCAGCGCGGAAAATACCGCTGCACATGCCCAAGGCTACTTATCGACGGCCTCAGGTTTGTATTCCCATGCCGAAGGCCGACAAAACGAAGCCGCTGGAAATTCATCGCATGCGGAAGGGCAGGCAAGTTCTGCAAGCGGTGACGTGGCGCATGCGGAAGGATTTGGATGCACGGCATCTGGATATGCCAGTCATGCAGGCGGATTTGAGAGCAACGCAAGTGGTCTCTATAGCCGCGCTATTGGACGTTCCTCAACAGCATCTGCATCGAATGCGTTTGCGAGCGGTTTGGGCGTCATCGCGGATCAAGCCAATAGCGCCGTATTTGGCCAGTTCAATAGCGCCGAGCAACCCGACATCTTGTTCGCCATCGGAAATGGAAATGCTGCCAATGATCGCTCAGATGCTTTCACGGTCAGCAACGCAGGAGACGCAACCATCGCGGGAAATGCTGCTGTCAATGGCGAAATCTACGTCGGCGGACACGAAGTGGCCGCTGCCTTAACCCAATTGCTCAGCACCGTGGACTCTATGCAAAACGCGATCATCGGATTGCAAGCGCAAATTGACGCCCTCACCAACGGCGAATAATTCATTTCGGTAAGTGCATGAATGAAAAATCCCTGGGAAAATTCCCAAGGATTCTCAAGCTAAACGTTCCCCGACAAGGACTCGAACCTTGAAAAACGGCACCAAAAGCCGGTGTGTTACCATTACACCATCGGGGAATTAACGACCATGACCGCAGTCAGAGCGTGCGCAAAGATAAAAAGGATTTTCTGAATTTGTATGCAATCGACACACTCTAATTATCTTGGAGGCATGGAGCAATTGCAAAATCTAATTGGAGGGCAGCTACAAGGATCAACAAAGGACAAATGGCTGGACAACATTGAACCAGCTACTGGTGCGGTATATGGTCAAATCCCGCGCTCCGATGCTGATGACGTTGAATTGGCAGTGCAGGCTGCGGCCAAGGCTTTTCCGCAATGGTCCAACCGGTCATTTGAGGACCGTTCCGAATGCCTTAGGCGCTGGGCTAAAATTGTCGCGCAACACGCTGGTGAACTGGTGCGTGCCGAATCCAAAGACAACGGAAAGCCCATCTCGCTCGCGGAGGCTGTGGACATTCCTCGTGCTCAAAAAAACCTCGAGTTTTTTGCAGGAGCCATCGAACACTTCGCTTCCGAAGCACACATTCCTGCCGACAGCTCGCACATCCATTACACCCACCGCAAACCCATTGGTATCGTGGGTTGTATTTCTCCTTGGAACTTACCCCTCTACCTTTTTACCTGGAAAATTGCTCCCGCCATTGCCGCAGGAAACTGCGTCATCGCCAAGCCCTCTGAAATCACCCCAGTGTCCGCCTTCATGTTATCGCAATGGGCCGAAGAAGCCGGAATTCCTGCAGGAGTGTTCAACGTCGTTCACGGTTTAGGCTCGGAAGCCGGTCAAGCCATCGTCGAACATCCTCAAATCAAAGCCATTTCATTCACGGGCGGAACCTCCACGGGAGCACACATCGCGCGAACCACTGCGCCGCAATTCAAAAAGTTGAGCTTGGAGCTTGGCGGAAAAAATCCTGCTATCATTTTCGAGGATTGCGATTTTGACAAAGCCGTTTCGACAACACTGCGTTCGTCTTTCGCCAATCAAGGGCAGATTTGTTTGTGCTCATCCCGTATTCTTATCCAAGACAAACTTTACGATCGGTTCAAGAACGCACTCGTCGAAAAAGTGAAGCGGATGCGCATCGGAGATCCGGCTGATGCAGCAACCAAGATGGGCGCCGTGGTATCACAGGCCCACCGGGACAAAATCTTATCCAGCATAAATAACGCGAAGGAAGCCGGAGGAACAATCCTTTGCGGTGGCGATGAAGCCGAGGCTCCTAATGAGCGATGCAGAAATGGTTTTTTTGTCCAACCCACTATCATCGAGGGCCTTGGGCCTACTTGTGAGATCAATCAAGAGGAGGTTTTCGGACCGGTCATTACCCTGCAAAGCTTTCGAACCGAGGATGAAGCCATTCAACTGGCCAATGATTCTCAGTACGGTCTGGCAGCCACCATTTGGACGCAAGACATTGCAAAGGCGCATCGCACGGCCGCTGCTGTAGAGAGTGGCATCGCTTGGATCAATTGCTGGTTGGTCCGTGACTTACGCACCCCATTTGGCGGGGTGAAGTCGAGTGGAGTTGGAAGAGAAGGCGGATTCGAGGCGTTGCGTTTCTTTACGGAGCCTCAAAGTGTGTGCTTGCCCACGCAAGCATAATGAACTTCAGTAGTCTTGATCAATGGGAGAATCATAGCGATTGTAACTGACCTTATTCCCATTGGTAAAAAACCAACCGAAGGTTCGATCAAACCAAGTAGCTGCATTTCGAATCATTGCACTCATTGCGTCGTTCATTATTTAACAAAACTAGTGCACAGAAACCACTTTATCAACAAAGCATGTTTCAAAAATATTTTGACACCCCTAAAAACCAAGTCTCCCAAAACCGAGGTTTAGAGGCTATCCTCGATACAATTCCGATGAAATCAATATTATACTCGACGACCTTCTTTGTTAGTTTTTTTCTGTTCACGGGATGCGTCACCCTCAAGCAGTTCGACGAATTGCAATCAGACTTCGATGAAATTCAAAACGAAAATCGAAAACGCGCACTTGAAGGTCAAGATGGGGAGATTGAAAGGCGAGAAATGGCGGGAAGGATTGCTGTTCTAGAAGAAAGTAGGCAAACTTTGGCGGCCGATACCGCTCGCATAGGTCGTGCCTTGCGTCAAAGCAACGCCAACGTCGCCCGACTCGAAGAATTGAATGATGTTCTCACTTCGGAAAGTTCCTCACGAATGGCAGCAATCAACGAAGAGAACCGGGCCTTACTTGCAGATTTGAGTCGTTCGAGGAACGAATTGCAGCAACAAGAGGATGCGCTGAATCAGTTGCGAACCAATCTTGAGATGCGGGAAAATGAATTGAGTGATCGATCACGGCGCATTGCTGAGTTAGAAGGACTTCTAGCCGCCCGCGACGCGGCTGCAGAAGCACTCAGAAGCCAACTCGCGGACGCCCTACTCGGATTCGCGGACAAAGGATTATCCGTGGAACAGCGCGACGGAAAAGTCTATGTTAGCTTAGAAGCCCAATTGCTATTTCCGTCGGGCAGCACGGCCATTAATGCGAACGGCCAGCAAGCACTTGAAGGTTTAGCAGCGGTAATCAGCCAGCAATCCAACCTGGAAATCATCGTTGAAGGCCATACCGATTCAGATCAATTGCGATCCAGCACCATTCCGAGAAACAACTGGGAATTGAGCGTGCTTCGATCGACTGCTGTCATTGAAATATTAAAAGCTTCCGGAGTAGATCCTGAAGTTTTAACCGCTGCTGGAAGGAGTGAATATCACCCGCTTGATCCAGATGACAAAGCGAGAAACCGCAGAATCGAGGTTGTTCTTGCACCTAATTTGGATGCATTGTTTGAGCTGATTCGTTCGGAGGAATAACGCCAGCGAACGGGCAAATCAGTCGATTTGCATCTGGAATGCTCCCTGGGCGATGTTCATGCTTTCGCCAGACATTCCTACCACGGTGCCCATAAATGTTCCGACAACGAAGCCGCCTGAAACGGCATCGACGTAGGCGATATCAATGGTAACGCCTCCACCGAAATTCGTACTGTATGCATTGGCCGCAGGATCGGCATAGGAACAAGAGGAACCCGTCGCAGCTGAGCATTGTATTTGTGACCCCGCGACCCAACCGGCCAATGGCACTTCCATCACAAGCGCCAGACCTGCTCCGGTCAATGTCAATCCTGTGACAGTGATGGTGGTGCCATCAAGTTCCGCAGAAAGTCCTGTCTCGGCTACAAGCGCCGTTCCATTTGCCTTCCAAGTCAAAATAGACTCGCATTCAGGGCAGTAATCACCCCCACAATCAATGTAAAGTTCATCACCATCCATAAGGCCATTGCCACAATTAACGCCATCCGGACAAGGTCCGCAAACGATATTCGGGTTTGCACAGGCAATGTAAATATTGGACTCATAATTGCCTCCGCAATCCACGGCAAGCTCATCCCCATTCATCAGGCCATCACAGCATGTTGGACACGGCTCACAATCCGGACCTCCGCAGTCCACGGCCTGTTCGTTGCCGTTTAGTAGGCCATCTCCGCACAACTCTCCACACGCAACGCCCGTATCACCGCCGCAATCGATGCCGGCTTCCCCCGGATCTTGGACGCCGTTGAAGCTGGGGTCACACGGTCCGCATTCTCCACCGCAATCGACCCACGTTTCTCCTAACAGTGCGTCGTACTGGCCATTTTCACAGGGGTCGCAGGCCGGACAGATCGAGCCCCCACAGTCCACCAATTCTTCTCCATTGTTGAGAATACCGTCGTAACAGTTTTCAGGAATCAAATTGTCATCGTTCAAACAACCGCTAACAATAGCGAGCATTAAGAGAAGCGCAGAAGCGAGAGCAAATTTTGGAGATTTCATTTTCGTAAATCGATTTTGACTGAGCATTTGCAAATTCATTGTCCTAAATTAGGCAGTGCAAGATAAGTTAGACACAATTACCCTTATACCTTTTTCATCAAAACGATGAAAGGCTTGTTGGGGAAGTTAGATTAAAACGCAACCATTGTCCTTTCATCATGACCGTATCTCAACAGTTGAATGATAGCTCATGGGTTGTAAAACCCCAGCCGGATCGAACGGCAGTCGCGCACTTGATGAAGAACGCTGGACTCACTCCATTGGTTGCTTCCCTTCTCATTCAGCGAGGACTAAAAGAACCCGAGGAAGTACTTGGCTTTCTAAATCCTGCGTTGTCCGCGATGCATCACTCGATGCTGATGAAGGACATGCGAGAGGCAGTCAATCGCCTCCATCAGGCCATTGAAGACGAGGAGCGCATTTTAATTTATGGCGATTACGACGTTGACGGCACAACATCTGTTGCCATGGTAGCGAGTTACCTAGAAGGGGTTGGGGGTCAAGTCGAAACGTACATTCCACATCGCTACAACGAAGGGTATGGCGTCAGTATGGAGGGTGTGCGGTATGCTTCTGAAAACCGATTCTCCTTGATGATTACTCTGGACTGTGGGACCAAGGATTTTGAACCTCTGGCGGATGCCGCAGACCGGGGCATTGATGTCATCATTTGCGATCATCACCTGCCTGAAGCAACATTGCCCGCAGCTTTTGCCGTTCTCAATCCAAAACGATCAGACTGTCCTTACCCATTCAAGGAGCTTTCGGGTTGCGGCGTGGCCTTTAAATTGCTCCAATCACTGGCACATCTGATGGATTTGCCTGAGAGTGGAATTTATGAAGAGTTGGACTTGGTGGCCATCAGTATTGGTGCGGATTTGGTTGAGCTGCAAGGTGAGAACCGCATCATGGCCTCACAAGGATTGAAACAATTGCGCAAGCGACAGCGACCTGGAATCTTAGCCTTGTTGCGCGCAGCAGACATCCACCAAGCACCGCAAACCATTCGTGATATCAGCTTTACCCTCGGTCCGCGAATCAATGCCGCCGGAAGGATGGATCACGCGCAGCGCGTCGTCGATTTATTGATGGAAAAAAAGGAGTCCCGCGCCGCAGAAGTTGCACGGGAAATCGAAGAGATGAATCAACAAAGACGCGAAGTGGACGAAGTGACCACGGCGAGCGCCTTGAAACAGCTTGAAACAAGTGCTTCAGATTCCTTTGTAAACCTTGTTCACGGTAAAGACTGGCACCGAGGAGTTGTTGGCATCGTCGCCAGCAGAATGATCGAGCAGCGGTACCGGC
Organism: Flavobacteriales bacterium; assembly: GCA_016777435.1. Taxonomy (GTDB): domain Bacteria; phylum Bacteroidota; class Bacteroidia; order Flavobacteriales_D; family Sanyastnellaceae; genus UA16. The sequence continues at coordinate 6,731 of JADHRK010000081.1, forward strand.
CATCCATTGTTTTATCGGAAGAGAACGGGGCACTGATTGGCAGTGCGCGTTCGGTTCATGGTGTGGATATTCACCAAGCCTTGGAGTCGTGCGAAGACCTGCTCCAACAATTCGGGGGGCATCCCATGGCCGCTGGGCTTAGCCTTAAAGTGGAACAATTGGCGGAATTCAAAAAACGGATCAATGATGCCATCGCGCTGCAATTAGATAATGTCCTGCCCAAACCGCTTGTGCGCTGCGATCGCGAAGTACACATCAGCGAGCTGTCACTTGAGGCTTGGAAAGAGCTTCAACAATTGGAGCCCTTTGGACCTGGCAATCCCACGCCTGTCTTTATCCTGAAAAACGTTGTCTGTGTGCGGCCACCACGGACCATTGGCAATCAAGGTCGCCACCTAAAAATCACCGTAGAAGATGCTACAGGAGACTTTCCGACCATCGATGCGATTGGCTGGAATATGGGCGATTTGGCCCCGCATATCAAGCAAAACATGCCCGTAGACATTGCGTTCACATTGGTCAAAAACACGTGGAAGCCTCGCGGATGGCAAAACCGAACAGAATTAAACCTTCACCTGAAAGCGATTCGGAAGGCCGACGCCGACCTGCCCGAATCAAAGGACTAACCGTTCTGACGCTTTGGCACGAGCCCTGGTGATTCGGAGCGGAGGTGCACGTCACGCTGGGGAAAGGGGATTGTGATTCCATTTGCGCGGAAGGCTTGGTCGATTTTGAAGCGAATGTTACTCGAAATGAGTTTGCGTTGCCAGGGCTCTGACACCCAGAAGAAGACGCTGAACTGCAATCCTGATTCAGCGAAATCAGTGAACAACACCCCAACTTCCTCCTTTCGGATCACTCCTTTCTCGCTTTTTGCAGCTTCTAATAAAATCGCTTTCACTGCATCCAGTTCAGTGCCATAGGCGACACTTACTTCCACCCGAAGCATGGTCGACTCTTCGCCTTGGGTGAAATTTCGAACCGTTTGTCCGGAGATGAGGCCATTGGGCATCACAATCAAATTGCCGTAACGCGTCACCACTCTTGTTGAGCGGAGATCAATTCGCTCCACACGAACGAGCATCCCATCCACTTCAAGCTCATCTCCGACACGAACACCACCCTCAAATAACAAGACGAATCCGGAAACGACGTCATTGAAAAAGTTCTGTAGCCCTATACCCACGCCCACCAACAGCGCTGCAGAACCAAACCACAACGCCTGCAAATCAACACCGGCCGTTTCCAAAGCAATTACCACCCCCAGCGTGTAAATGAACGTTCGGAGCAGTCGCATGATCATAAAGCGAGTGCCTTCCTCCATGCTTGAAGCCTTAAAAATGCGTCTAAGCGCTGCACGGATAGCCCAAAACACGACCTGCGCCACTGCGAGAATCGCCACAATTTGGAGCATCGACCCCAATGTAAAATGATGATTCCCCAGATGGAATCCAGAACTTAAAATCTCCTTCATGGGTGCTTCATTAGGGTAGGATAGCGACGCCGAAATAACTGGCGATTTTTGTTTTTTGAAGGTCGAGTGATTTCCGCCTTTCCAGCAATTCCCTCAAACCGACCAGTGCGGCTTCTTCTCCATTTGCAACCGCCTCCTCGAGGCCCTCCATTTTCACTTGTAAAT
>JADHRK010000082.1 GCA_016777435.1 Flavobacteriales bacterium
AATATTGGATGTCATGATGATGATGGTGTTCCGAAAATCAATCTTTCGGCCAAGGCTATCCGTCATTTGACCATCATCCAACGCTTGCAACAACAAATTGAACACATCAGGGTGTGCTTTTTCAATTTCATCCAACAACACAATGGAGTAGGGGTGACGCCGCACTTTTTCCGTCAATTGCCCTCCTTCTTCGTACCCCACATAGCCCGGAGGCGCTCCTACCAGACGACTGATCGCGAACTTCTCCATGTACTCAGACATGTCAATTCGTATCAGCGACTCCTCCGAGTCGAACATGAAACGAGAGAGCACTTTCGCCAATTGGGTTTTTCCGACCCCGGTTGGACCGAGGAATATAAACGAACCGATGGGCTTGTTCGGATCCTTGAGTCCGGCACGATTTCTTTTAATGGCCCTTGCTACGCGAACAATTGCATCTTCCTGGCCAATGACTTTCCCTTCCAAATCCTCATTCATTCGAGCCAGTTTCCCTGACTCTTTTTCAGCGATGCGCTGCACTGGAATGCCCGTCATCATGGAAACCACATCGCCTACATGATCTACTGTAACCGTAACCCGCTTGTTTTTACTGTCTTCTTCCCACTGAATTTTCGCCTTTTCCAGGCGGTCATTTAGCGTGCGCTCCGTATCGCGCAGCCGCGCCGCTTCTTCGTAGCGTTGGGACCGCACAACTCGCACTTTTTCCTCCTTGATTTTTTCAATTTCTTCCTCCACCTGCAAAATCTCATCAGGAACGGTGATGTTGTCCAAGTGAACCCGCGAACCTACCTCGTCCATGGCATCAATGGCCTTGTCTGGCAAGTGACGATCCGTAATGTAACGAGAGGTAAGGTTCACGCAAGCCGCAATCGCTTCATCGGTATAAGCCACGCTATGGTGTTCCTCATACTTGTCTTTGATGTTGTTGAGGATCTGCAACGTTTCATCGATTGACGTGGGCTCAACAAGAACCTTCTGAAAACGCCTTTCAAGGGCCCCATCTTTTTCAATGTGTTGACGGTATTCATCCAAAGTAGTCGCTCCAACGCATTGAATCTCACCGCGCGCCAAAGCTGGTTTAAACATATTGGAAGCATCGAGCGATCCACTCGCGCCTCCTGCTCCAACAATGGTATGTATCTCATCGATGAACAGAATGACATCGGGTGACTTTTCCAATTCATTCATTACGGCCTTCATCCTTTCCTCGAATTGACCGCGGTATTTTGTGCCGGCAACCAATGATGCTACGTCCAATGTCACGATGCGTTTGTTGAACAAGACACGGCTTACTTTTTTCTCAATGATGCGCAACGCCAGTCCTTCAGCGATAGCACTTTTGCCCACTCCGGGCTCTCCAATGAGAATCGGATTGTTCTTCTTTCGTCGGGACAAAATCTGTGAAACGCGTTCTATTTCTTTCTGCCTACCCACAATGGCATCCAGTCGACCCTCTTCCGCCATTTTCGTCAAATCCCGGCCAAAATTATCCAAAACGGGCGTCTTGCTTTTCGGATCCACCTTCCGGCCAGGCCCTTCAGAGCCTCCAGTGCTTTCTGAACTTGGCTCCTCGTCGCCACTGTAATCTGTAGACTCCGCTCGTGGTGAGACAGCGCCGCGGCCTTCCTCTTGGATGATGCTTTCGTATTCCTCTTTCGCCACTTCATAATCAATGTTGAAAGAACCCAATGCTTTGGTTGCTACGTTGTCCTCATCCTTCAAAATACTGAGCAATAAATGCTCGGTTCCAATTAAATTTGACTTGAAAATCTTCGCTTCCAGGTAGGTTATTTTTAAGATTTTCTCTGCTTGCTTTACGAGCGGAATATTTCCCGCTCCAATGGCCTTTCCGGTCGTCGGGCGAATATTGCCCTCCAAAACCTTTCGCAATTTTTGCAGGTCGACGTTCAATCCTTCTAGGATCCGGACTGCGGTACCTTCGCCTTCCCGGATAATGCCCAACAAGAGGTGCTCGACACCGATGTAGTTGTGCCCCAATCTTAGCGCTTCTTCTCGGCTAAACGTAATCACATCTTTGACCCGTGGTGAAAATTTTGCGTCCATGCTTTCAAGTTTCTTTTCTAATCGTAACAATGGAAAAAGGCTGACTTTACTTTTTCAACGTTGTAGTCGAATAAATAATGCCTTTCGTTCAATGTCGTTTCATTTCGAAAACTACAACTCCACTTCATTTAACAACCCGGGCCGCAGAAGGTTTATCCACATCGTATTGAAGAGATTTGTGAGTAATTGTCACGTGAAATGCCCGTGTTGACGCCGGATGAAGGTGTATTTTCGTGTGAGCTTGAAATCGCTGAGATTTCGGGCCAAACATTCATACACCGACACGATGGCAGAAGGAGAAAAGATCGTCCAGATCAACATTGCAGAAGAAATGAAATCGGCTTACATCGACTACTCGATGTCAGTCATCGTCTCGCGGGCTTTGCCTGATGCCCGAGACGGACTCAAACCCGTTCACCGCAGGGTCCTCTATGGCATGCTCGACTTAGGCGTTCTGTCCAATCGTGCGTACAAGAAAAGCGCAAGAATCGTCGGAGAGGTCCTCGGTAAATACCATCCCCACGGTGATAGCTCCGTTTATGACACCATGGTGCGAATGGCCCAAGATTGGTCCCTCCGTTATCCCATGGTCGATGGACAGGGAAACTTCGGCTCCATTGATGGCGACAACCCAGCAGCCATGCGATACACCGAGGCTCGCCTTCGAAAGGTCGCCGAAGAAATGCTGGACGACCTGGACAAGGACACGGTCGAATTTCGCCCCAATTTTGACGAGAGCTTAAAAGAGCCAACGGTATTGCCGGCTAAGCTCCCCAACCTCCTTGTGAACGGAGCTTCCGGAATTGCGGTTGGAATGGCCACCAATATGCCACCGCATAATTTGACAGAAGTAATCAACGGAACCATTGCTTACATAGAAAACAAGGACATCACAATTGATGAACTTATGGAGCACGTCAAAGCCCCTGACTTCCCAACGGGTGGCATCATCCATGGCGTGGAAGGAGTGCATGACGCATTTCACACGGGAAGAGGCAAGGTGGTCGTCCGCGGCCGCGCGCGCATCGAAGAAACAAAAACCGGTCGGGAAGTAATCATTGTAGAGGAAATACCCTACATGGTGAACAAAGCGGAAATGGTCCGCAAAACAGCTGAGCTGGTCAACGAAAAGCGAATCGAAGGCATTTCTGAAATTCGGGATGAATCGGATCGAAAAGGCATGCGGGTCGTTTACGAAATCAAACGGGATTCAATGGCCAGCGTGGTACTGAATAAACTTTATAAGTACACAGCACTTCAAAGTTCTTTCTCCGTAAATAACATCTGCCTCGTCAAAGGACGTCCCGAGCTATTGAACTTGAAAGGGCTCATTTCCAATTTTGTTGAACACCGACACGAGGTTGTAACCCGAAGAACACAATACGAACTTCGAAAGGCACAGGAACGCGCCCACATCTTACAAGGACTCATCATTGCCATTGACAACTTAGACGATGTCATTGCTTTGATCCGAGCCAGTGCTACGCCCGAAGAAGCCCGCAATGGCCTTATGAAAACGTTCGAATTGTCGGAACTTCAAGCACGTGCCATTTTGGACATGCGCCTTCAGAAGTTGACAGGCCTTGAGCGTGACAAATTGCGCGCTGAATTCGATGCATTGATGGCGACCATTGAGGACCTTGAAGACATCTTGGCTCGCGTCGAGCGCCGCATGGAAATCATCACGGGTGAGTTGATTGACATCAAAGAACGATTTGGTGATGAGCGTCGCAGCAACATAGAGTTCAGTAGTGCTGATGTCCGAATGGAAGACTTGATTGCTGACGAACAGGTAATCGTAAGCATCAGCCATGCCGGCTACATCAAGCGAACAAGACTCGCCGATTATCGATCACAAAGCAGGGGAGGTGTTGGTTCCAAAGGAGCAACGACAAGGGATGAAGATTTTGTGGAAAATATCTTTGCCGCCACCAATCACAATTGGTTGCTGATCTTCACCGCCAAAGGACGTTGCTTCTGGATTCGTATTTATGAATTACCAGAAGGGTCGAAAACATCGAAGGGACGTGCGATTCAAAACCTGATTCAAATCGAACCAGACGACAAGATCTTAACCTACATTCCAGTCATCGACCTCAAAGACGAAGAGTACGCCAGCAGCAACTTCGTTGTGCTCGCGACCCGCAAAGGTTTGATTAAAAAAACAACGTTAGCCGCCTATTCACGGCCAAGGTCCAATGGAATCAATGCCATTACAATTCGAGAAGGAGATGAGTTGTTAACGGCGCGATTGACCAATGGTGACAACGAAATCATCATCGGCAAGAAATCAGGAAAGGCCATACGCTTCCATGAAAACACGGCTCGCGCCGTGGGAAGAACAGCCATGGGAGTGAAGGGAGTTACCCTGGAAGGACCCAATGATGAAGTCATCGGCATGGTATGCGTTCGGGGCTTGGATTCGGAAATTCTAGTAGTCTCTGAAAACGGGTACGGTAAACGTTCGGCAGTTGAAGATTACCGAATCACCAACCGTGGTGGAAAGGGTGTCAAAACCTTAAGCGTCACAGAAAAAACCGGAAATCTCATCAGCATCTTAAATGTGACCGATGAGGACGACCTGATGATCATCAACCGTTCCGGCATCACGATTCGGACTGGAGTGGAGGAACTGCGTGTCATGGGGCGGGCAACGCAAGGAGTGAAACTCATATCATTGAGAGGTAATGATCAGATCGCTTCCGTATGCCGCGTCCCGAAAGGAGACGATGAGGATGACATCGACGAAACCGAATCAAATGAAGATGCCGAGAACACCAATGAGGATGCCTCTGAAGAATAATTCAAAGTGTGGCATTAGTTTTGTACGGCAAAATCAAGCGAAATAAAAACGAACAAGCTGCACTTACTGATTAAAAATTGATTTGATGAAGAACATCCTAACGATAATTATGATAACATTCGCTTTCATGGCCCATGGCCAAAAGCAAGTTGTATCAGCGTACAATGCGAATAAGGCGGGCAAATATGCCGATGCCGCTACCTACATTGATGAAGCTATCACGGTTGAAAAGGCCGCACTGAAAGAAAAAACCTGGCGCTACCGAGGCGAGATTTACCTCAACATTGCGAAAGACACAGCCCTTGTAAGCGCATATCCCAATGCATTGTGGACGGCTAAAGACGCGTACCTCAAGGCACGTGAATTGGATGTTAAAGGAAACTATGACCGAGAGATCATTACCGGTTTGGGCCTTGTACAAACAACCGCTGCTAACCAAGGCATCAATGATTATTCCAGCGAAGTTTACGATCAAGCTGCAGGCAAATTTGACTTGAGTGCTGAAATCGCAGGCATGTTTGACGTGTTGGATACGATGGGCATCTTCAATGCCGCGCTGTGCTATGAAAAATCAAACAATGTGGACCTCGCAGTTGAACGCTACAAAACGTGCGGTGAAAATGGCTACCAAGTCCCGAATGTTTATTTGTTTGTAGCGAATCTTCTTCGACAAAATGGAAGAGACGAGGATGCTCTAGCAGAACTTCAATCGGCCCGAGCTCTTTTCCCAAGAGAGCAAAGCCTCATCATTGAAGAATTGAATATTTACCTCGAAGCCAAAGATTTTAAGCGGGCTGAGAACAACTTGAAATTGGCCGCAGAAGGGGACCCAACAAACGAAATCCTTTGGTTCAGCTTGGGAAGTGTCTATGACAACCTCGAGAAGGACGAACTGGCAGCAGAGGCCTATCTTAAGGCACTGGAGCTTGAACCAACTTACTTTGATGCGAACTATAACTTGGGTGCTATGTATTTCAATTTAGCCGTACAGGGCACCAATGAAGCCAACGACATGTGGAAGCCACGCATGAGCAAAGCTGAGAGCGCCAAGCAAAAAGGTTTGGAGGACGCTGCAAAAGAAATGTTTACCCAAGCACGCCCATTTCTTGAAGCTGCGCACGTAGCCAATGCTGAGGACATCGACACTATACGTTCATTGCGTGACATTTATGCGAGAACGGGGCAAGATGAGCTGATGCTTAAAATGAGCGGCTTATTGAAATAGGGCCTATTTCATACAAGATATTAAAAGGGACTCTTCGGAGTCCCTTTTTTATTGTCATACGATCGCTCCTGTATTACGTTTAACATAATATTTATTATCATTCAATAGGGCTGATCGGTTCCAACCCACAAGCGACTTAGGTACAACACAAAAACGGACCACCTTTTCGGATGGTCCGTTTTCCATGAATCAAACTAAGCTTTATCATTCTACGATCAGACGCTGCTGAGAAAAGCCGAGCGTCCGGTGCACCGTTGAAATCGTATACAAGCCCGGCGACCAATTCGAAACATCAATTGCTTCTGATGTTGTGCGCATAACGAACCGATCAATCAACTTGCCTGAAGCATCAAATACACGGACATCTGAACCCAACCAATCCTGTGCATCCATGTAAATAGTAGTTGTCGCGGGATTCGGATAAACGGTTGGTCCTTCAGCGTCAAGGATCGATCCAACGGCAGAAATCTCCGTACAAAAAACAGACTGATCGAATTCTTCAAATTCGCCGCCAGAATCAACTTCATCGCCGTTTTCATCCAATATTGTCCATGCGCCTTCACCGTATTCGCAGCACAACCCATCTCCATAGCTGTCGGATATTTCAAAAATGTAACAACCATCCGTCAAACAAAAGTCTACGACAACTTCAGTGCCGTCCAAATCATCTTCATAAGGTCCACCTGAAAATAGCACTTGGCCCAATTCTTTCAGCTCCCAAGTGACTTCACTTCCATAATCGTCCAAAATGATGACCAATTCGTAGTCAATTGTAGGACCCAATGATGTCACAAAACTCACATTTGCGGCATTATTGAACTCATTCTCGTCAGATACTCCATTGGGATTGAGGACTTGAATGTCCAATGTGTTTTCGCCATCAACAACGATGAATTCTGGCAAAGCCAATGTTTCTGATTCAAATTGAGCCAGTGATCCTGTCCAATCGATGGATTCGCTTGACGCTCCGTTGTAAGTGTATGTAATGGTGGCAGAAACCAAATCATTCAACCCAGAATTGCTCAAAAGCACACTGGGTGTAAATGGCTCTGCGCCACAGGTAAAATCTGTCGGAATCCCTGTTACTTGGATGCCTGCATCATCATTGTATGCGATAGCCCCTTCGGGCCAACCATCCACCACTAGTGCTCCTGAATTTGACGGGTCCAACCAGTCGCGCAGTCGCGTTGCAGCAGAATTGCCATCCCAACTCACATCGAATCTTCCATACCAATCGGGCTCGCCATTGTTGACGCTGCCCGAGCACGCTGCCGTTCCACCATACAGCTGACCCACTATCCGATGGTTTTCGTCGTAAAGCGGAGATCCCGAAGAGCCCGGCTCGGTGACACCCTCCTCCCACTCACTGATGTACCAAACTGCCGCACCGCCAACGTTTTGGATAGACGGACCGTCCTCGTCGAAGCAAATCTTCTTGACGTCACCACTGGGATGGTGAATGCCGGTGAGGTTCGCCGGGGACACTCCTGTTGCGTCCCAACCGGAGTATTGAACGTTGTATGAAGGTGGAGGCGTATCGCTCAATTCAATCAAAGCAAAATCACTTCCTGCGTTGCTTGCTTTCAATGTGCCACCTGAAATAACATCCGATGCAGGAGCATTGTTGGTGTTGCCCGTGCATCCCTCAATTTCGTGGTTGAAGATGTATGTCCAGTTGTTGGGATTGCCCAAGCAGTGGTTAGCTGTGAGGAAATACGGCGTGCCATCTTGCGCCGTGTTGTTGACCAAAGCGCCCGTGCAAACGGCAAAATTGCCCTGGATGATCAACGCAACGCTTCTGCTTTCCACCGACCAAGGTGCTCCCTCTGGACAATTGACGTTGATGTTGCAGTTTCCAGAATTGCCATAAGGTCCCCGCTCCTCTATACTCTGAGCGTATCGGTGAATGCTCCGGTAGCTGTGCACCACTTTTCCGATGTGCAGATCCGCTGGGAAGTCAACCGCAAGGGGTTCGCGGTATTCAATGATCGCAGAAGTCCCCATGGTCTGGCCAATGGCCAATGTGCCCCAATCTTTGTTGTTGCGATGATCAAAACTTCCAATAAAGTCTGTTCGCTCTGCATTCCAGACAAACAATTTCCCCCCTTTTGGCAACCTAAACTCATCAAAGAAAAAGCTAATCCCCACTGCATCGCTTGCGTCAAATCGCATTCTCCAAACGCGTTCATTTCCCTCTATCGTCCAAAGACCTTCGAGCGAAGGGTCAACATTCACTTCGAACTCGACTCCGAAACG
>JADHRK010000083.1 GCA_016777435.1 Flavobacteriales bacterium
CCAAGCCATGCTGGGAAAACGTGTCGGCGATACATTTGATTTGAACGGCAGTAAACACGTGACCCATGCGTCCCGAACCTCAAAGGCAATTTCCAGGGAGTCAAGGACGATGAACACAAACAAGGCGATGACCAGGGACAACACGATCATGGGCCGTGTGTGTTTGGCCAACCATGAATCGGATGAGTTGTCAGACGCCCAACGTTTGGTCAACTCGGATTCCATCGCGATCCGTTCCGACACGATGAGGTTGTGGAGTTCGACCCGTTGTTCATGGGTGACATCGTTGTCCAGGTCCACCAGGTTTTTGACGATACCCAAAACACCCGAATCGGGGAGGGCATCACCGACCGCGTCCAATACCTTTGGGGCGGATGTTCGGAGCCATTGACCGACCTTTGTGTCACGGAGTTTTTTTTGGTTTGACTTGTCCAAGGCCACGAAACTTATTCATCCCCAATGGGATGTGGTTGACGCCGTCAAGTACCGCGCACGGGTTCGAACCCCACGAGGGCTACAAAACGAACAAACCCACATCCCCCACGGTGTGGTTTTTTTATGCCCAAACGTACCGCAAAACCCCTTAAAAATGGAGGACAACTTGAGGAGCGTTGGAGAAAGAAAGAAAAAGTGTGTCCTTTTGTACCGTTTCAAAACAATCAAAAACGGAGCACGACACGGTACGCCATGAGAAACAACCTGCGCATCCCAAGTTCAAACGAAAAACAAAGCGTCGTTGAATGGGTAACCTACTTCCAAAAACGCAAAAAAGGCACCCAAGTGGTGCCTTTTTTGGCAATGCGTGACCTTTTCGGACACAGCATGGTCGATCAGTGTGCGCTGACCAAAAGCCGCTTCGAGCATTGGATTTTTCCCTCGATCAGCACTTGGACAAGGTAGGTTCCTGCATCCAATTGGGACGCATCCAAAGGAATGCGGTTGGTGCCTTGGTGCAAGGACAATGGCTTTGCATCGGCCACACGACCATGTGCATCGATGATGTTCATCGACGCGCTTTGGGCGGAAGGACTCATGAATTGAAGGGTGGTCGTCTGTGTAGCTGGATTGGGAAACAACTTGGCTTCTGTGCGTGCGACACTCGGGGCATGGATCGAAGACGTTTGTGATTCCCCAAAATTGGCGCCAAGACAATTGACGACTTCGCCGGTCGAACCATCGATCAAAAGGACGATAGCCCGCATTCGGTTTTCATCGAAAGTTTCCGAAATGAACTCCACCGGGAAGGTGTACGAATACGCTCCGTCTGCCTCCACGGAAGTCGGAAGACTCCCCGGTTCCCCATCAAAGGAAGGCAAAATGGCACGTGCGACGTGACGGAAATGCATGAAAGTGGATGGAACCACCGGCCCAAAAAGATTGAAATTCACTGAGGAGGAAGCCATTGGAGTATCGGCCCCGTCCCCATTGACAAAGTTGTAGGCATTGGTCTGACCGTAACCGTCTACACCTGGCTGATGGACGCTGTCTTCCGTCAACACCACTGCCAAACGAAAGTCATCTGCATCCACAGCGAAATGCGCCCCCACAGTCACCGTTAAGTTCCTCGTGGTAGGTTCAAATACCGGTTCAATGGTCAAGTTGGCATAACCAAAATCTTCAGAAATGGACTCGTACGCCGTTGGCAAAGAAGTTTCAGTTGTGTAACTATTCGTCATCTTCCTGTCCAACACAAATCCAGGCCAGCCACCAGGGGACAAATCGGGGGAGTTGATCGCGGCATCGCTGTATTCTGGCAAGTACATCGCGTCAAAATTTCCAAATTCGTCGGCACCATTGTTGCCATGGACGCAAGCCACCTCGTAGCCTTGTTCCGGGGTGTCAAACATGAAATCTTCCAGATAGACAATGCCTCGAGGGCTCCACCAGCCAAACCAGGCTCCACCTGTGGTATGGTCTTCCACCATTACGCGTTTGGTGGGCGTGAAAGACTGAGCGTTGCACAAATTCCCGGAATACGCCACGGTGAGCATCACGAGAATGGAGGAGAGATGTTTCATTATTTTCAGAATTAAAAGGTCAAAATAGCAATGAAATAAACACTTCAAACAAATGGCTTTACTTTTAGCGCATGAACAAACGAGAAACGAGCAGCAACATGAAGCAATGCGCATACCTCCTAATGGCTTTCATGCTGGTTGTGCCTCAATTGACAGAAGCACAAATAACATGTGTTCCGTGTGATATGTTGGGCATGTCGATGAATGTAGGTTCCCAAGAATCCGCACTCAATATTTACCATTCCGGTCAGTATATGACTCATCCTCAGGAACACAATGTGTTTGTTTGGGAGTTCAGTGATCAGCAAGGAAATACATTGCACCAAGAAACCATAGTGGATGATGCGTTTTGCAGTTTTGAACACAGTTGGTCCCTTGCGGATACAATGAATGTCACGGTCACTTTAGTAAATGAAGAGGCGAATTTGGATAACTGGTACCTTTCTGAAGGGTTGCCGCCTACCGGCAATTCAATCAATTGTTTATTTGAAGACCAGATATATTGGGAAACAGGTGAGCCTACTCCTTGGGGGAGCTGGACATTCATTCATAACAATCCCGGTGTTGATCTCAATACTTCAACAGGCATTGGCAGTCGAGTCGTGGATCAAAAGAAATTAATCAAAATACTTGATGCTCTCGGCAGAGAAGTAGATCGCGCTACCAATCAAATCCTCTTCTGCATCTATGATGATGGTTCAGTCGAGAAGCGATTCATTGTTGAGTAAGTTTTTGCGAAAAAAGCGGTTCGGTTGACGGTTATAAACGGTGAACGGATTGTGGCGTGTTCGTGTATTGAGCACGTTGCGATTCGGAGAGATATCCACGCTAAATTGTGATGAACAACTCAATGGATGCCAGTTATTAGCAAGCAGGACAGGTTAGATTGGCGGCCATAAACACTTAATTTTTTCTTCATGAATCCTTTAATTATAGTAGCTGCCATTCCAACGGCATTGGCGTTGTTCGGTGTGATTCGTCGAAATCGCATGTTGTTCTTGTTGGGATATTTCATCTATGCGTTGATTGTGATCCCCAATGAGTTGATGACCTTTATGGCCAATGGCGAGATGGCTCATCTGGGCTATGCCTTTTTATGGACTCTTCAGGCCATTTTGGCTTTCCCAAACCGTTTGAATTTTGACGGGACCAAAGTTTTTAAATCCTTCGGAATTAAAGTGTTTCTATCCTTGAGTGCCGTCAATGTTTTTGGTGTCCTCTTGATCCAAGGGATGCCAGCAAGTTTGGAGTTGACAGAGACCACGAAGATCATCGTAGAAATCTATCACGGTATTTTAGCTCTGTTGCCATTGGTCGGAGTCTTCTTGATGACAACGAATCGTATTCCGGTCGGTTCGAACGATTGATTGCAGAACTACTCGATAATGGCAGCGATTCAGTTGCCCTGAAATCCTCGCATCTTCGACCGATACGGGGATTTTTTTTCAGAATATTTGAAGTTACCTCGATCCTTCGGATGTCAAATGCTGATTGACGACCCCGATTGCCTGAAAATATTTGAAGCAGTTTTTATCCATGCTCAAAAAGGCTGTATCATTGCGCTAACTAAAAAAAAAATAATGAAAAATTTATTTCTTCCAATCGCAGTTGTAATGCTTCTTGTGGGCTGCAATGCGAACACCGTAGAGTGTCCTGAAGCCGACATGTCTGTTTATGAAAAGAACAAGGCAACCTTAGAAGCCATGTTTGCAGGTTTTCAGCAGGGTGAAATTGATCCTTCCATTTACGCCGCAGATTTTGTTGATGTAGGTACAGGTTTCAATGAGGTTGATCGGGGCAAAGAAGAGGCTGTGGAACAATATGGAATGCTCACGTCCTTATTAAAAATGAATCTCCAGGAAGCGGTTTATTTACCAGGTGTCGATTCGGTCAACTTTAAGGTAGACGGTAGCGTGAGGTATTATGGTCAGTGGGAAATGAAAATGGGTGAGGCCACTCAACAATTGATGACTTACGGAAGTATGGAATTTAATGAGGCCGGTGAAATGACAAATCTTGCTCATTATGCCGATTGGACTGCCACTTTCAATGCACTCCTCGCAGAGAACCCAGAAATTATGGAGCAAATGATGCAGGCTCCTGACGCGACTGAGGGTAGTTAATTCCCAACATCACACACCATTGGCTGAATAACGAATACAATAACGATTTGAAAGGCGCTGATTGGCCGGACACTTCTAAACATTTGAAAGTGCTACATGGGCAATCTTAAAAAGACTCTTCGGAGTCTTTTTTTTTGTGCTCATACCTCAAACATGACCGGGGTTAAAGATGGGGATGGTTCCTAATCGATCGCTAATTTTCCACTTTTGCGGTCGTTTTTGAGGCTGAATTGTTTCAGGGGACCACTTTAGGGGGTGGATAGACAATTTTTTAGCTAGTCATAACCTGCAGAGAAACGTGCACAATGGGTCGGCTTCTTTTCGCTCATCAAAACAAAAAGCTCACTTGAATCATGGGCCTAATTGGGCTGAAAGATCGACCCCTCGCCGAACCAAATCCTTTTTAAAATCTAAGATGACGGTTTGGTACAGAAGCACTGATTCTTTGAACAGTGCGCGAATAAAGGATGCACCAAACTTCAAGGATGTTTAAGGAACTTGAATCTTCTTGATGTTTGGGCCGATTGAAGATGAATGATATACAGACCTGACTGCAGTTTTGAAACGTCGATGGTAGAGAGTTCAAGCGCCTGCCCTGACTGGCACAGTTGGCCATGAAGATCAAAGATGTCCCACGTTGATTTGCCGCTGGACAGCCCCGAAAACCAAAGTTGGTTGCGCACGGGATTGGGGAAGAGAGTGACGTGATTGACCGCAATTTCCGGAGCGCTCATGCTGGAGTCCCAGGTCAAAGCAGCGAGCACGGCTTGTGCAGCGTTCACCTTTCCGTGTCCCCAAACATGGTCTCCTATAGCTGGTAGTGTGCCTGTGTCTTCGTCCTCGCGGGCAGTTGATTCCAAAATGGAGCGGATATCGGCCGGAGTTAGCTCAGGGTTGGCTTCCAACATCAATGCGACCACGCCTGCGACGGCCGGACCGCTCATACTTGTGCCGGACAATCTTGCAAATTCGTATTCTGTCCCATCGAATTCAACGGTGCTTGTGATGCTGTATCCACCGTCGCGGAACGAACTCAGGGAGCTCTCCACGCTCACACCTGGAGCCGACACATTGGGTTTGAGGCGTTCATCGAGGGTAGGGCCGTAAGTGGAGAAATTGGCCAATGTGCCGCCCACCTCCGTTCCTACGGGGTTGAGGTATTCGGAAGAATAAGCTCCCACGGCAATGACGCTTTGGCCGCAGGCAGGTTGCTGGATACCGTAGAACGGATCGCCAGCAAGCCATCCGGATTGGGCAGCTTGAAAATCTTGTCCCCAGTTGCCAACGTCATTGGAAAGGTGGGTGTGATTCCAGGCGTGAACTCGACCGCTTTCGCTCGTCAATTGCATCGCTACAGCTACATTGGCTCCCCCTTTTCGGATGCGCATCTGTATGAACGGTCGCCCATTGGCCGGGTGGACCGGGTCCAAGACTAAATCGTAAATGATGGTATCGTTATTGACCACCTGAATGGTGTCGAGCAACAATGGTCCGTCATTTGTGCTGTACATCGGACTTTCTCCTACCACTGTGGATAGTCCAATGGTCAACAAGAACCCCATCTCAAACGATTCGCCGACTTCGCCCCATAACGTGAGGTTTTGTCCCCACGTATTGGGATTTGCGGAAAGCGGATAAAATTTTACCCTTGATCGGATGGTGTCTCCGGGAACATCAAAAGTGTGGTCCAAATGAAAGTCCACGTCACCGTTGTTTCCATTGGAGCTCACAAATACGACGCCTTCGTCGGACATGGCATCTATGAATTGGTTGCTCAAAGAAGTGCCGTCGGGTGTTCCCCATTGGGGCAATCCCCAGCTGTTGTTGATGACGAGTCGCTTTCCATCCGCTTCCGCGACGCTTTGCATCCAATCGTATGCATCCAATGCTGAAGCCTCATCGACTAGTAGCGTCGCAAACAAGAATTCTGCGGCAGGTGCCATTCCTTTGAGTTCTATTCCGGCACCGCTTCCACCGGCAATTCCTGCCACGTGGGTTCCGTGTGTGGAGTATCCGTAAACGTTGGAGGTGTCGCTCTCCATCAGCTGGATATCCAAGGCGGATTCTGCGACCGTACCGTAATCATAATCACCGGGCGAAGGTCCTGCTTGACGGTATTGGTCCCAAACTGCGCGGATTCGTGACTCCGTGAGGGTGGTGTCGAGAAACATTGGATGCGTGTAATCGAATCCCCAATCGAGCACACCGATCAATACGCCCTCTCCATGGAATGGCTGTGGCAAGTTGAATCCAGAGTGAACGCTGTCCACCCTTGTTCCGTAGCGAACCTTGTTGACGCCGGGCACTGCACGGGAAGCCAGTTCGACGAGCGCCATGGGGGTCTGCCAAAGGGCATCGAGCGCGTATGCATTCACCCGGAAGGAGGCGATTCCTTGCCGGCATGATCCTGCAGTTACGGCTTCTTCGTTTGCCGCCCAAGCCCGCCATTCGGCTTCCGAAATGCCTGCGGCCAATCGTCCCAAAAAGCCAACGGTTGCTTGGCCGTTTACTTCCGCTACGGGGTACGCTCCAGTTGTTTGCAACAGGCTTTTGGTTTCGTCATGCTTGGTGACTAGCGCTTCCAATTCTGTAAGCGCTTGCAAATCAACTTGTGCGATGTTTTGCGCTGCGCCTGATGCTGCGACGAAAGGCAATAGCGCTAGGAGAAACGGTTGAATATTCATAAAGCGAATTTAGCGCGGTCATGCCAACTTTGAATGACTGCCGTAGAAATTGGAGCGAGACGCCAAATCAACAAACCGCTTTACCTTGGCAGCAACTGAAAACTGACCCATGACAATAAAAATGCTTTCCCGTGCCACTCGATTCGGGTGGTTGTGTGCCTCTTTCCTATTTCTCTTGTCCATGGTCCCGAGCAGCATAGCTGCTCAAGACGGCGATGGGATGTTCACCATTTACCTGGTCCGACATGCCGAGAAGCAGTCCGATTCGAACGATCCGCCGCTCACGGAATGTGGGGTCGAGCGATCCGAAAGCCTTAGCACCCTATTTGATGCAGTGCCATTTGATGCGGTCTACAGTACAGACTACAAACGCACGCAGAGCACGGCATTGCCGACAGCGACGGATCAAGGACTAAAGATTCAGTTGTACGAGCCGGATGCGCTGGGGGAAATCGCTGAGCTGCTTCTCCGAAACAAGCAAAATGCGCTGGTGGTGGGGCACAGCAATACCACGGCTGTTCTCGCGGGAATGCTCGTCGGTGAAGAAATGGGGGCATTCGACGAGTCGATTTACAATCGGGTGTACCAAGTGGTTGTGTCGAAAGACAATCGGCGCCTGCACGTGTTGCACACCTCATTTGATTGTTCGGGACGCTAAAGCATAAAAAAATCCCCGCGACCTTGACCGGTGCGGGGATTTTGAATCATACCGTTTCTATCGTACCCGACAGTCCTCAAATTTTGATGACCTTGAAGTTCTTCTCAAATGCCTGCGTGGAGCATTTGACGAAGTAGGTTCCCGGGGCATAGCCGGTCAACGAAATCGTTTTACGGTTGCCTCCTTGCGGAATGCTTCCCGTCTCAAGGACTCTTCCCAACCGGTCCAACACCACAATCTGCAAGGGCTCTGTCCCATCACCCGACGACTCAACCTCGATATTGAATTGATTGCTTGTTGGGTTGGGATACACCTTGATGGTTATTCCATCGATTGCCTCTTCGGCAACTTCAACAATGCCACTTGCAACCAGCAATCGTTCGAATTCAAAGATGCACTCGCTGCTTTCATCCACCACCACAATGTTGTACTCGCCAACGGGGAGGTTCAGGAATGTGCCCGATGCCACAAAGTTTTGGCCTCCGTCGATGCTGTACAGGTAGGATTCTGATCCCGATAATGATTCGATCACGATGGAACCGTCTGTGGTCAAAACCGAATAGGGATAGGTGACCGTGATGTCCAAATCTGTGAAGTCACAGACATCGATCACAACCGTTTCGAGGAAAGTGCACGTTCCACTCTCGTTTTGGACCATGACCTCGTAGGTACCTGCGCCGAGTCCGCTGAATGAATTTGAATTCCCAAAGGTTTGCCCACCATCGATGCTGTATTCAAAATCATCTGTTGCAGAGATTGTATTGATGGTGATGACTCCGTCTGTTGCAGAGATGGAAGAGGCATGGTCAACATCGATGTTGGCCAAGATT
>JADHRK010000084.1 GCA_016777435.1 Flavobacteriales bacterium
CCTGTAGGATCTTTCCATCGTCGGTCAGATTCGAGGAGACGAATCAACTCGATGCCTGCTCGATCTGAATCCAAATCTGTCGCAGGCAAATCACTCGATTGCGCATTCGACTTCTTCTTCAGATAACGCCAGAGACCACCTTCAGAAAGCTGCAAATGCTGAATGATTTCAGCGGCTCCCCAACTTTCCCGACTCCCATGCTTTTTGTTCTCTGGTACCATGCCCAGAGCTGACTCAAACCTTGCGACCGCCTGAGTATGCTGTCTCTTCCAGAAATCGAAACTTTCCGCCGGGCGCAGCATTTCGATATGCGGAATACCATCCTCAAGGTAACCTTCTCCTGTGCACACAAATCCGAACCCTTCGTAGAATCGAATCAAATACTGCTGGGCTGAAATACGGATTGCCTGTTGCGGCCAATGGCGTTGACAAATTCGAATCGCGCGTTCCATCAATGCCCGCCCCAATCCTCCCCCACGTTCCGCATGAATTGTCACCACACGACCAATGCTTGGCTCTGCGTAAGACACACCTGGCGGAACCATTCGAGCCGTAGCCAAAGCCGATTGACCTTGCTCCGCATTCGCTTCCATCGCAATCAGATGGATGCATTGGGCATCCTTGTCATCCAAATCTGGATAGACGCAATCCTGCTCTACTACGAAAACATCGGAGCGCAATCGCAATGCCGCAAACATGGCCGACGAATCCCAATGGTCCCAGTTGGTTTCAATCCAATTCACGGGGCCAATTTACAATGTGAATGGCGGTAATATTCGTCCCTGTCCGCAGTACTTTCGCATCCATGGCCGCTACGAACATTTTATCTGTCGAAAACCTGAGCAAACGCTTCGGCGAGAGGCTGTTGTTTGATGGCATCACCTTTGGATTGTCACAGGGGCAAAAAACCGCTCTTGTTGCCCGCAATGGAAGCGGGAAAAGCACCCTTTTGCATTGCATTTGCGAATTGGAGCCTTTCGACGAAGGACGCATCAGTGTTGGCGGAGAAGTCCGGTGGTGCATCCTTCAGCAGGAACCCCCGTATCGAAAAGAAGAGAGCATCCTCGACAACCTCTACTCAGGCGATCTGGATGCCGTAAAGGCATTGCACGCCTACACCCTTTCCCTGCAAAATCCCGATGACGAAGCGGCGAGTCAATTGGCCTATGACAACATGGACCGAACCCAGGCATGGGATTTCGAGGCGCGAGGAAAGGAAATCCTCGGAAAACTCAACCTTCATGATCTCACACGCACAATGGGTTCCTTGAGCGGAGGTGAGCGCAGAAGGGTCGCACTGGCCAAAGTGCTGATTGAAGAACCGGATCTGTTGTTTCTCGACGAGCCGACCAACCACCTCGATTTGGATATGATCCAATGGCTGGAGAAATACCTCGCTCGATCCAAGATGACCCTGTTAATGATCACCCACGATCGTTATTTCTTGGAAAACGTTTGTGATACCATTCTGGAATTGGATGCCGAATCGCTTTACCGCTACAAAGGAAACTACAGTTACTACCTCGAAAAGCGAGAGGAGCGGCAAGAAATCGCATTGGTCAATCGAGATCGAGCCCGAAGTTCTTTCAAGCGCGAGCTTGCTTGGATGCGTTCTACCCCCTCCGCACGCACCGGGAAATCCAAGGCGCGCATCGATCGCTTTTATGAAATTAAAAAGCAAGCCCGCATCCGACTCGAGGAAGATCCCATGAGCATCAAGTTGAATCCGCATCGGCTCGGGGGCAAAATTGTGGAGTTGCACAAAGTCAGTCAGGGATTTGGCGACCGAACCCTTTTCAGCGGTGTGACACACCATTTCAAGCGATTCGAGCGCATCGGGATCGTCGGAGCCAATGGTTCAGGAAAGTCCTCGTTGCTCGAATTGATCACCCAACAAGCCGATCCCAAAACGGGGAAAGTTGTGGTCGGAGAAACCGTCGTATTTGGCCATTATCATCAATCTGGCGCCCAGTTTCCGGAAGGCATGCGTGTCATTGAAGCGATTTATGAAATCGCCGAATTCATGCAACTGCAAGGCGGACATAAAATCACAGCATCGCAACTCCTGGAGCGCTTTCTCTTCCAGCGCTCTAAGCACCATCAGTTGATCTCATTGCTCAGTGGTGGCGAAAAAAAGCGACTGCATCTGCTGCAAGTATTGATGGCCAATCCCAATTTTTTGATCTTGGACGAGCCGACCAATGACCTGGACATATACAGCCTTCAGGTTTTGGAAGAATTTCTCTTGGATTTCCCCGGCTGCTTGATCATTGTCAGCCATGATCGTTATTTCATGGATCGCCTGGTGGAACATATCTGGGTACTCGGGGCTGAGCACAGCGATCCCGGAGCCATCCAAGATTTCCCGGGCAACTATTCGCAATACCGATTGGAAGTCGCCGAGCGTCAGACCCAGCAGCGCAAATCCAAGTCCGAGCCCGCACCGAATGCCGAAAATGCCGATGCCAGTTCAACAGCCCCTAAAAACGATTATTCCAAACGACTTTCCTTCAAGGAAAAGTTTGAATTGGAGCAGCTGGAAAAGGACCTGGAATCATTGGAAAAACAGAAGTCTCTATTGACCACTGCGTTGTACGAAACGCAAGAGCACGAGGAGTTGCAGCGTTTGGGAGACGAACTGAAAAGTGTCTCCGAACAATTGGAAACCGCGGAAAACCGATGGCTGGAGCTCTCCGAGCGTGAAGCTTAATTCCAATCCGCGTCGCGCGGTTTGAGGGTCACTGCTGATCGTAATCAATCTCAAAGGGTCCTTCACCCTTCAATTTGGCCTGACAGGTCAAGACAAAGCCCGCCTCGGTCTCAGACGCCTCAAGGGCGTAATTCACATCCATTTCAGCTTTGCCCTTGGTCATCTTAGCGCGGCACGTGCAGCATACTCCGCCCAGGCAGCTATACGGTGCATCGAGTCCCGCATCCAGCGCAGCATCAATGATGGATTTACTTTCAGGAACTTGAACCACAGTTGTAATTCCATCCAGGACGATGGCCAATTCGTTTCTGTCGGCAGCTGTGGCATTTGATGCAGCAGAAACCTGAGATTTCTCCTCAGAATTAGGTGCGCTTGACGTGAAGAGCTCAAACTTAACTTGATTCTCCGCCATGCCGGCCTCCTCCAATGCGGCCTTGCAACCCCAAATCATCTCCTCGGGACCGCATAAAAACGCCGCATCCATATCATGCGCATTCACCCATCGACTAGCCAGGATTGCCGCACATTTCGCTTGGTCCAGTCGACCGTTGAAAAGCGCAATGTCCTGGGGCTCCCGGGTCATGATGTTGAACAAACGAAAACGATCCAAGTGTTGGTCCTTGAGCTCTTGCAATTTTTCACGAAAAATGATGGCGTTGGTTTCCCGATTGACATAAAACAGCGTAAAGGTGCTACCCGGCTCATTTCTGAGGACTTCTTGAATTTGACTCAAGACCGGTGTAATGCCCGATCCTGCTGCGAATGCCAAAAAGTTCCTTTGGGCGTTGGATTCAATTTCCAACGTAAACTTTCCATTCGGCACCATTGAGTCCAGAGAATCTCCTTCCTGGAGCTCTCCATTCGCCCAGGTGCTGAATTTTCCTTGTTCTACACGTTTTACAGCAACCCGCAATTCCGAATCGCTCGGCGCACTGCACAATGAATAGCTTCTCCGTACTTCTTCGCCTCCAATCTGTGTTTTCAAAGTGAGGTATTGACCCGCTTTAAAATCAAACGATGCTGCATTCCCGTTCTCGGGTTCAAAAGCGATGGAAACACAGTCTTCTGTTTCCTTTCGAACGTTCTTGACCCGCAGTTTATGGAATTGATTCATGGCGCAAAAATAGAAGAGTTTATTGTCTTAAACCATTGGGAGCCCCGATTGTTATCTTTGCATCAATACTGCTCGAAATGACTCAAGCCATGGACCTCAACGCACGCTTTGAAGCGTACATCGACGCCGATCAAAAAATCGAAGCGAAAGACTGGATGCCCGATGCCTATCGGAAGACGTTGATCCGGCAGATCAGCCAACACGCGCACAGCGAAATTGTTGGAATGCTTCCCGAAGGCAATTGGATCACCCGAGCGCCCAGCCTCAAACGCAAAGCAATTTTATTGGCAAAAGTGCAAGACGAAGCGGGACATGGACTCTACCTCTATTCCGCTGCCGAAACACTGGGTGCCAACCGCGATGATTTGCTCGATGCGTTGCATGAAGGCAAAGCCAAATACTCGAGCATTTTCAACTATCCTACGCTTACTTGGGCGGACATGGGCGCAGTTGGTTGGCTGGTCGATGGTGCAGCCATCATGAATCAAGTCCCCTTGTGCAAATGCAGTTACGGTCCTTACGCACGTGCCATGGTCCGAGTTTGCAAAGAAGAGAGCTTCCACCAGCGCCAAGGATTCCAAATCATGGTCATCTTGACCGAGGGAACCGAAGCGCAAAAAGAAATGGCCCAAGATGCATTCAATCGCTGGTGGTGGCCATCCTTGATGATGTTTGGCCCGAGCGATGGCGATTCAACCCACTCTGCACGTTCCATGAAGTGGAAAATCAAACGTTTCAGCAATGATGAGTTACGGCAGCGATTTGTGGACATGACCGTCCCCCAGGCCGAGCTTCTGGGGTTGACCGTGCCAGATCCCGACCTCAAGTGGAATGAAGAAACGGGGCATTACGAATACGGAGCCATCGACTGGACTGAATTTGAAAACGTGATCGCGGGCAATGGTCCGTGCAACAAAGAGCGATTGGAGGCTCGGAAAAACGCGCACGAAAATGGCACGTGGGTGCGCGAGGCGGCAGCTGCCCATGCAGCAAAAGTGGCCAAGCGAAAATCCAACCAAATCAACGCGGCATGAGCAGAAAACATGGAGATTGGCCTTTGTGGGAAGTGTTTATTCGCAGCCGACAGGGGTTGAGCCACAAACACGTTGGCAGCTTGCATGCAGCTGATGAAGCCATGGCCCTCGAAAATGCGCGTGATGTCTATACCAGGCGCATGGAAGGATTGAGCATTTGGGTGGTCCCTGCGTCGGCCATTACGGCCTCATCGCCGACAGAAAAAGATGTAATGTTTGACCCCGCCAACGACAAGGTTTACCGGCACCCTACTTTTTACAATTTGCCGGATGAAATCAAAAATATGTAGTGCCATGGAGGGCAACAATTCTTCATGGTTACTCTGGCTGGCAGACGATGCGCTCATTTTGGGGCAACGTCTATCAGAATGGTGCGGACATGGTCCTGTGCTCGAAGAAGACATTGCCTTGTCCAATGTGGCGCTGGATTTGATTGGCCAGGCTCGCGCGTTGCTCACGCTCGCTGGGCAGCGGGAAGCCAAGGGCAGAGATGAAGACCAACTGGCATTCTTCCGAACCGATCGCGCATTCCGGAATTTATTGCTCGTGGAACTTCCGAACGGTGATTTTGGGGACACCATCGCACGTCAATTCCTGTTTGATCAATTTGCATTGCTTCGGTATGAGGCGTTGGCCCAGCAAACGACTGACTTGGAACTTGCTGCTATTGCTGCGAAAGCGGTCAAAGAGGTGCGCTACCATGCCGCGCATTCGGCCAAATGGATTGTACGACTCGGGGATGGAACAGATGAAAGCAAGGTCCGCATCCAAGGCAGCATCGACCGGCTTTGGGAATACACGGGCGAATTTTTTATGGATTACGGAATGGACTCGCAATGGGCGGACACAGGCATCTTGCCACCACTAGCCTCATTCGAAATGAGTTGGCTCAAGGCGGTTCAAGATGTTCTCGCTGAGGCAACCTTGGAATCACCTTGCGCCGACTGGATGCAAAAAGGAGGCCGCATGGGAGAACACACGGAACACCTCAGTTTCTTACTGGCCGAAATGCAAGTCTTGCCGCGCACGTATCCTGACGCGCAATGGTAAATGATGTTCTCAGGCGAATTGAGAAACGCTTGCACAGCGTGATGGATCCAGAACTTCCCTTTTTAACGGTTATGGAATTGGGAATGATTCGTGGAATCATGATGGAGAGCGACACCGCAGTTATTGAATTAACACCGACCTACACCGGTTGCCCTGCGACCGATGCCATCACAGAGGATTTGCAAAAGGCAGCAGAAGAAATATACGCCCCTGTTTCCGTTCGATTGGTGATGTCGCCGGCATGGACGACCGATTGGATCAGCGCTTCCACACGACAAAAAATGGCCGAACATGGTGTCGCACCGCCGGAAGGCCAAAGCGCAGACAAGGCTTTTCTTTTGGGGGATGAACGCATTGTGCCCTGCCCAAGATGCAAAACCACAAACACAAAACTTGTTTCCCCATTCGGTTCAACAGCGTGCAAAGCGCACTTCAGCTGCCTGGATTGTCTGGAGCCCTTTGATCATTTCAAGTGCATTTGAAACCTGAGCGCGGTGTTTCGCGTACCAATGCCCATGCAAGCATTGTCATTTCTCCTCTATCCTTTTCACAAGGTAAAGCGAACGTTTCAGACGCTTTTCCTGTACCTACGTCCTACCTGGATTGAATTAGCACATGGAGGGGTTGATCCGATTTTCCAGCGTGCCTTGGACACCTGCGTGCCGTTGACAATGGAGCACAATTTGGCGGTAATAGCCACGATAGAGGAACCTAAAAACTTAGCGGACAGCTTCCTCAATTACCTGGTTCTGCTCACTCAATTGCGGACGCGTCGATTGGTGCGGTTCACGCAATATCATTCGGACGAGTTAAACAAAGGACACAAGCGGTCTTTGAAGAAAATTTACAAGCACATCGGGATGATCCAGTCGCTGCGATCCAACGCACTGGCCTACAATCCTTCGCGATTCAAACGCGGACAGGTCGATGCGCTCAAGAATCAAGCAACCATTGCGATGGCAGACTTGCACAAGGCCGCCTGAATCAACCTTGATCTGCCTGTCCCATCTGCATGCGATTCAAATCGCGGTAGACTCCTGACTCTATAATAAGTTCGTCGTGCACACCTTGCTGCACAAGGCGTCCATTTTCAAGAACAAAAATCGCGTCGGCATCTCGTATGGTGCTCAATCGATGCGCGACGATGAGCGATGTTCGTCCTTCTGTGATGCGCTCGGTGGCCCGTTGAATCAACAATTCGCTTTCGGAGTCAATGCTCGAAGTGGCCTCATCCAATACCAATATTTTAGGAGAGGCCAAGTAGGCGCGCATGAATGCGATCAACTGCCGCTGTCCCACGGACAAAATTGCTCCGCGTTCCCTTACATTTTGCTTCCACCCCTCGGGCAATCGCGCAATGAATTCATCGGCACCTACCACCTTTGCAGCCGCATCCAAATCAGCCTGTGAATAGCCCTCCTTATACATGGTCACATTGTTGATGAGGTCATCCGAGAAAAGGAATACATCTTGCAAGACCACGCCTACTTGGTTCCTCAAGACACGCAGTGGAATGGATGCGATGTCTTCTCCATCGATTCGAATGGTGCCTTTTTGGTGGGCATAAAAGCGACTTAAAAGGTTTATGATGGTTGATTTGCCAGCGCCCGTTGCTCCGACAAAAGCTATTTTTTGCCCGGCCTCAATTCGAAATGAAACGTCCTGTAACACCCATTGCTCTCCTTCATACGCAAACCAGACATTTTCAAATTCAATGTCGCCACGAAATGCATAGGACGAATCACTCGCAGGGTCTTCCATGCCCTCATCTTTGGCCAGCAACTTGAATACGCGATCTGAATTGACGATGCCCATCTGCAGGACATTGAACCGATCGGCCAACTGACGGATTGGCCGGTACAGCATGAAAACATAAAGTATAAACTGCAAGAGGATGCCCAGGGTCATCCGCTCGGCTAAGACATCCTGCATGCCCCACCAAAGCAAAATCGCTACACTCGTCGCGGAAAGGAGTTCGACCAGCGGAAAGAAGACACTAAATGCCCAAATGGACCGAATATTCGCGTCACGGTGTGAAGCATTGATCTTCGCAAACTCTCTGGCCTCCCGTTTCTCACGTCCAAATGCCTGCACAATGTGCATGCCCGTGACATGCTCCTGAACAAATTCATTCATTCGAGACACCTCATTTCGCACATCAATGAATGCCTTTTTGATGAGTTTCTGAAAAATACGTGTCGCAAACAACAATACTGGAATGGGGGCAAGAACCAAAAGCGTCAATTCCCAATCCACCCAAATCATCGTTCCAATGACCACGAAAAGTGCCAGTATGTCTCCAATGGCATTCAGGATTCCATTGGAAAAGACATTGGCTATTCCATCAATGTCACTGACATGTCGGGTGACAAGCGTTCCCACGGGTGT
>JADHRK010000085.1 GCA_016777435.1 Flavobacteriales bacterium
GGATTTTGTGGATACGGGAAGTCCTCATCACATTGAATGGATAGAACCGAGTGAGTTAGCTGCGTTTGATGTTTCTTCACGCGGACAGAGCATTCGGAATCAAGCGCATTATGCACCGGATGGTGTCAACGTTGATTTTGTTTCTTGCTCGGGTCCGGCCGCTATGCAAATGCGCACCTTCGAGCGGGGTGTGGAGGATGAAACAAAAGCATGCGGCACTGGAGCCGCCGCAGCGGCCATTGCCGATTTCAATCGACGCGGGGGAGCGCACTTTCGTAAGGTCACCATGGCAGGAGGGGAGCTCATCATTGAATTTCAATCGGAGCAAAAGCCAGATTCTCCGTATCGCGAAGTATGGCTTGCGGGCGCGGCGAAACAACTTTCTAAAGGCGTCACGGATGGAGCCAAGTGGTTGATGATGGCGGTGCTGCTGCTTTGTTCCTTTGGAGTATCCAACGGTGCCTTCGCAGCGAACAGTGCCGCTGCCTCGTCTTGGTCCGATGATGTTCAAGTTTCAATTTTGACCGGTTCACCCGGTCCTGAATTGTACAGTGCATGGGGGCACACGGCCATTCGGATTACAGATTGGGGACAGACACCACCCGTCGATTGGACGTACAACTATGGAACGTTCCAATTCAGCGAGGGTTTTTATGCGCGTTTCATGCGCGGCCAGTTGGATTATCGGCTGGCCAAAGCTCCATTCGCTGCGTTTCAGCGTGAATATTTGACGGCCAATCGAGCCATTTTGGAGCAAGTCCTTGAAATTAGCGCAGACGACGCTCGGGTGCTGATTGCCTTTTTGGAATGGAATCACCTGCCTGAAAATCGGGTTTACTCCTACAAGTTTCTCCACGACAATTGCAGTACCCGGGCCCTCAGTGCCTTGCAAAATGCATGGGGAGATCGTTTTGAACCGCATTGTCAGAGGGACGAAGCCCGTTTGAAAGAGATCACGTACCGACAAGCACTGGAGCCATACATCCAAGGAGATGCTTGGATTGAAGCGGGGATTGACTTCATTTTGGGACCGAGCGTGGATCGTGCAATGCCCGCATGCGGTTCTAGCTTTTTACCGGATGGTTTGATGGCGCAAATGATGCACGTCACTCTGGATGGACAGCCTGTTGCGGGACCGCCTGTCGAATTATTGCCACCACAGCGTCCATGGTTTCGTTCCTTGCCTACGGGATCCATGAAGCATCCGGTGTTTTGGGCCTTCGTGGTCTTGATTTGGACGAGCGGGTGGGGCATTAGGCGATTGGTTCAATCGCGCAATGGCATGGAGCCTTCGCGCAAGGAGCGATGGGCTGGAAAGGCAGTACAGTCATTGGCTGGATTGCTGGGCGTGTTGTTATTGTTGATGTGGACCATTACCGATCACCAGGATACATGGGCAAATTGGAACCTCATCTGGGCATCTCCGTTCCTGGCCCTTCTCGCGGGGTTGCGCCGCTTCAAATCTCATTGGGCCGATCGGCTTCAGTTTATTTTAGCGCTTTCGATCTTGCTCTTTTTGATCGCTGGAGCATTTGTTCCACAATTTGTATCTTTAGTAAGCGCGTGTTTGGCGTGGTCAGTTTGGTTGACCCTTGATCCTTGGAAGTGGCCGTGGGGCAGAGCGAGGAAGACGGTTTATGAACGGACGCAAAAGGGCTGAGCCTCGAAATGATATGAAAATGAACCGATTTGCATCCATGAATTTCCGTGAGGAAATCGGCTTTTCACTGCCGTTAGCAGCGGTGGTAATGCTATCGGCATTGCTCTGCTTTTCAGGATGCACGCGCAAGCCGACCACATGGGAGGTGGACGTTGCCTTGCCTCTGGTGGATGATTTATTGGATTGGACCGATGTGATTGGAGATTCCCTCGCCACGATCGAAACCGGATCGGTTGCGGTCATTCGTTTTGATGGCGTGATTTCGGAATTGGACATTGAAGCGCTCACAAAACTTCCCGATACGCTTGTTGCTCAGGAATTAACGCCTGATTTCTCGGGGGGACCCTTTGAGGTGCCACCGGGAGCAGTGCTACTGGATACCGAGGAGGATATCGCTTTTCAAGGAATTGACCAGCAATTCTCGTTCATTGTCTTGGAGTCAGGTCGGATCGAATATTCCGTTGAAAGTTCAACCGATGCTTATGTGGAAATGCGCTACAATTTTCCCAGCGTCACCATTGCAGGGGAGGCGGTCGAATTGTATGTGGTCTTGCCGCCAAGCACTTCGGGTGGTTTTCAAACGGAATCGGGGGTGATTGACCTTTCCGGCGCTTCCATTGACCTAACCGGAGTTTCGGGCAATGATATCAATCGAATTGCGAGTGAATTGACCATTGGTACGCCGGCCTTCATCGAAGACACGGCTCAGGTGTATGGTTCGGACAGCATCCTCGTCAGCGTGCATTTCAAGGATTTGCTGGTGCAGCAAGTCGCGGGATATTTCGGTCAAGAAACGTTGGACTTTGACGTCGAACAGAAAGTCTTCGATCCCGATGTATTTACCAATGGATTTTTGGAAATCAATCCCACTCGTGCATCGCTCTCCTTTCAAAACACCCTCGCGGCAGACATGCGCTTGGATTTTGAAGCCTTGCAAGTCGACGGGATCAATGTCGGACATCCGCAATTGGGTGCGCCCCAATTTATCTCACGTGCAGACTGGAGCTCCGGTGAAGTAGAGCCAGGGGAGTGGTTCATGGATTTGCTCGAATCGGGTCCTTCTATTTTTGAACTCCTTGGTTATTTGCCGGAATGGGTCACAATGCAAGGGGCGGGACTGTTGAATCCGTTGGGTGACGTCTCCGGCGGACAAGACTTTTTTGATGCACGCTATCCTCCGCAATTGCAGTTGGATTTGGAATGGCCGCTTCGCGGTGCCATTGAGCAATTTACCGTGGAACAGACCTTCGCCTTTGACGGGACGGATTTGCCTCAATTTGAGGGGGATCTGGTGCTGCGATTGACCAATGGATTTCCCGTGGATTGGGAATTCAATGCAGAGTGGCTGCACCCCAATGAGGCTTTTTCCTCCGAATTCATCCAAGGAATAGTGCCTTCTTTTGGGGATGATTCAGGCGCATCCAATGCCATGGAATGGCGCGTGCCAGTGAGCGATTTGCGGTTGAAAAACCCAAGTGAATTGGTTTTTTCAGCGCGCATGGACTCCGAAGGTGAAGTCGTCTTCACGGGCAATGAACGCCTGCGTCTCCAAGTCGCCATTGAAGGAACCCATCAAGTCATTGTCGAATGAACGTGAACGGCTCATCCGCTGCGGCGAAAATTATTTGCTTCCTGCTTTTGGCGTGGCTATCCGTGCCGCTGGCGCGCGCAAGCCTTCATCCTAAGTCGCTGGTTGATTCCACGTTGTTGGCTTCGGAACCACGAGACACTTCCCGCTTCTTGCCTTGGTCCCTGACGATGTGGGGCCAACATCGTTCCAATACAATGGACCATCAATTGGGGCAGTTGCTTGTTCGCGGGGGCAACATCGACCGAAGTTTGGTGGATGCGGCGAGGGAAATACAAGGGGGCGATATGGGAAGCTTTGGATTTTCTTCCGGCTTTCAGTTGCACGCTCGCTCCCGGCAAATGTGGAAGGAAACGAATTGGCGCCTCTGCGGTTCCGTGCAAGCACGTTGGATTGGTGATTCACGTTGGACGCCTGAGATGTATGACCTTGTCCTTACAGGCAATGCGGGGCACTTGGGACGTTGGGACGTTTTGGACGGCACACGTGCGCGAAGCTCCGCTTGGCTGAACGCTGCAGTGGGCATCGAAGGAAGGCATCAAAATCGCGTGGAATTGGGTTTGGTGTATCGTCCGTTTCAATATGAAGCCTTGATTGAAACGGGGTATTTTTATGTGAATGAAGACGTTGACGACATGTTCGCGTCGATGCGCGCAAAGGCACGACTGAGTCGAAAAGCGGCTTGGGGTCTGGCGCTCAATGCGGAGTGGCATTTTCTCCGAGAAGAGGCGCCGTTTGCATTCCATGTTCAACTGCGCAATTTTGGCGCGGTGATTTCGCCCAACCCGCTGCGATTTGCCGTGGATACCGTCCTGGAAACTTCTGGTTTGCCATTATCTGGAGCGGGATGGTCGATTGCCTCGCTACAAGAAGAGGGGTTCGTAGAAAGTTTGTACACGGCAGACTCGTCCGGGGTGGATTTGCAGCTGTTGCCGGGTCGATTGGATTTGAGCTTTGAATACCCCCTTTCGCCTCGCACGGGTTGGGATGTACAAGTGCAAGTGGGGGAGTGGATGCCCTTGCCCCGCGCCATTTCGGGCTTGCGCAGAGCGTTTGGAAAGCATTGGCAAGCAGGTGTTCAGGTTATCGCCGGTGGTTGGGGCCGTGTGCGGCCAGCTGCTTGGGCCCGTTGGCGGATGCCCAACGAGCGCGCCATCATGATTTATGTGGAAGATCCATGGGGCTGGGGAAGCGATTCCGCTTATGGACGTGGCGTCACTTTGCGATACGAGTCCCTCTGATGTGGCAATTCGCTGCGCAGTTCCGAACTTAGCGGCATGGCAAATCAACCGTACGGTTCTGAAAAGTGGATGGAGCAACCGTCGCAAACGACGGGTTGGACAGCAGGTGATAAGCTGCAAATCATTGCAGGGCCGTGCGCAATCGAAGGCGAAGAAATTGCCAATCGTGTGGCAGATGGTGTTGCAGAAGCCTGCACAGCGCTGGATTTGCCATTCATTTTCAAAGGATCTTATCGAAAAGCCAATCGTTCGCGTTTGGATAGCTTTACGGGCATTGGTGATGAAAAAGCCTTGGCCATTTTGCAGTCCATTGGACAGCGGATGGGCATCCGGACGACGACGGATATCCACGCAGCGGACGAAGCGGCCATGGCGGCGGATTGTGTCGATGTTCTGCAAATTCCAGCCTTCCTGTGCCGTCAAACCGATTTGCTGGTGGCAGCGGCCAAAACAGGAAAGGTTGTCAATGTGAAGAAGGGACAATTCTTGGCGCCTGAGGCGATGGAACATGCAATCCGAAAGATCCACGAATCTGGAAATTCGAAGGCCTGGCTGACCGAGCGCGGCACCATGTTGGGCTACCAGGACATGGTGGTTGACATGCGCGGGTTCCCTGTCATGCGACAGTTTGGCCCCGTCATCGCTGACATTACCCACAGCTTGCAACAGCCCAATCAACCTTCCGGCGTGACCGGTGGCAAACCCGGGTTGATCGCAACGGTTGGCAAAGCCGCTGTCGCTGCAGGGGCAAACGGCGTGTTCATTGAGACGCATCCAGACCCTGCTTCAGCGCTTTCGGATGGCGCCAATATGCTTCCTCTGAATCGGTTGTATGATTTATTGAAGCAATTGAAACGGGTTCATGAGGCCGTTCAAAACTGATCGCATGATGAATCCGGGCAATCCACGAAAGGCTCGTCGCCGAATTTCATTGGGAGGGATGCAGTGTCTTGCGGCATTGCTGGCTATGTTCGGTGGTGCTCTCAGCACCTCGGCCCAGGTCGATACCGTGCAGGTGCGGATTTGGGGCTCCCAGCAAGATGACCGAGGCGTGCGCCTGATTCAGCTCGCTGACGGAGATTTGCTCAGCTTGAGTTCCACCAATAGTACGTCCACGAACCAACCAGAGGTATGGGTTCAGCGGATTGACTCCAATGCCCAGGTCGTGTGGGAAACAACAGTGAGTGATTCGCCCTTGTTGCAACCGGTGGATGCAGTTGAACATGAGGACGGACGCATTACTGTTTTGAGCATGCGCTACGCGAGCGCCGCAGATGGATACGATTGGCACTGGCAAACATTGGCGCCAGGCGGAACGCCCCAGAGCAGCCTATCGTGGGGCACAGTAGCTTGGGACCTCCCATTGCGCTGTTTCGACCGGTCCGGAGAGCTTTGGTCGGTGGGCACGACCTACGCATCCGGTTCGGGAGACGTACAGTGGACGCGCCATGTTTGGGCAAATGAGAACTGGGTGCTTTCCGATGCGGCAGCGTGGGGAACCGAACAAGAAGAAGTTGTAACCGATGCCATGATCGTGGGGGATACCTTGTTGGTAAGCGCCACTCTCGAAGCGGAACAGCGTGCTTCATTTACCGCGTATGACCTGATCTCGGGAGAGACAACATGGACGTATTCGAGCGTGTGGGATGAACCCACGTATTCGGTTGCATTGGATGCGCGGGATACGACCGTTGCCGGGCTGATGAATGTGGAAACTGCGGATGGAATCCGACTGGCATTTGTTTGCTTGAGCATGTCGGGAGATACATTGTTGGAGAAAATACCCGGCTCAGGAGTGGATGTGGAATCCGTTGATTTGCAGTGGTACACTTCAGAAGATTTTGCCACCATTTCCATGACAGAAGGCTTGGGTTTGGGGGGAGAAGAATTGCTTTTCTCACGGTGGTCTGCGCAGAACGGAGCTTGGCAGGGAGGCCCCACGTTCGGGACGCCTTGGGATGAACGCCCGGCGAGCATGCTCTGCGACGCCTCAGAACGGTTTTGGGTGCTTGGCCGCACTGATGGTTATTCAAACGGCCGTGATGATGTGTATTTGCTCCAATTTCCCGATGCATTCATCGGGGATTATTGGGGAAATGTGGAGACGAATATCTTGGAAACAACGCTTTCCATTGAAGCGGATGCAATCCAGGCGAATGCGGGCTGGCAAGTCTTTCCCAATCCCGTTTCGGCGTTGTTTGAAATTCGTGGATACCGATTGGGACAGCGCTGGACTGTCTTTGATGGTTGGGGCCGGAAAGTAGCGGAAGGGCAAGGGAGCACGGTAGATGCTTCGCCATGGCCAGTGGGCATGCTTTGGCTGGTGCCTTCCAACTCCGACAACACGAACCCCATGCGGGCATTGAAATTGAATGTGGTTCGTTGAATCTTGGTGCCGGCAATTCGTGCCGTTTCCAATCTTGGCATCCATCTTGCAAACTCATCGACCATGAAGACATTGAAATTCTATGACCGACTGCGACTCCTTCTTACGGTCAATCTTTCGACTCGTTTGTCCGTGGTAGTTGTCACGAGCATTTTGCTCACGGCCTGCGAGGCATCGAAACCGCTAGCTGTAACGGAAACCGCTGCTCGATTGTCAAATTGCCAAGTGGCTCCGTTTGTACCTGTTTCTGCTACGCAGCAAGACGCCCTGCCCGGCGTGGAGTCCAATGTGCGAAAACAGCGGACCTATCGATTGGAGATGGCGATTTCCGCGGAGGAAGGCGATGCTTGGTTGAATGCCATTGAATCCATCAATCAATGGGAGCTTTGGGTGGACTCGGTTGTGGTGCCGGTGCGATTTCGACCTATGCGCGCAGACATGCACATCGCGTTTCGTGGCCTCCGCATGTTTTATGCTGCGTCAAGTGAAGGAGGCATGCAGTTGCCCGTTGAGGAATATGCTCATCACGGAACGGCGTTGCTTGGAACGGCGCGATTGGTGGGGTACAACACTACTGAATGTTATTCATACTCCTTGGATACCTTGCAGGCTTTGCCCCTCATTGTTGCCCCTTAGCCCATGCCGTTCATTCACCCTTTTCGTTACAGGCATTTTCGTTGTGCATTCTTTGTGTACATGACATCATGGATGCTGATGCCACAGGTGTCGTCACAACAATTGATGCACACATTGGGCAATCATAAGGTGGAATTGGAAGGGGAAAAAATGAGGCCGGGCCGCGCGTTTAAGATTGCAAATCAGGAATGCCCGCTGGCTGGTCCGCACTTTGCCAAAGCGCGTAAAATGCGGATTTGGAATGCGGTTTTATTGCAAGTTGGAATCGTAGAGATTGTTGTTGGCGTATTGGCCATCGAACGAGATCAGTTGGCCTTTGGAATCGCCTCTGCCGCCGCAGGCGGCATCGTCGAAGGGATTCTTTCGAATCGAAATGAGCGAATACAACGGGAAGTCGAGGAAGGGGCGAGGGCTTTCAATCAATGCCATTTCATGCGTTGAACCTCGATGGAGTGCAAACCTTGGGTGTGTGCTGTTGCTCCAGAGCCTTCTTGGGTAAGGGGGAATCGCTAGAATGAAAGCCGGTTTGATTCCTTGCGGAGTCACAGTTATTCAGGTATATTTGCAAACGCTTCGAAGGGAGCGAAGATGGGGGATTAGCTCAGCTGGCTAGAGCGCTTGCATGGCATGCAAGAGGTCATCGGTTCGACAGCCCATCAATTGCAAC
>JADHRK010000004.1 GCA_016777435.1 Flavobacteriales bacterium
AGTCGATGAACTGGTTACTGTCAACGTGTACAACAACGCAGGAGTGTTGGTGGCAATGTTGTTCCAAGGCCAAGTCTTCGCTGATGTGCCGATGATGCTCGAAGTATCGGCCAACATGTTTGAAACAGGACTCTACCAGATTCAGATTGTTTCCGATAACGGAAGCATTACCACCAAACTCATGGTGGGCAGCTGAAGCTGATTTTGATTGGAACTGCGGTTCACAACGAAAGCCTCTCCAGTGATGGAGGGGCTTTTTTGTTTTGTTCTGACTTCTCGTCCCTTTACTATGCGGCGGTTTGTCAAATCGGTCGGACCTTTGCGTTATCAATTTTGAATGCCATGGTAACCCAACGCTCCCCCAAAGAAACGTATGCCTCAAGCACACGCATTGTCATGCCCAATGACACGAATACCCTTGGAAATTTGATGGGGGGTAACTTGCTCAATTGGATGGACATCAATGCAGCCATCAGCGCGCATCGTTGTAGCCGTCGCATCTGTGTGACGGCTGCAGTAAACAATGTCTCTTTCAAAAAACCCATCAAATTGGGTGACATTGTGACGATCCATGCGGAGGTGACCCGAACGTTCAATAGTTCCATGGAAGTCTTCATGCGGGTGCACGTTGAAAATCACCTGACGGGAGAGCAAAGTTTGTGCAACGAGGCCATGTACACCTTTGTCGCGGTGGACCAGTTGGGCGCTCCAATTGCGGTTCCAGCCGTTTTGCCAGAGACTGAAGAAGAGCAAGAGCGTTACGCTGGGGCTCTCCGGCGCAGGCAATTGCGTCTCGTACTTGCCGGTAAGATGAAGCCAGCGGACGCGACAGAGCTGAAAGCTTTGTTTGATTGAGTTAAGGTGCGAATGTATGCTGGTGCATGCATTCTGATTCTCCCCGGAACCGGCAACGATTGCCCAACTTTGAGCAGGGACGCATGGGTTCTTTGCCCTCCGGCAATATCGTGATTGATCCTTCAGTGGGTCGCCAAGGGCTCATGCCCAAAGAAGGACGCGTGCAACCCCAAATGGATGTCACAGGTGTCCCCATTGCTGCAGCGAGGTGCATCATGCCCGTATCTCCGGAATACGCTTTTTCAGCTTCACGGATCAATGCCGCAGATTCTTCAATGGACGTTTTTCCAACGAGATTCACAACGGAATCATCGAATCCCTTGCTTAAGATTCCTCCCGTTTCAGCATCGGCGTCGCCTCCAATGAGGACGGTGCGAATGCCACTGGCCTCGGCCTCGAGAATGATGGATTGCATCAGTTTGAGGGGCATTTGTTTCCCCATGTGCGCCGCCCCGACAGCAATGGTCTTCCAAGGGCCTGCCGAGCGATCGAAGCCGGACGGCAACACGGCGGACACAAAAATAGTAGGCCATGCATCGGGCGTATTCGCTCCAAATGCTCCGCGAAATGAGTCGATGTAACGCTCGACGATGTGAGCAATGGGGCGTTTTTGCCATCCACGAACGAGCATCCACTTGGCCAGGTTTTCTTTTTTTAAGGTGAACGCCACGCAACCGATGGCACGTTTGATGGCCCGCGATCGAACGTTGGAATGCAGGTCAATGATGTAGTCAATTTCAGCTGCTTTGAGCACCTCAGTCACCTCAGATGTGGCTCGATCAATCGTATGGATCGTGTCCACAAGTGATCCAAACCCTTCAACGACAGGCCGCATATTTGACTTGGTGAGGAAATGAATTTCGCTCGGTCCATGAATGGCCGCACGAAGGCTGGCCAACGCGGGAGCGGTGAGTAACACATCTCCGATGGATGAGAACCGAATGACGAGTATGCGGGTAGGCCGGGTGGACATGTTGCAAAGCTAAGTAAGCCATTAAAAGGAAAGGCGTCCCCAGGAGGACGCCTTTTCAAACTGTGGAGAGACCGGGATTCGAACCCGGGTTACCCTCTCAGGTAAACACGCTTTCCAAGCGTGCGCCTTAAGCCACTCGGCCACCTCTCCAAATTCCTGCAGTTACCTGCAGAGCGGATGCAAAAGTACCGAAAAACAAGACGTGAATCCAAATTGCTAAACGGTGCTGATTTCAGGTCAGTGCGCTGAAACGCGTCAATTCGCCTCGAATGTTCCGAAGCATGAAGGAGCGGGCCTCTTCGCCGTCATAACCGCGCCCCAGACAAACCATCAGTTTGGTCAAGGCAGCCTCGGTGGTCATGTCGCCTCCAGGGACCACCCCACAATCGCGCAACAAGTGTGCTGTGGCATAGCGCTCTGGATGCACCGCGCCGTGATCGCATTGGGTGACATTTACAATGGTCACGCCTCGGTTGTGCGCTTCGCTCAAAATGGATTTCAAAGCGGGATTTGACGGTGCGTTTCCGGAACCAAATGTGGAGAGCACCAAACCGCGCAAATCAGGCCAATTGGTCATTCGTTCAATGACCTCCAAAGGTTGTCCAGGAAACAATGGAAGCCATGCGATTCGGTTGTCCATCGCTTCATTGACGTCGAATGCCGCAGTCGCATCGCGGTACATCAATCCCTCGTTGTAAATGATATCAACACCGGCTTCTGCCAAGGAAGGAAGGTTGGGACTAATGATCGCCTGCATGGATTCAGCGCTCGCTTTGTGCGTTCGGTTTCCCCGAAAGAGCGAAGACCCGAAGTAAACGGCAACCTCCTGCACGATGGGCTCATTGAAACGCACGGTAGTTGCGATGTCTACCGCGGCTAAGAGGTTTTCTCTGCCATCGGTTCGCGGCAAACCAATGGGCAGTTGACTTCCCGTAATGATGACGGGCTTATGGAGTCCTTCCAGCATGAAGCTCAAGGCAGAGGCCGTGTAAGCGAGCGTATCCGTACCATGCAAAATCACAAAGCCATCGAAGTCCTGGTAATGGTGCTTGATCGCCTTCGCCAAATCGAGCCATTCTTTTGTGCCCACGTTGGAGGAATCCAATGGAGGCTCAAAGGAAATAATTTCCACTTCTCGATTGGGTTGTTCCAATTCGGGAACATGGCGGTGAATTTCATCGAAATCAAGCGGAACAAGTCCACCGGAAGCATCTTGAACGCTCCCAATCGTGCCGCCAGTGTAGACGACCAAAACGCGGCTTTTATGAGGTTCAGAGCGGGTCATTTGCATTTAACTTCATCCATTCAACTTGAAAAGCGCCCGGGCATTTTGTGTCGTGATGTCGGCAACGTGAGCCAAGGACATTTCCCAGAGATCAGCGACGCGCTGCGCAACGACTCGTGTGTAGGAGGATTCATTGCGTTTGCCTCTGTGGGGGACGGGAGCGAGGTAAGGGCTGTCCGTTTCCAAAATTACCCGGTCATGGGCAACGTGGGGGAGGACTGCGTCGAGTCCCCCATTTTTGTAGGTGGACACGCCACCAATGCCCAGGTAAAAATTCCCATAGTCAAGGATTCGTTCAGCTTGGCTGAGGTTGCCGGTAAAGCAATGCACCACACCGGAAAGGGATTCGTCATTCACCGAATCCAAGGCTTCGAATAGAGCGTCAAATGCCTCCCGAACATGGATCACAATGGGGAGGTTGAGCGATTTGGCCCATTGCACTTGTTGCCTGAACGCTTCGTGCTGAATCTCTAACGTGGTTTTGTCCCAATGCAAGTCGAAACCAATTTCTCCAATGGCCACGTATTGGCGTCCGGACGAGTGAAGCGTTTCTTCAATGGTCTGCAATTCATTTTGCCATGCATCGGGCTTGACGTGGCAAGGGTGCAATCCCATCATGCCGAAACAGCGGTCTGGCCATTCATCCATCATGGCGTGAACCCGTTCGATGGAGTCGCTATCGATGTTGGGCAGTAAAAGCGTTTTCACGTCCGCTTCCATGCAGCGTTCCATCGCCGCAGCCCGCTCTCCGTCAAAGGCGGGTTGGTACAAATGGGTGTGGGTGTCGATGAGGTGCACGGCGCGAAGTTAGTGAGGAAGCAGGGTTAGTCGTGCTGCTTGGACTGCCGGCCTACGCTTCGAATTGGATTTGACCTGTTGCAAAGGTGATGGCATGTCCAAAGACCAGCACGCGGCTGGCCAAAACTTCGCATTGCAGTTCCCCACCACGGGTGGAAATCTGACGAGCGTTCAAGTTTTTTTTGCCCAAGCGTTCGCTCCAAAAAGGAGCCAATGAACAATGCGCTGAACCCGTCACAGGATCCTCCAAAATGGTTGCCTGAGGCGTGAAGAACCGAGAGACAAAATCGCAATTTGTTCCGGGGGCAGTCACCGCAACTCCACCGGGGCCTAGGTTGATGCGGTCAAATAAAGGGCGGTCGATGACTAACTGGGCCACATCCGACTCATGGGGATAAACCAAGACGAAGTCACGGGCTTTGAGAATTTCAAGGGGTTGCGCACTGAGCGATTCGGAAATGGACTTTGGTAATTCTGCCGGTTTAGGATCGCGATTGGGCAAGTCCATTCGGTATTGGTTTTTGGACCGTTGGACTTCGAGTTTGCCGCTGATGGTTTCAAATGAAACAGCCATTCGTTGAGGTTCAAGGTGATTGAGAACCACGTGTCCCGCTGCTCAAGTCGCATGACCGCAAAGGTCGATTTCAATGTCTGGTGTGAACCAACGCAAACGATAATGTCCCTCATCCGCAACCAAAAAGGCGGTTTCAGCGACGGCATTTTCCCGAGCAATGTTTTGGAGTATGGCATCATCGATCCAATGTTCGAGGACCACAACACATGCGGAATTCCCTGAAAACACTTGCTTGGTGAAAGCATCGACTTGAAAAAAAAGAGTGTTCATGTAGGTTGAATCAGCTTTGGGCAAGGTGCAGGAATTGCGTGCAAACGAAGCATGCTTAAATCTAACGGAAATTCTCTTTGCTCGTTGGTGCACCGCGAATTACATTTGCACACTTGCGAAAGTGATAAACGCTCGCAAAGCGACACGATTGAAATAACACGAATTAAGATTCACATGAAGAAGTTGTTTGCCCTCTTTGCAATTGCAGGGTTGATTTTCATCAATTTTCCGAACGCAACATTCGCACAAGATGCTGCGATGGAAATGACCGACACCACTGCCGTTGAGGCTGCTGGTGATAGCACCGCAATGGCTGCAGATTCCATGGCCGTTGACTCCATGGCTGCAGATTCTATGGCTGCGATTGCACCTGCTGTCGCGGATGAAGCCCCAGCCGAAGAAACACGCGAAGTATTGAGCTTTCACCAAACAGTGAAGAAATACTTCATCGAGGGCGGTGCCACCTTTATGGCATTCGTATTGATTTGTTTGATCTTGGGATTGGCTTTGAGCATCGAGCGAATCATCTATTTGAACATGGCAACAACCAATACGGGCAAGCTCGTAGAGGGAATTGAAGGCGCATTGGCGAATGGAGGAGAAGAAGCTGCCAAGGAGGTTTGCCGCAACACAGCGGGACCGGTAGCCACCATCTTCTACCAAGGGCTTGATCGCTCATCCGGATCCTATGAAGAAGTTGCGAAAGCGATTGAGGATTACGGAAGTGTAGAAATGTCCAAGCTAGAGCGCGGCTTGAGCTGGATTAGCTTGTTCATTGCCCTCGCTCCAATGTTGGGTTTCATGGGTACCGTTATTGGTATGATTTCAGCGTTTGATAAGATTGCGGAAGCCAATACGATCAACGCATCGATTGTAGCCGGAGGTATTAAGGTAGCCTTGATTACGACGGTATCCGGTTTGATTGTAGCCATCATCCTTCAGATTTTCTACAACTACATTTTGTCGAAGATTGACAGCATTGTGTTGGACATGGAGGAGGCGTCAATGGATCTTGTTGATTT
Source organism: Flavobacteriales bacterium (assembly GCA_016777435.1). Lineage (GTDB taxonomy): Bacteria > Bacteroidota > Bacteroidia > Flavobacteriales_D > Sanyastnellaceae > UA16. Next base: position 5,778 of record JADHRK010000004.1, read on the forward strand.
GTTGTACAAGCGAAAGCTTCAAGGAAAATAATCCACGGAATCATGGGTGATAAAGGATTAAGACTCGGCCTTTCCGTTTTGCGGATTGCGGTGATTGTTGCAGGCGTTGTGCTCAGCTACATGATCACCTCACGAAGCGGCACGGATGAGACGTTTGTCGAAGGCCAAGAGCGCTACGGTGCGCTTCTCGACGGATTGTTTTACATCATTTACTTCGTTGGAATTGCCTGTGCAGCTGCAGCAATTTTGTTCGGATTGGGATTTTTGGTCCTGAAATTGATCAACAATCCAAAAACCGTGATGGGAACAATCATCGGGTTTGTCGGCTTTGTAATTATCGGTCTGCTCAGCTTCTATGTGTTGGCGGATGATACCGTGCTCAATGCTTACGAAGCCAGCGGAATCAAGGTCTCTGCCGGTGAAAGCCTCTTCGCAGGGGGCGGGCTGTATTTTGTCTATCTCTTAGGTAGTTTATCCATTTTCACAATCGTTGTGGCAGAAGTGCGCAGCGCATTGAAATAAGAGAAGAATGGCACGCCGAGAATTAGCAGAAATCAACGCAGGCTCGATGGCGGACATCGCTTTCCTGCTCTTGATCTTTTGGCTGGTCACAACCACCATTGATTCGGACGAAGGAATCAAGCGACAACTGCCTCCTCCGGTGCCTCCAGATATTGATGTGCCTCAGGCGAAGGAGCAGAATGTGTTCAATGTGAAGGTGAATTTCTTGGACGAATTGCTCGTTGAAGCGGAACCGCTGGACATTGAAGATTTGAAGGACAAAGCCAAAGATTTTCTCATCGCTACGGGAGATGGCATCATGGCGCACCCCGTGGGCCGAGAGACGGTGGGCAAAAACAGGGAAGTTGTTCTGGTGACGGGAGCCAATGGCAAAACCAATGCGGCTTTCCCAGAACGCCTTTGGGTAAGAAAGGTGGATGTAAAGCAACGGATTGCAGAATATGAAGCTTTCGTAGCCGCAGCCGAAGACGATAACCGGCGAAAAAATTACACCAAGGTCCTAGAGAATTGGGAAGACAAACTGGCCACGATTGAATTGCTCGGGGGCGATTACAAAGAGTTGCCTCCATCGGCTTTGATTTCGATGCAGAACGACAACGCAACAACGTACAACACTTATTTGCAAGTCCAGAACGAATTGCAATCGGCAGTGAATGAATTGCGCGATGAATTGGCCGTGGCGAAGTTCGGTCGCACTTACAAAGAGCTAGAGGATTTGTACGATCGCAATACAGAAGACGGTGAGTTGCTGAAGAAAATCATTGCGGTTCGTTCGGTATATCCGCAACGAATCTCGGAGGCCGAGCCGCGCGAAGGATCAACTTACTACTGATATGGGAAAGTTTAGAAAAGGAAATAAGCGAGGCATGGCCACGATCTCGACAGCATCGCTGCCGGACATTGTATTCATGTTGCTGTTCTTCTTCATGGTTGCCACGGTCCTGCGAACCGAAGAAGAGAAGGTTCGATTGATTCGCCCTGAGGCATCGGAGTTGTACAAGATTGAAAAGAAGCACTTGATTCGTTATGTGAATATCGGTGTCCCCATGGATCGACGCTATGGAACGGAGCCGGTCATGCAATTGAATGATGCTTTTTCCTCTCCTGAAATGATTCAAGACTGGGTCAGCACAGAGCGATTAACCTTGGCTGAATCTGAACAGAGCAAGATGTGGGTTTCCTTGAAGGTGGACAAAGACACGAAAATGGGAATCGTGACCGATGTGAAGCAGGAATTGAGAAAGGCTTCTGCCTTGAAGGTGCTGTATTCTGCTTCTGGCCGAGAACGTACCCAGTCGGAATACTGAATATAGGTGCCGATGTTTGGCCTTGTTTGTGTCCTGAAATGGCACTTGTTCGCCTAAGAAATTTTTGAATGGCCAGTCAGGAAGGGTTCAAGAATTGCGTAACACTTTATCCGCGAGCACGTTGCTGAGCTTGAAATAGCTCTCATGACTCCACCCAGCAACGTGAGGAGAGAGGACTACCCGCTCGTCGCTGGACAAGTTGTCCAGGGCTTCCGGACGAGCCGATAGCCCCTCTAAACTCTTCTTTTCATATTCGATCACGTCCAAGATGGCACCTTGAAGATGACCCGAATCCAATCCGGCTACCACGGCAGTCGTTTCCACCACGGCCCCGCGCGATGAATTGATGAGGATGACGGGTTTTTTGAACCGTTGAATCCAATCGGTATTTACCATTTTGCGCGTGATTTCGGTCAACGGGACGTGCAGTGAGACCACATCGCAATGCTCAAAAATTGTCGCGAGTTCGACCTCTTCAACGCCATATTCACCATGGAAGCCCCGTTTGATGAGGTCTTGAGCGAGCAACCTGCATCCGAATCCAGAGAGACGCTGTGCGAAAGCACTCCCCATGTTGCCGTATCCGATGATCCCAACCGTTTTTGCTCCGAGCTCTGAGCCCCTATGCGCTTCTCGGTCCCAGCCGCCTTGTTGGACATGTTGGTGCCCTGTATGCAATTTGTGCAGCAACATGAGCAGCTGCCCAACCACATGTTCTCCAACGGAATCCGCATTGCCTTCGGGTGAATTGATTACCCGAATGCCTCTTGCTTCCGCCGATTCAGTATCAATATTTTCGAGGCCTGCACCGCTGCGCGCAATCCACTTCAACTGCGGCATCGCATCGAGCAGGCTGGAATCCAATGTGAGGCGCGATCGGAGTACAATGCCATGGATGTCATTCAGGGCGCCGTTCATGATTGAATCCCGGCTCATGTCTGTTTCCCACGAACAGGACATTCCTTCGGCGTTCAACCGGTCGAATAAAATGGAATGGACAGTGTCCAGAAAGACAATCCGTTCGTTCATCTCAACTGAGAATCAGGCTGCTGATCAGACTTCCCACAGCGAAATAGATCATCAATCCGATGATGTCATTCACGGTTGTGATAAAAGGGCCGGTAGCCAAGGCCGGGTCAATTTTGTAGCGGTGCAGCATGAGTGGAACGAACGTGCCAAAGAGCGCAGCGAAAATGATGACACAGAGCAAAGCCAGGCTCACGGTGATGCTCAATGACGTGCCGAAATTAAGCAACAGGGTCACCCCTAAGATGATCAAGCCACAGATGAGACCATTGAGGATTCCCACACCCAATTCCTTCGATAAACGCCTGAGCAGGTTGTTCGTGTTCATGTGGCTCGAAGCCAAACCTTGCACCACAATGGCCGCGGATTGCACACCTACGTTTCCGCCCATCGCTGCAATCAGGGGAATGAACAGTGCCATTTCGGCATTTTCCTTGATGTCAAACCACCCGATGACGTAAGCACCGCCAATTCCACCGATCAGGCCAATGAGCAGCCAGGGCAGTCGGGCGCGGGTGAGTGTGATCACGCTGTCACTGGATTCTACATCTTCCGAGATTCCGCTCGCGAGCTGGTAATCCCGTTCGGCATCTTCGATGATGCTGTCGACGGCGTCATCAATGGTGATGCGACCCACCAGTTTTTGCTCTGAATCGATGACGGGCAAGGCAACCAAGTCGTAACGCTCCATCAACATGGTTGCCTTTTCAGAAGGCTCATGTGCTAGGATTGTGACAATCCCCTCCTCTTTTTGCAATTCTGCGATTTTGGATCGTGTGCTCTCAGCGCCCAAAAGAAGATGCTTCATGCTGAGTCGACCGGTCAGTCGATCTTCTGTGTCCACCACATAGACCGTGTACACTTGGTGCAATTCTTCCGCTTGCCGTCTGATTTCTCGGATGGCCCGGGTCACCGTCCATTCGGCTTGTACTTTGACCAGCTCCTTTGCCATCATCGCGCCTGCAGTTCCTTCTTCATAGTTGAGCAGATCTCGGATGTCCGATGCACGTTCGTCATTTTCCAAATGCCCGATGACCTCTTCTGCTTTGATGGGAGGGAGTTCAGACAGAACATCGGTGGCATCATCCGAATCCAATTGTCCCATTACTCCTCCGGCAATTTCTTCGGCTGTCATTCCCGACAGCAAGTCGGCACGCTGATCCTCATCCAGTTCAATGAGCACGTCAGCTTTGACTTCGGTGTCCAGTAATCGGTAGAGGTAACTCGCAGACTCCAAGCGCATCTGGTCGAGAACCTCCGCGATGTCAGTAGCGTGTAAATCGCTTGCCCATGCGCGCAACTCTTTGTCCTGACCCGCTTGAATGCGGTCAGTTAATTGCTGAATGAGGTTCTTGTCGATGTTAATCATGACGCAGGGTGCTGCCCAAAGTTAAACAGGACTTGCGAGTAGAGTTGTTCAGACTGGGATTTACAGTCGCTTTTTTCGCTTGCTCTCGAAAAATGACTTGATCAAGGCACTGCATTCGTCCTCCAAAACACCCCCGTCAACTGTGGTTTTCGGATGAATCAAGCGGTCCTTGGAATGGTTGCCCCACTTTTGAAAACCCCGTTTTTCATCCGAAGCTCCGAATACAATTCGTCCAACCCGCGTCCAGAACGCGGCTCCGGCGCACATCGGACAAGGTTCTAGCGTCACATACAACGTGCATTGATCTAGATGCTTACCGCCCAAGAACTCCGAAGCAGCTGTGAATGCCTGCATTTCAGCGTGCGCAGTGAAATCATTAAGTCGCTCACACAAATTGTGGGCGCGGGCAATGACCTGATTGCGGGCTACAATCACCGCCCCGACGGGAACCTCGTCCTGTTCAAACGCATGTTGCGCTTCGGCCAATGCCAGGCGCATAAAATGTTCGTCGTTTTTGGGCTGTTCCATTTTGGATGCGGTAAAGTTAATCGGTCACGAACCCCTGTAGAACTGAACAGGCCAAAACATTTGGCTCATGTGCGAAAATTTCTCCGGTTGTCGCAGGCAATGAACCCCGTTCCAATTCGGATTGAGACATCGTGGCCATTCCCCAGCGCTTTTTCCAATGGCGCGCAAGTTGAAGTTGTTCCGGTTGTCCCGGCGTAGGAACCAGAATGGCTGATTTTCCGAGTGCGGCCAAGTCCAAAAGGGAGGAATAACCGGATCGGCAAACAACCGTCGTGGCGCCATGCAAGGCCGACGAAAGCTCAGCGCGCGATGGGTTGGGCCAGACCGTTAGGTTGCCTTCCTGTTCCCGCTGGCCCGACGGGCGTCCCGCGATCAAAAGCCCAGGCGCTGAATCGGACATGATCCACTGGCGAAGCGCAGCTTCCATGAGGCTTCGGTGCGGCTCTGGACCGCTGACCATTCCAACTCGGTTCCAGGGTCCTGTTTCCTCGGTCAAAGACAACCGGCTGAGCACTCCAATCGAAGTTTGATGCTGAAGAGGATTGGCTGAAGCGAGGCTGCCCGACAGTGCAAAATCCGAAGTGTCGGGAACCCAAACGGCTTTGAAACGTTGTGCTTGTTGGATGACAAATGCCTTCGCAATCCATCGCAGCGCGCGTGGAACGGGAAGTTGTAATTGGTGTGAAATCAAGGCAGAAGGCACCGTTGGATGGGCGACGCCGTAGCAATTGTCACTGACGATGTGCGAGACGTTATGCTGTGCGACCTGTGCAACGGTCCATTGCTTCTCGGACTGAATGCTCGATAGAAAAGCGGGGATTTGCAAGGCGATTTTGATCAGATTTCCGCGCCGGGCATACTTGATTTCGGGGCCTGGTTTGGTATGGAAAATCACATTGGTCCCCTCGAACTCCGTTCGAAGGAATGCAAGTGCCGTTCCCTTGGAAGCGACATGGACAACCCAATTTTGATCCAAGGAATGGGCAATTAAAGGCGCACTGCGGGTGGCGTGGCCCATGCCCCAGTCGAGAATTGCGAACAATACGCGAGGTCGATTGAATTCGTTGCCGTTCATCCTGCCTAAGTTCCGTAATTTTACCGAGTCTATGGGCAAAGGAAAATTGGCAAAATGGAAGGAGCTGGCCACCTTCGAACGGGTATTTGAACCGACACTGCAGGACGCCATTGACGGCAAAGACTTCGAATTCCGCGGAGAATGGTCCCAGCGAGTGTTTGGCAACGATCATCCCATTGTTTTGGAATTGGGCTGTGGCAAAGGAGAATACACCATTGCGCAAGCGCGAAAAAACCCGGATTGCAATTTTATCGGTGTCGATATAAAGGGCCAGCGCGTCTGGAAAGGGGCCAAGACCATCAACGAAGAGGATATCCGAAATGTGGCATTCCTTCGAACGCGCATTGAATTCATTGATCGGTATTTCGCACCCGATGAGGTGAGCGGCATCTGGCTGACGTTCAGCGATCCGCAGCCGAAGGATGAGAAAGGAACCAAGCGAATCACGTCGAGTCATTTTATTGAAGATCGGTACCGAAACATTTTGAAGCCGGGGAGTCTGATCCACGTGAAAAGCGACAGTCCTTTGCTGTACGCGCTTTCTAAGGAGAGTTATGAAGCGGCCAATTACCGGATCAATTATGACAGCGCGGATGTTTATGGGGAGCTGATGGAACGCGTCCCAGAAGATTTGAGGGAATTGCTCGAGGTGAAGACCTTTTACGAGCAAATGTGGTTGGAAGAAGGCCGTAAAATCCACTACTTGCAGATTCAAATTTGATGGCTGCCATGCCCAAGCCTTCCTCGGATCAATTTAGAAATGATGTCTTCGCGATCACGCGCCTCATTCCTGCAGGCCGTGTCAGTTCATATGGGTCGATCGCTGCCAGCATCGGTGCGAAAGGAGCAGCTCGCCGTGTGGGTTGGGTGTTGAATGGCTCATTTGAAGCGATTCCACCTGTCCCAGCTCATCGCGTGGTCAATCGAATGGGCTTGCTCACGGGGCGTATGCATTTTTCAGCGAACATGCCGATGGAGGAATTGTTGCGTGCAGAAGGAGTGGAGGTGCTGGAAAATCGCGTCGTGAATTTTGAGAAACTGCATTGGGATCCAATGGTGGAATGCGAAATGGAATGAACATGGAATGGACAGAAGAAGCAGTGCTGGAAGCGCTGAAAGGGGTGATGGATCCCGAATTGGGCAAGGATGTCGTGTCTCTGCAATGGGTCACGGTCCATGCCGTATCCGAGAACGTCGTCAATGTGGAAGTCAAAACGGGAAATCCGGCAATGCATGCGCGGCAGCGCATGGATGAAGCGGTTCGGTTTGCCTTGGAGCGGGCTTTCGGCGAAAACTGTGCCATCGAGGTTCAAATCACACCGGTCAAGGCAGAGGAGCGCACGGCTGACACCCGCAAGGTGTTGCCCGGAGTGGAGAATGTCATCGCAGTTGCATCGGGCAAAGGCGGTGTAGGAAAAAGCACCGTTGCTGCGAACCTCGCGGTTGGACTGGCTCAATTGGGATACAAAGTGGGCTTGTGTGATGCGGACATTCACGGGCCCAGTGTCCCGACAATGTTCGACGTCACAGATGCGAAACCGGTGCCTGTGGAAATGGGCGAGCGAACATTGATCCAGCCCATCGAGCAGTACGGTGTTAAGGTTTTGTCCATTGGCTTTTTTGCGGATCCCGACCAAGCCATTGTTTGGCGGGGCCCCATGGCCAGCCGCGCGTTGGGTCAACTGTTTACGGATGCGCACTGGGGGGAGTTGGATTTTATGATTGTCGACCTTCCCCCGGGAACAGGCGATATTCACCTTTCCTTAGTGAAGGACGTTCCTCTGACAGGAGCCGTTGTGGTGAGCACACCTCAGGAGGTGGCATTGGCAGATGCTCGAAAGGGCGTTGGCATGTTTCGATTGGAAACCATCAATGTTCCGGTGCTTGGGTTGATCGAAAACATGGCGTATTTCGTTCCGCCGGATATGCCCGAAAAACGCTACGACATTTTCGGTCGCGATGGAGCAAAACGCTTGGCGGAGTCCTTGGAGACACCGTTTTTGGGGGAGTTGCCCTTGATCCAATCCATTCGAGAGGCGGGCGATGCGGGACGTCCTGCTATGCTGCAAGGAGATTCTCCCGCGGCCGCTGCTTTCCGAGCGGTGTTGGCTAACTTGCTCCAAGTTTTGGGGAAGAAAACCGATTGATGGCATCGCCGAAAGACATACACGAACGCGTAGAAGGTGCATTGCAAACGCTGCGGCCTTATTTGGAGGCGGACGGTGGTGACATCAGCTTGGTTGAGGTCACCGATGAACTCCACGTCCGAGTGGAACTTCATGGCGCCTGTGCAGATTGCCAAATGATCCATATGACCATGAAAGGAGGGGTGGAACAGGCCATCCGCCAAGCCGCTCCAGAAGTAGTGAAAGTAGAAGCGATCAATTGGTCGGAATAGGCATGGAGAATGGGATTGCATTTTTCCGAACAACAGGCACCTCGTCGTTGTTCATACATTAATTTTGTCACCGTTTAAAGCGGGCAATTCAATTTTAGAACTTGATTTCAGCATGATCCAAACCGACATTCTTATCATTGGAGCTGGTCCTTGTGGCTTATTTACCGTGTTTGAAGCAGGCCTGCTCAAGCTGCGTTGTCACTTAATTGACGCGTTGCCTCAGGCGGGTGGTCAGTGCAGTGAAATCTACCCGAAGAAACCCATTTATGACATCCCGGCGTACCCGTCTATTTTGGCAGGTGATTTGGTCGACAAATTGATGGAACAAGCGGCTCCTTTCGAACCGGGTTTTACGTTGGGTGAACGCGCTGAGGAAATTGAGAAAGACGAAGAGGGACAATTCATATTGACGACCAATCGAGGCACGAAGCACCGCGCCCCCATCATCGCTATCGCAGGTGGTTTGGGGTGTTTTGAACCGCGCAAACCTCCGGTAGATGGCTTGGCGAACTTTGAGGATCACGGGGTAGAATACATCATCAAAGATCCAGCGTTTTATCGTGACAAGAAAGTCATTATTTCCGGTGGCGGTGACTCTGCGCTGGATTGGGCTATTTTCTTAGCGGAAGGTGTTGCCAAGGAGGTCACCTTGGTGCATCGCCGCACCGAATTTCGTGGGCATTTGGATAGCGTTCAGAAAGTCATGGACCACGCGGCTGCGGGCCGCATTCGATTGATGACCAATGCCGAAGTGATAGAGGTGCACGGTGAGGATGAGCTGCAATCCGTAGTGGTTAAAACCAAAGAAGACGGAATGCATACTTTGGAGACCGACCATTGGGTTCCATTGTTTGGGTTGAGTCCCAAATTGGGTCCCATTGCCGATTGGAATCTAAACATCACCAAGAACGCCGTGGAGGTAGATACATTCGACTACAGCACAAATGTTCCTGGGGTTTATGCGATCGGCGACATCAATACGTATCCGGGCAAACTGAAGTTGATTTTGTGCGGTTTTCACGAAGCTACCCTGATGGTTCAGAGTGCATTCAAACGTATTTATCCTGACAAGAATCTGGTGCTAAAATACACCACGGTGAATGGTGTGAATGGCTTCTGATCGAACCCGAATAACTTTTGCAAGCATGGAAGATACCATTCGCATCCAAGTAGTAGACCGAGAAGGTCAAGTGCACGACCTCGAGGGTCCCACGGACATGGGCATGAACATGATGGAATTGTGTCGCAGCGCTGAACTTCCCGTGGAAGGGACATGCGGCGGAATGGCAATGTGTGCCAGTTGTCACATGTACGTGGAAAGCGACCATCCGTTGCCTGGAAAGTCAGACGATGAGGAGGACATGCTGGACGAAGCCTTTTTTGTAGAGGACAACAGTCGGTTGGGCTGTCAAATCCATTTGGCCAATGACTTGGACGGGCTCAAAGTAAAATTGGCTCCGGTCGGAAATTGAAGCCCGGGTATGCATAATTTCTTCGCACGGACGAAGCCCGTGCAAATGGGATGGCTTGCCGCGATGCTCATGGCAACGCAGGCACAGTGGCACTGGCGGGATGGCCATGCTGCAACCAATGCTGCACCACCGGTGATTTGCTAATGGCTTCTAGGCTTTCCAAGTGACGCAATCCGTGGGCATCCGAGCAAATCATGCGCGCTACATTGCTTTCGACCAGGCGCTTCGCTACTTGGTACATTTCGGGTCCATAGGCTCCTGCGAGCGAGGCGGCATTGACAGTGATCCAAATGCCTCGATCGGCCAGCGCTTGAATTTCTTGGGGCATTTGATGCCAATACGGATAACGTTCGGCGTGTGCCAGAACACCAGTGTACCCCGCCATTTGCAATTCGAACAGCACATGGTCGTGATTCATGGGAGGTTCATGGAACCCAAATTCAAATAAGACACACTTGATTTCACGGCCATTTTCATCCACGCCTGGAAACCAAAGAAGATCGTCGGCCGCGATGCAATGCTCCAAGTGATCATCCAAAAAGTATTCGGCCGCAAGGTGCACGTTGAATTCCGGCCACCGCGCGGCGACGGCCTCTTTCAATTTTTCAAATGGATCACGAAGGGTGTGGATGGAATTGGGGTAGATATCGGAATGAATGTGCGGGGTGATGACCGATTGGCGGTATCCCATGGCCACAAGTTTTTCGATCATCGCCATGGATTGCTCCAAAGACTCGGCGCCGTCGTCCACTCCGGGCACCAGGTGTGAATGCACATCCGTCACAAGGAATTCGCCAATGCGCATGGGAGGAGCGCTGAAGTCAGGCGCCTCGGCACGATCGGATTTGGGACGAAGGCGATTGAGCCAGCTCATGCTTCTTCTCGGTTGCGGTACATGTTTTGATAATACTGCTGGTATTGACCGGAGGTCACGGAGTCAAGCCATTGCCCATTGCTCAAGTACCAATCAACCGTTGCTGCCAGGCCTTTTTCGAAGGTGATGGATGGTTTCCAGCCCAATTCTTCCTCAATGCGCGATGCGTCAATCGCATAACGCATATCATGGCCCGCACGGTCTTTTACATATTCAATCAGGCTTTTGGAAGTGCCTTCGGGCCTTCCCAAAGCTTCGTCTACCAGGCGAACGAGCTCGTGCACCAAGTCAATGTTGCGCCATTCGTTCAAGCCTCCAATGTTGTAAGTTCGGCCGAACGCACCGTTGTGAAGAATAACATCAATCGCCGATGCGTGATCCTCGACCCACAGCCAGTCTCGAACGTTGATCCCTTCGCCATACACAGGTAAGGGGCGTTGGTCTCGGATGTTTCGAATCATCAGTGGGATAAGCTTTTCAGGGAATTGAAAAGAACCGTAATTGTTTGAGCAGTTTGAAATGACCACAGGCAAGCCATACGTGTGACGCCAAGCACGGACGAGGTGGTCGCTCGACGCCTTGGAAGAACTGTATGGACTTCGCGGGTCATACGGAGTGTCTTCGGTAAACAGCCCTTCAGCCCCCAAAGATCCATAGACTTCGTCGGTAGAGATGTGGTAGAAACATTTGCCCTCCATTTCGCTTTCCCACGCATTTTTGGCCGCATGCAACAAGGTAGCAGTGCCAATGATGTTGGTCTCGAGGAAGGCCATTGGATTGGTAATGCTCCGGTCCACATGGCTTTCGGCAGCGAGGTGGACGACAGCATCAAATTTGTGCTGTTCAAACAAGGATTCAATCAAGGTGCGGTCTTGGATGTCACCTTTGACAAATGCATACTGCGGTTCATTCTCGATGTCTCGCAGGTTCTCTAAGTTTCCGGCATACGTGAGCAAGTCCAAGTTCACAATTTTCGCTTCCGCGTGGTTCTTGAGCAACGTGCGGATCACGTGCGAGCCAATGAAGCCTGCACCGCCTGTGACAAGAATGGATTGGAATGAGCGTTTCATGAGTTGGTTCGAGGTTAAAGGCTCCAGTAATTCAAGCGTTTGATTTGGCCACGAAGCAGTCCTTTTAAGTCCGCAAGTATCCCTTTGTCATCTTTCATGAGTGCTTCAAAATCAGTTTCGGTCATTCCGCGGTAAGGCTCATGGCTCACCGCGAGAATCACCGCATCGTAAGCTCCTTCGGCGGGTTTTTCGGTGAGATCGAATCCGTATTCATGTCCAACTTCGGAAGGATTTGCGAAGGGGTCGATGACGTCCACTGCAATGCTATAACTCTGCAATTCGCGGATTACATCCACTACCTTGGTATTGCGAATGTCCGCAACATCTTCTTTGAAGGTCAATCCCATGACGAGGATGCGCGATTCCAGCGGATTCTTGTCTTGCTCGAGCATTTTCTTCACGACTTGTTTGCCAACGTGGGCGCCCATGGCATCATTCACGTGCCTGCCGGAATTGATGACGCGCGCATTGTATCCCAGTTTGTTGGATTTCCAAGTCAGGTAATACGGGTCAATGCCAATGCAGTGTCCGCCCACTAATCCCGGCGAGAATTTGAGGAAATTCCATTTGGTTCCCGCTGCCTCCAATACTTCATATGTATTGATTCCGATGCGATCGAATATGATGCTCAGCTCGTTGATGAGCGCAATATTGACGTCGCGCTGGGTATTCTCAATGATTTTGGAAGCTTCTGCGACCTTGATGCTTGAGGCGCGGTGCGTTCCTGCCTTGACCACCAATTCATACGTTTTGGCAATGTCTTCCGAGCTGCTCTCATCCGAACCACTCACCACTTTTACAATGGTTTCCACTGTATTGACCTTATCCCCCGGATTGATTCGTTCCGGGCTGTAGCCTACTTTGAAGTCCTTGTTGAAGCTTAATCCGCTGACCTCTTCGAGGACGGGGACGCAATCGTCTTCTGTGCATCCCGGGTAAACCGTGGACTCGTAGACGACATAATCGCCAGGTTTTAGCGCACCTGCGACGGTTCGTGTTGCTCCGAGCAGTGGCTTGAGGTCAGGATGATTGGATGGATTGATGGGGGTCGGGACAGCTACAATGTGAAACTGTGCACGCTTCAGGTCTTCCGGATCTGCCGAGAATGTGATGTCACATCCTTCGAAGTCTTTGGCTTCTAATTCTTCCGACGGATCGATTTGATTGCGCATCATTTCAACACGTTCTGCGTTGATGTCGAATCCGATGACTCGAATGTGCTTGGCGAAGGCCAAGGCAATCGGCAGCCCAACATAACCCAAGCCTACAACGCTCATCGTAGCCTCTTTGTCGATTAATTTTTGGTACATGCTCATGTTGAAATTCAATGGATGCGGCGCACGGTTTCCTTGCCTCCGGCCGATGTCGTGCGTTGATAGGTTTGTTGGGATTCACTGCAGACGCCCATGCCGTGGTCATCGAAGCGGAGCCGTTGACCGAATTCAGACATCCAACCAATTTGCTTGGCGGGATTTCCGACCAGCAAAGCGTAATCTGGAACTGCAGTAGTGACCACGGCTCCAGCGCCGATAAATGCAAATGAACCGATGTCATTGCCACATACGATGGTCGCATTGGCTCCGATGGTGGCTCCTTTCCCTACCCGGGTGCGAGCGTAATCTCCACGTCGTACCACGGCACTTCGCGGGTTGATAACGTTGGTGAATACACAGCTGGGCCCAAGGAAAACGTCATCGTCACAAGTCACACCTTCGTAGATGGAGACGTTGTTTTGAACCTTGACATTCTTTCCCAAAATCACGCCGGGAGATACGACCACGTTTTGGCCAATGTTGCAGTTTTCGCCCAAAACAGCACCCGGCATGATGTGGCTGAAGTGCCAAACCTTGGAGCCTTTTCCGATGCTTGCTCCTTCATCGATGGCGGCGGTTTCGTGTGCTTGATACTCCATGGGCTAGGTCGTTTAGTCTTTCCGAAAATCGGCAAAGTCCTTGTGTTCCGATTTGTGCAATTCTTCGGTGGATAACGTCTTGAAATAGGCATAGGTCCGCTTTAAGCCTTCCTCTCGATCGATTGATGGCTCCCAGCCCAAAACAGTTTTAGCTCGCGTGATGTCTGGCTGCCGTTGCTTGGGGTCATTTTCCGGGAGATCTCGGTAAACCACTTTCTGGTCCGTTCCCGTCAGGGCGATGATTTCTTCAGCGAAGTCGGCAATCGTGATTTCATCGGGGTTGCCAATGTTCACGGGTCGCGTCTCATCGGAGAAGTGCAGCCGAAAAATTCCTTCCACCAAATCGTCAACGTAACAGAAGCTCCGGGTTTGCGATCCCGTGCCAAAAATGGTCAGGTCTTCGCCGCGCAATGCTTGCCCAATGAAAGCCGGAAGCACACGTCCATCGTTCAGGCGCATTCGCGGACCGTACGTATTGAAAATACGAACGATGCGCGTTTCCACGCCGTGGTAACGATGATAGGCCATGGTGATGGATTCTTGAAATCGTTTCGCTTCGTCGTAGACACCTCGCGGACCGATGGTGTTCACGTGCCCAAAATATTCTTCGTGTTGCGGATGAACCTCTGGATCTCCGTAAACCTCACTGGTGGAGGCGATGGTGACCCGTGCCCCTTTGTGCTTGGCCAATCCAAGGCAGTTGTGCACTCCCAAGGAACCCACCTTCAGGGTTTGAATGGGAATTTTAAGGTAATCGATCGGAGAGGCCGGCGATGCGAAGTGAAAGATGTGGTCCAGTTCTCCATCCAAGTCGATGTACTCTGTAACGTCGTGGTTATGGAATGTGAAGTGCGGATGATCCAATAACGTGCTGAGGTTTTTCAGATCCCCTGTGATCAGATTATCCATGGCCTCTACCTTGAACCCTTCCTGTATGAATCGTTCACACAAATGGGAACCAAGGAACCCTGCCGCGCCGGTGATGAGAACTCTTTGCATGCTTCAGGCGGGGTGAACGGTAGAGCGACCAATGCTCTTGTAATACACATTTAGTTCCCGCATGCTGTCCAGATCGTACAAGTTTCGTCCATCGAAAATGACCGGAGTTTTCAATCGTCGTATGACCTCTTTCATGTCCGGATTTCGGAAAACCTGCCATTCGGTGCAAATAAGCAATGCGTCTGCGCCATCCAAAGCGTCCATGTGGTTTTCCGTGTATCGGATTTTGTCACCAATGCGTCCTTTGACGTTTTCCATCGCCTCTGGATCGAATGCAACTACTTCCGCTCCTGCATCGACCAACCGGTCGATCATAGAGAGAGCAGGTGCTTCTCGGATGTCGTCTGTTTCCGGCTTGAAGGCTAACCCCCACAAAGCAATCCGCTTTCCTTCAAGGTTGCCCCCAAAGTGGTCTCGGATGGGGTCGAGTAAAACGGTCTTTTGTGCTTCGTTCGCTCGCATCACACTCGTTAGAATGCCAAACTCAAATTTGGCTTCTTGCCCGCTGCGATGCAGGGCTTGGACGTCCTTGGGGAAACAACTTCCCCCGTATCCGATGCCGGGGAACAGAAAACGGGACCCGATGCGGGTGTCAGTCCCCATGCCTCGTCGCACCTTGTCAACATCGGCACCGACCAACTCGCAAAAGTTGGCCACTTCGTTCATAAACGTGATTTTGGTCGCCAAGAATGAGTTGGCCGCGTATTTCGTCAATTCGGCACTTTTCTCATCCATGAAGAGGATGGGATTGCCTTGACGCACGAAGGGCTTGTACAATTCGGTCATTAACTTTTCAGCGCGGGCGCTGGAACAGCCTACAACGACTCGGTCCGGTTTCATGAAGTCATCGACCGCAAATCCTTCACGAAGGAATTCCGGGTTGGAAACCACGTCAAAATCCACTTGCGCATTTTCAGCCACTGCAGCATGCACTTCGTCAGCTGTACCCACTGGGACGGTGCTCTTGTCAATGATGACTTTGTAGTCCTTGATGATCTTCCCCAGCTGCCCCGCAACACCCAAAACGTAGCTCAGGTCAGCTGATCCATCCTCACCTGGAGGAGTCGGCAATGCGAGGAAAATGAGCGATGCTTCGGCTACGGCGGCTTCGAGATCCGTGGTGAAGGTTAATCTTCCCGCCTTGATGTTGCGGCCGAACAAAACGTCCAAATGCGGCTCGTAAATGGGGATTTTGCCCCCTTTCATCGCTTCAACCTTGGCCGCATCAATGTCCACGCAAATCACATCATTGCCCGTCTCCGCGAAACACGTTCCGCTCACAAGTCCTACATATCCTGTTCCTACAACGGCAATTTTCATTCTTTCATAATTATCTAAACAAAAATATGAATAGCATCGCAGATAAAACTCTGCTGTTCTTCATTTAGTTCGGTGTGCATGGGCAAGGACAGCACTTCAGACGCTGCATGTGAACTTTCCCTGAACCTGCTGGTCTCATAACCGAAGGATGCGAATGCTTTTTGTGCATGGCCCGGAATGGGGTAATAAACGCCTGTGGGAATGCCTTGGGACTTTAGATGTTCGCGCATCGAATCGCGCCGGGAGGCTTCCACTCGAATCGTATACTGGTGAAAAACATGGGTGCTGTTTTCGGTGCGTTTTGGGATTGTGATTCCCTTCACGTCTTGGAGCATTCTGTCGTATCGCTTAGCAGCTTCCTGCCGTGCGGCAATGTAGCGAGGCAAGTGCCGGAGTTTGACCCTGAGAATAGCAGCTTGGAGGCCATCCAGACGGGAGTTGATCCCGACCACGTCGTGGTGGTATTGCTTGGACATGCCGTGGTTGGCAATCTGTCGGCACGCTGCAGCCATCTTCTCATCTTGCGTGACCACGGCACCGCCATCCCCCATGCAACCAAGGTTTTTGGAAGGAAAAAAACTCGTGGTACCGAGGAGTCCAATGGTTCCTGATTGGTGCATCTTTCCGGAGTCATCGGTCCACTGCGCGCCGATTGCTTGGGCATTGTCTTCAATGATTGGGATGTTGTGCTTTCTCGAAATTGCGGCAAGTGCCGTCATATCAGCCATTTGTCCGAAAAGATGAACGGGTACGATTGCTTTGGTCCGCTCGGTGATGGCTTCTTCGACTTGGACTGCATCGATGGTGAAGGAGTCGGGGTCAATGTCCACCAGTACGGGTTTCGCTCCCAGCAATGCTACTACTTCCACCGTGCTGATGAAGGTGAATCCCGTCGTGATGACTTCGTCGCCCGGGCCAATTCCGAGGGCCATCATTGCAATTTGAAGCGCATCTGTTCCGTTTCCGCAAGGAATGACATGCTTTGACCCCGTAAACTCCGCGAGCTCCTCTGCAAATGCGTGTACTTCAGGCCCCTTGACAAAAGCACCCGTTGCCAGCACCCGTCCCATGGCCTCGCGTAATTCGTTTTCAATTTTTAGGTGCTGACCGATGAGGTCCACCATTTGGATGCCTTCCATTTCTTTCTGCGTTCATTAACAAATTTACGAAGGGGAATAAGCCTTAAATGCAAAGGTTTCAGAAAAGCTAACAGCCGATTGGTAACTTGCTGCACAGAAAATGAACGGGCATTCCAACGCACAACAATGACGACTCTAGACCATCTTTTTGTTTTCCTCTGGCTGGCGATGGCTTGCGGTTTAGGATCGCAAGTCAGCGCCCAAGGCCGTTCCGTAAGGGACAGTGTGCTTTTTTCTCCTCATATTCAGGTGCACGGCGGTGTAGGAAGCAGCGCGGGCGATTTGGGTTTGCGGTATGGTACCGGCGGCCACGTAGGGGCGGGTGCACATGTAAAGACAGCTCAGAATTGGTTTTTCGGCGGCCAAGCAAGCTTCGGATTCGGCATGGAGTTGAAGGAATTGGGGGTATTGTCAAATTTGCTTACGCCCACCGGTCAATTGATTGACAATGAAGGGCAAGTGGCCTTGCTGACCCTGTCGGGCAAAGGAGGATGGTTCACATTGGATGCCGGAAAGCTCTTTCCCTTAGCCAATACGAATCCCAATTCGGGTGTTTTGGTCATGCTAGGTGTTGGGTCGGTCCACCACCGGGTGCACTTCGAAAACACTGAAAACCGCATCACGCAATTGGAGGAGCCATACGTTTCGGGCTATGACCGTTTGACATGGGGTGCTGCTGCTCGGGAATTTGTCGGTTACTGGCACATGTCAGACAATGGCTTGGTCAATTGGTTTGGCGGTTTGGAACTTTGGCAAGCCCGCACATGGCCGCAACGCCCGATGAATTTTGATACGTTGCTGGCGGACGATGGACCGCGTTTTGATGCAATGGCTTCGTTGCAAATCGGTTGGATATTTCACATTTACAAGCGCTCGAATCCCGAGCATTGGTATTGAGCATGTTGACGATGGGGCGATTGATTCACATTTGTGTTATGCGCTTTTATCGGTGGGCGATTGGCTTGGCTGCTGCCACGGGAAATGCCAAAGCACGGGGCTGGTTGGCGATGCGGAAAGGCAATCTGGATCGTGTTGTGAAGGCCACGTATACGCTCATGGATGGCGAAAAATGGGCGTGGTTTCACTGTGCTTCGGTCGGGGAATTTGAGCAAGCGCAACCCGTGATGAAAGCACTTCGCGACCAGAGCGATGCACGGAGTGGAAAGAAAAGGGACCTCCGTTTCATGCTCACTTTTTACAGTCCTTCGGGTTGGGAGCGTTTTGCAAATCATCAACCCGGATGGTGGAAAGAATCGGATGCAGTAGCTGCTTTGCCGCTGGACACTGCATCCAACATTCGGGCGTTTTTGAAGGCGTTGACCCCTGCGGGCGCTTCCGAGCCGGCCTTGCATTTCTTAGCACTTTCAAAATATGAAGTGTGGCCGGAGCTCATTCGGCAGGTTGCAACCGCGGCAAATGTGGTGCTGTTTGCCGGCCATGTCATTCCGGGGCGTTGGCCGTTTCGCTTGTGGGGCGGATTTCACCGGCAGGCTTGGCAGCGATTGTCAAAAGTGTTGGTGCAGAGTGATGCTTCCGTGTCGGAGTTGGCGCGCTGGGGCATTGCGGCCAAGGCAATGGGTGATCCGCGATTTGATCGAGTGTTAGAAGCAGAAAAGGCCCTCGGCGATCAATCCATCTCGTCCATGCGACAATGGGTGGGCGAACGCGATTGCCTGGTAGTAGGAAGCGGATGGGACCCTGAATCTCGAATTGCCCGGGAATCTTGGGCGCCAGGGCGCGCTTGCATTGTGGTCCCTCATGAATGGGATGACCATTGGGCAAAGCGTCAGCAATCGGAGTGGAAGGCATGTGGGGCAGAGGCCATCATTTGGAGCGAAACCCTTAGGACTGAAGCCCAACCTGCTGTTCCACTTCCCAAGGCGGATGTTATTTTGCTCGACGCCATGGGGGAATTGATGCAAGCATATGGGGCCGGGCATCTTGCCCTTGTCGGAGGTGGATTTGGCAAAGGCGTCCACAATACATTGGAGCCAGCGGCGAATGGTGCAGCCATTTGGACAGGGCCCAAAGTGGGGCGTTTCGCTGAAGTTCAAGGTTTGCAGGAGTGTGGTGCATTGGTTGTGGCAAAGAGTGAGTCTAATTGCGTAGAAGACCTGGCAGCGTCATGGGGCGATCGCCAACGCTATCAAAAAATGGGTGCATCGGCACGGATGTTTGCCAAACGGCACGCTGGATCGGGGTTCAGAATCGCTGCAGAATTGAAGGAATTTCTGACCCCTTGAGCACGGCAGTGTAGATTTGCCGTTGCGAAGGAGCATTGCGGTGAATTAATGCTTTATTTTGCACCACGAATTAAGGCGTCGACGACGTTTTATGCCTGGATGGTGGAATTGGTAGACACGACAGACTTAAAATCTGTTGACCCGAAGGGTCGTGCGGGTTCAAGTCCCGCTCCGGGTACCAAACGGGAGATTGCAGCAATGCGGTCTCCCGTTTTTGATCCCGCATATTTCAATTGTCAATGAGCAATACTCCACGGGTCATTGTGCCATGACTTTTTGAGCAGACACGAATCCAATACGCACCGGATTTTTCTTCACTGAGGTCCAATTGAACGGAAGATGATGAGTACGTTTCTTCAAAAATTAGTTGTCCAACTGCGTTGAATACATCCACTGTCGAGGCTTCATCGCTCAGTAACCCGGTTATGTTGATGTGCCCTAAGCTGGGATTGGGAAACAATTTTACGGATTGAGTCAACAATTCTGTTACTTCAGAGGGAATAGGAGGATTGCTGCCATTCATGATTTTCATGACTCCGAGCTCTGTATCGCCACCTGCATCCGTGTCGTTAAAAATGAAATAACCGCCATCAATGAGGGCTCCATACTCTGTAGCTGAATTCACACCATCATGGCAAAAAACATCGCTGCTGCTGATCTCTCCATTCATGTCAACGCCAAGCACCCAACCGATCCAGACATCGGATGCAGGAAAAGGAGCGTTGACTTCGCTGTAATTGCTCTCATCCCCGGAACCGCCAAACATATAAATCCCATCCGTTCCAACTTCAATGCCATACAATTCATTGCGAATGTGCTCCAGGCTATATCCCCTTGGGTTGGCATAATGCTTCAACCACTCCGTCTCACCAGTGGTGGTTATTGAAGCACAGGAATAATCAAATGGTTCACCCGCTCCTTCTCTTCCGCGATGGCCCCCATAATACAGACGGTCATCCGACCCTATTGCCATATCATAAGGGTAAATTTCAGTTGTCCCTTCGATGAACGCTGTCCAAATGACCTCGCCATTCATATTTCTTTTTGTTATGGACCATCCTTCATCGTACATGACTCCACCCGTATACAAGTCGCCGGATGAATCTTGCACAGTCGCCAGACCGTATTCCGAGGCATCAATGGCAGACGTCCAGGCAATTTCCCCATTAGCAGGATCAGCCTTCAACACCAATTCCTGTCCTGCAAAAACCACGAAAATGGTGTTCGGCTCGTCTCCACCAGTGAAACCGGAGCCATAGATGTACCCATCATCACCAATCATCGCCGTTCGTATCCCATCGAATTGCCAATTTTGGCCTGCGTTGTCAATGATACTTTCCCACATTAAACCACCATCTGATCCCTCGATGCGGGCCAACCAGCATTCCTGGGTTTCGCCCGCTCCACCCGTTACGATGTAATCCGGCTGGCCATCATTTCCCTGAATTTCACAGATGCCGAATCCAACACGATCGGTGAATGTGACAGACCAGATGAGTGCGCCATCACTGCCATCAATTTTATGGACCCGGGCCTGGTTTTCGGGCATGGAAACGCAGACCGCGTGCCCCTCTGAATCGACAAGGCCGCGGTTGACTTTTCCTTCTGGTCCGTCGGTGAAGACGGATTCCCAGACGATGCCTTCATTGTAAGTTGATTCAGTGGGGATTTCCTGCGCCACACTGCACAATGGAAGAATAACGAAGATGAGGGAAGGTGAAATTCTCATGGCCAAAAGGTAGTCTAGAAAAGAATTGTCAGGGTGAATCGTTTTTTTTTTTTGAATCTCCTTTGATAAGCGAAGGGCAGGGCCTTTTTTTGAAAAAAAAAGCCATGAAAGACATGTTAGTCGTTGGGATGCTCAAGCAAGATAAATTCGGAAAGTTCATGAGTTTCATGCAGTCCGATGCGGGCATTGCTGAAAGAAAAAAGGTCGCCGACTTGAGCAAGACCATCGGAACGGTTTCGCCCGATCAAAGCAAGGTCATGTTCAAGATTTCAGTGCACGATGTAGAAGCATTGCGTGCATTCTTAAATGGTTCAAACCCAGTTTCGAAGCCCGTTTTCGATGAGGTCATGGACGGATATGAGATTTATGAAGTCAACCGGGTATGACGCACGACACCCCTAAGGCTTGGGTTGTTAGAAATTTGAAAACGTCAGCAAGAAGGCAAGCGTGATGCCATGCCTTGAGTTTCTTCATAGTTTGAGGTCATGATGAAACACACACGGAACCTATTGCTCGTTGGGTGTTGCTTGTTTGCCTCGATTTCATCTTGGTCTCAAAAATCAGAAACTTACCTTGAGTCAAACTTGGGTTTGTCTATAAATGATGAGCTGGTTTTTCCGGGATTATCTGTGTTGTGGGGCAAGCGAACCTTTCAGACGGAAAAACGTTTTGTTGATCGACAGTTCGGCTTGGCTGCGCCATCTTTGGTTACTTTGAAAATTGGTCAGGGTTGGCGAAACCCCAATACGCACAGAACGTTCAGTTATGGTGTTCGGGTATGGCCACTTCATGGATACGTCCAGTTTGGATTTCCAAATCCGCGTTGTGAAAATCAGGTAAGTGAGAGAACGATGAGGCGCCTGAAAAAGAGAGGAAAGAGTCGTGAAAATTTACTTTGCGGGGAGTGGAATATCTCCATCGAAGGAGGCAGTGCTTTAATCGACGATTACTTTTTCAATGGTTCTTTTTTTTATGAGGTGGCTCTTTGGTCCTCCGCAATTGTTACATTCAGTCACCGTTGGTATTTGGATTGATTTCGAATAGGTACTGTGTTTGCTTTCGTATTTTTCAGCAAACAATGCATGCACGTCAAATAGGTATCCTCGGTTTCGTCATTTTTTGTGCGCTATCCGCGTGCAACATGGGTCCAGCCGAGCGACCCGCTAGGATTCGAGAACTCTCCCGTTCCGGGAACGACCTCTTATGGATGCGGAATGTGCAACCGAAAGCGTGATCCAATTGAATTTCAAGGTTGAAACGATATCTTGTTTTGACGATATGGCTTCCCCCTCTCTCAAAATACCTCGAGCCCGCGGAGCTTGGCCTATTCTGGGTCATGCGCTTTCTTTTTCGACGCGATCCCATTCGGTTTTTTCAAAAGCACGGCCGGGGCATGGGGCCTAAATTGTGATTTGGCCAGGCTCGACTGAACCGACTGTACTTTTTTGGTCAGGATGCCATTGTACTCAAGAAATTAGCAAGCCGCCAACAAGGATGATGGTGAAACCTACTACAATTTTCGTCATCGGGGCATTGATGAATTCCTGAAATTTTACTTTTCGCGCTTGTTTTTCTGCAGCTCTTATGCGCTCTCTTTCGGCTCGTTGTCGTTCCAGCTCAGCGTTTCGCTCTCGCTCGGCTATTTCTCGCCTTGCTTTCTCGCCTTCCGCTGCCTCCTTACGAAGGCGTTCCGTTCTCTCTCGTTGTTCTGCGCTTTTGGCGGAAGGGGACGGCTCAGGATTTTTCACGAGTGTTCTATTCCAAATACTATTGGTAGACCTGAAGTTCATTTCTTTTTTTCGCGCGTCCCACTTCCAATCAGGGGTCGCGGCCTTTATTAGGGCCAAAATGCCTGCAATGAGGAGGAGGATGCTCAAAAGAACAAGCCCAAACTCCCCAAAGGCCAGCCCAATCAAGCTGAGAATCGAGCCAATCACTACCGCAGGCAAACCCAACAAGGTCAGAACAACACGTTCCGCAGCATGATTTTTTGGAACCATTGTTGTCGTGACGGCAACGCTTGTTTCGTCCAAGGGACCACTTGCGGTAACCGTGGTGTCTGAGAATGCGACGAAGTAGGATTCGTGCGCCGGCAACAACAGTGGATCAAGCTTGTCCATTTCCGATTCAGACATCAAAGAATTTGTCGGAATCAATGCATCATGACGCAAAGCATTTGGGGTGTGCATTTGTTCTTCCCATGGAAGCTTGAGGCCGCCTTCAGTGTTGTTCAATTGAGCACTCGCGGCACGATGGGCGCTTAAATCGAATTGCTGGCTAGCAGTAATTTCTGAAGCATGCCCGGGCGTTTCAATGTGCCACCCCGGCATCAACGAGCGTTTTTGCATCGAACACCCCACCAGGCTCCAAACAAAGGCAACGCCTAGTAATAGGTGGATTCGATTCATGCGGAGGTGTTAGTTGTTTTGCTAACAAGGTAAGAAAACAAAGAAGTTGTCCAATTCTGCGCAGAGATAGGTTAAGTAGCCTGAGTTGTGATCAGTCGATTATTTCAACAGAAAATGTATCACCTTGTCCGATCAGTGTAACAATCTCGATGCCTTCGGTAACCTTGCCAAAGCAGGTGTGTTGGCGATCGAGATGAGCGGTTGACTCCCGGCTGTGCACCAAAAAGAACTGTGATCCACCCGTGTTGCGTCCGGCGTGTGCCATGGACAAAACGCCGAGGTCATGGTGCTGGTTTTCGCCGTCCAATTCGCAATCAATTTGATAGCCCGGTCCGCCGCTGCCAATGCCTTGTGGGCATCCTCCTTGAGCGACGAATCCCGGGATGACCCGATGAAACTTTAGGCCGTCGTAGAAGCCGTCTTTCGCGAGTTTTACAAAGTTGGCGACCGTTTTCGGTGCGTCCTTTTCAAAGAATTCCACGGTCATGGTGCCGCGGTCGGTGGTGATTTTTGCTTGCATGGAGTTGGTGATTGATGCCCGTTTTTCGAGGCGAATTTTTGAGTCGATTGAGTAGTGAATGAAAAAGCCTCCGATGAGGGAGGCTTTTCTTGAGCGAGAAACGAGATTCGAACTCGCGACCCCAACCTTGGCAAGGTTGTGCTCTACCACTGAGCTATTCTCGCTTTTCCATTCCAGCGCTTCCGCCGTGAAGTGGACGGCAAATTTACGGAACGGATGCGCATGGGCAAAGCATTCAGTCGAAAATTTCTTTTGGTTCCACTTCATGGGCGAAATTCGCCACGTGAATTACCTCGCACACCTGGTATTGGGCGGAGCGGATTCTGATGTTCGCCTCGGCAATTTCATCGGGGATTCGGTCAAGGGAAATCGATTGACGGATTATCCGCCTCCTGTGGCTAGGGGCATTCGCTTTCACCGGTGGGTGGATTCTTTTGCAGATGAACATCCTGCAGCGCTTCATGCACGTGCGGCATTGCGACCGCGTTTGGGCCGCCTCGCCTCCGTTGGTGTTGACTTGTTGTACGACCACTTTCTCGCCAAGCACTTTGACCGTTGCTGTCCTGATTTGATGGGGTTGGAGCGCTACGCGCAAGAGGTGATGGCAGATTTGGCCCTTCGGAAAAATGAAATGCCATTGCGCAGTCAGCGTTTTTTCACGGCCATGCAGGATCACAATTGGCTCGTCGGTTATGGCCTGCAGAAAGGGATGGAGGCGGTTTGCAGATCCATGGATAACCGGATTGCATTGCGGCTTGGTGTGCCTGCTAATTTGAAAGAATTGTTTGCGGCCGCAGAAGATTTTGGGGTGCCGGTTCTTGAAGACGAATTCTTCCTCTTCTGGGAAGAGTTCCGCCGCAAAGCTCCCATCGAACTCCGCCGCCAAACAAGGGCATTTGCATCGCCCGGAATGGCCGCGGAGAAATGATGGGCTTACCTTACCTTCGCAGGTATGGTAGAGATGACCTATAACAGCACACGGAGCGATTTGGCTATTCCAGAGTATGGACGAACCATTCATGAAATGGTGGACCATTTGAAATCCTTAGCAGACAAGGAGGAGCGCAACAAATGCGCGAACGCCATTGTGAGCATAATGGGTTCGGTGGTGCCGCAAGAAGGCGACAAAGAAGAGGTGCAGAAAAAGCTATGGGGCCAACTTTATTTGATGGCCAACTACGACTTGGATGTGGATTGTCCAGGCGAGACGCCAACGCGCGAGAGCCGGACGGAGCCCCCCGCTCGTCTTGATTATCCCAATGCGCAATCGCGTCTTGGGCATTACGGTCAGATGACCCGTGATTTGATTGAAAAAGCGAAGGCGTATGAAGAGGGTGAAGAAAAAGCCGCCTTGGTTTTGACCATCGCTAATTTGATGAAACGCCATTACCTGACATGGAACCGAGCAACCGTCGAGAATACGCTGATTGCTGAGCAGCTCAAAGAAATGAGTGATGGTGCACTTACATTGCCGGAAGACGTGGAGCTGGTCAGTTCTGCCGAAGTGCTGAAAAGCAAGCGGAAAACGAGTGATGCCATGGACCGCTGGCACGGCAAGAAAAAGCGCCGTTAAACCGGTTCTTTTCAGAGCGGTTCCTTCAAACTTTCCCTGTCGAAAAGTTTTCAGGTCATTGATTCTCGCGAGGATTCTCCTGCGTTTCTTGTGGAAGTCGGAGAAATGGGTTCAACGCCATCCCGGAGATGCTCTTTTGAACGTCTTGATCCGATACTAACGCTAAACGATCGGACCATGTCCAGTTTTATCATTGAGGGCGGGCACCAATTGTCCGGAGAGGTTATTCCGCAGGGAGCGAAGAACGAAGCCCTGCAGATTCTTTGTGCGGTTTTACTGACGGCTGAACCGGTGACCATTTCCAATTTGCCCGACATCGTGGACGTCAATAAATTGATTGACTTGCTCGCTGGCATGGGCGTGAAAACACAGCGCAAAGGACCCGGATCCTTCCGTTTTCAAGCGGATGATGTCAACCTGGATTATTTCAAAACCGAAGAGTTTCGTCAAAAAGGGGGGGCACTTCGCGGGTCAACCATGATTTTGGGACCCTTGTTGGCCCGATTTGGCACAGCGGCGCTTCCAAAGCCGGGTGGGGATAAAATTGGCCGACGCCGAATGGACACGCACTTCATCGGTTTTGAAACCCTTGGGGCCACCTTTGACTATGATTCGAAGTCGGCCTTTTTCGAAGCCCGTGCTGAAAACGGTTTGAAAGGTACGTACATGCTGTTGGATGAGGCTTCTGTCACCGGGACGGCCAATATCGTCATGGCTGCATGCTTGGCCAAAGGCAAAACGACGATTTATAATGCGGCTTGTGAACCGTATTTGCAGCAATTGTGCAAGATGATCAATCGCATGGGGGGCAAGATCACCGGCATCGGCTCCAATCTTTTGGAAATCGAAGGAGTTGAGTCGCTCGGAGGTACGGACCACCGTTGCCTTCCGGACATGATTGAAATTGGGAGTTTCATTGGTCTTGCGGCTATGACGAAGAGCGAGATTACCATCAAGGATGTCGCTTACGATGAATTGGGTGTGATCCCGCGAATGTTTCGGAAACTGGGCATCCAACTTGAGCGAAGGGGCGATGATTTGTTTGTGCCTGCCCAAGATTCCTATGCCATTGAGCCTTTCATCGACGGATCGATTTTGACCGTTTCTGACGCACCTTGGCCGGGCTTTACGCCTGATTTGTTATCCATCGTTTTGGTCACAGCCACGCAGGCCAAAGGCAGCGTGTTGGTCCATCAGAAAATGTTTGAAAGCCGGTTATTCTTCACCGATAAACTCATCGATATGGGGGCGCAAATCATCTTGTGCGACCCGCATCGTGCGACGGTCATAGGCATGGATCGAAAGAGCCCGCTCCGCGGTGTTACCATGACCTCTCCAGACATTCGTGCAGGTGTTTCCCTTCTCATTGCTGCGCTGTCTGCAGAAGGCCAATCGGTCATCCACAACATCGGTCAAATCGATCGTGGCTACCAAGACATTGAAGGAAGGTTAAAGGCCTTGGGCGCGCGCATCGAACGGGTCGATTGATGTCGTAAATTGCTGCATGATTTTGAAGACAACAATGGGTGCAGCATTGATTGCATCAGCGGCCTGGTTTTCCTACCAGCCGACCGCGGATATGCCCGCATTTGCCGCGACAGAAGTGGTGGCTCCAACGCTTCGTGTTGGCACGGCCATCGGAGATTTAGCGCCTGAAATTGCACTGAACAATCCCAAAGGCAAGCAGATGAAGCTAAGTGACCTTCGCGGACAATTGGTGCTCATTGATTTTTGGGCGTCGTGGTGTGGTCCGTGTCGCCGAGAGAATCCCAATGTGGTCAACGCGTACAAAAAATACAAGAAGGCGAAGTTTAAAAACGCAGAAGGCTTCGAAGTTTATAGCGTTTCATTGGACAGCGATGTCCCACGGTGGGAAGCAGCGATTAAAAAGGACAAACTGGAATGGAAGTGGCACGTATCGGATTTGAAACGATGGAACAGCGAGGCCGCGGCCTTGTATGGTGTCAATTCCATTCCGATGAGTTTTTTAATTGATGAGAACGGTGTCATTGTCGCGAAGAATTTGCGCGGTTTTGAATTGCATCGCAAAATTGATCAGCACGTCGAGTCTTTCTGATTGAGTTTGCTCTTGGCGAAGACTGACAGGTTGTCGGTTGGGATCGCTTTGGCACTCGATTTGACTCTATGAGGTCAAATCACGTATTGAATCACATGGAAACAAACCAAGCCGCAGCGGAGGAAGCCGCCGCAAACACTCCGGAAATGGGGGAAGTAGAGTCTCCAATCGAGGCAGAAGGCAGCACCGACGGAGAAGAGAGCACCGAGTCAGCCGATGGCAACGTGGCAGACGCCCAACCAAATGATGACACTTCATCCGATTCTGCCAACGGAGAACAGACGGATTGGCAGGAACGCTACTTGCGTCTTTATGCGGAGTTTGACAATTTTAGAAAGCGTACCATGCGGGAGCGTGTTGATTTGATTCGGAACGCATCCCGCGAGTCACTCGAGAAGATGCTGCCCATTTTGGATGATTTTGCGCGAGCGGAAATGGCTTCGAAGGATGCTGAGGATGCCGCGGCGTTGAAGGAAGGACAGGCACTCATACAGACCAAGTTCAAGCAAATCATGGAATCGCAGGGTGTGCAGCAGATTGAAGTCAACCCGGGCGATGCATTCGATGTGGATTTGCACGAAGCCATCACCCGCATTCCTTCGCCGGAGTTCAAAGGGAAGGTGGTAGATGCGGTCGAGGCCGGCTACAAATTGAATGATACAGTCATCCGCTACGCCAAAGTGGTCGTAGGAGAATAAGGGAATGAAACCATGGCGAAGCGCGATTATTACGAAATTCTAGGGGTCGACCGAAAGGCATCAGGGTCGGATGTGAAACGGGCTTACCGCAAGCTGGCCTTGAAGTACCATCCGGACAAGAACCCGGATGACTCCAAGGCAGAAGAAAAATTCAAGGAGGCCGCAGAAGCCTATGAAGTTTTGCAAGACGATCAGAAACGAGCGCAATACGATCGGTTCGGACATGATGGATTGAAGGGAGGCGGCGGACCCGGTGGTGCGGGTTTTGGCGGCATGAATATGGAAGACATTTTCAGCCAATTTGGGGACATTTTTGGCGGAGGATTCGGCGGAGGTCAATCCGGTGGAGGTCGTCGTCGTCGAATGAAGGGTTCCAATTTGCGCATCAAGGTGAAGCTCACATTGGAAGAGATTGCGGCGGGAGTGGAGAAGAAGGTAAAAGTCTTCAAGCAGGTGCAGGCGGACGGTGCTGAATACAGCGATTGTCAGACTTGTCAGGGCACCGGCCAAGTGCGACGCGTTCAGAATACCATTTTGGGACAAATGCAAACGGCATCGACGTGCCCGCAATGCCAGGGAGGAGGCCAGTCGGTCAAGAACCGTCCAGCGGGTTCGGATGAATGGGGAATGGTGCGGAAAGAAGCGGTTGTCAATATTGACATTCCCGGGGGAGTTGAGGATGGCATGCAGCTGAGCGTACGTGGCGAAGGCAACGGCGCTCCCATGGGAGGTGTTCCCGGCGATTTGCTCGTGGTCATTGAGGCAATTCCTCATGACGAATTTCAACGCAACGGTAAGAATTTGCACCATGACTTGTACATCCCATTCACGGATGCTGCGCTCGGTGCTCAAGCTGAAGTACCCTTATTGGGTAGCAAGGCCAAAATCACCATTGAGCCGGGAACGCAAAGCGGACGCATTGTTCGGCTCCGCGGCAAAGGCCTGCCGTCGGTGGACAGCTATGGACAGGGGGATCTATTGGTCAACATTAACGTTTGGACTCCGAAAAAACTTTCGAAAGAAGAACGCGCGTTGCTGGAGAAACTCCGCGATTCCGATAATTTCAATCCGGATACCGATCACCAAGAAAGAGGCTTTTTTGATAAAGTACGTGATATGTTCACCTGACCATTAACTTCGTCTCCTATGGAAAAAGGAGCTGCTTTGGTCATTGACCATGTCTCGAAATCATATGGACCGCAAAAAGCACTAGACGCTGTCCATTTTACCGTACCAAAAGGAAAGGTTTTTGGTTTGTTGGGCCCCAACGGTGCAGGCAAAACAACTTTGCTGCGCATGCTCAACGGCATCACCCGAGCTGACGCCGGATCAATCGCATTTTTTGGTGAGCAACTTTCGCGCCGGCATCTGCCGCGCATTGGCTATTTGCCCGAAGAACGGGGTTTATATAAAACCATGCGTGTGGGTGAACAGGCGCTTTACTTTGCACAGCTGCGCGGCATGAAAAAAGAGGACGCCCGAGCGAAGCTCATGCATTGGTTCGAGAAGTTGGAAGTGGACGGTTGGTGGAACAAAGAAGTCAGTGAAGTGAGCAAAGGGATGGCCCAGAAAATCCAATTCATCCTCGCAATTTTACACGAACCCGATCTGCTGATTTTGGACGAACCCTTGAGTGGTTTTGATCCCATCAATGCACAACGGGTGCGCAGTACGATTCAAGAGATGAGCAAT
>JADHRK010000086.1 GCA_016777435.1 Flavobacteriales bacterium
GATCAACTGCAACGGTTACAACGTGGGGTGGTTGGCCTCCGATGAATGGATGAATTATACCGTGGATGTTGAAGTTGCTGGAGTCTATGATGTCGCGTTGCGCGTTGCTGCAGGTGCGGACGACGGAACATTCCATTTTGAGGTGAATGGAGCGGATGTTTCTCAGCCGGTTTCTGTGGCGAATTCGGGAGGCTGGGAAAGCTGGACAACTGTCGAAGTGGAAGATGTGATCCTGTACGAGGGCCAATCGACATTGTCATTTTATATGAATCAACCGGGATTCAATTTGAGCAGCTTTGAATTCCAGTACACCGGAATGTCACCGGCAGACGCAGACCACGAATTTGTTTCGGCTCAAACCCGGAACAACGACCAAATTGAGATGACGGTGAATAAGCCGATTCAGGATCCATTGGCATCCGCTCCAGGTGGTTTTGAAATTTCTGTGAATGGCGACATCCGTTTGTTCAATGCCATGGCGCTGAGCTCTGAAAATGACCGCATGGTCGTTTTTGATATGGATCAACCACTGAAGGGAACGGATGTCATCAAAATCTCGTATTCAGGATCAGCTGTGCAAGCGGAAGATGGTGACCTCCTCGAAACATTTCAATTGGAGGATGTCCTGAATACCTTGGACATCGTCCACGAAATCCCCGGGCGAATCGAAGCAGAATCATATTCCTATCAAGTGGGCGTGGAATTGGAGGGGACATCGGATATTGGGGGCGGACAAAACGTGGGCTACTTGGATGCGGGTGACATCCTTGAATACCAGGTCCAGGTGAGCAATTCAGGCTTCTACAATGTCGATTTTCGAACCGCATCACTCGACGGCACTGGCGCTGTTCTCGTTCGACTCATCCGGGAAAACGGGCAAGTCATTTATGTTTGCCAATCCGATTTTGAGCCGACTGGAGGATGGCAGGATTGGGCAACGACCTCGGCTACGGCCAACTTGGACACCGGCATGTACACCATGCGTGTACAGATTACAGATGCACCGTTCAACCTCAATTGGATTCAGTTCGATTATCAGGAACAGGAAGAAGAAGAGGAAGAGGAAGAAGAGATTTCATACGGGTTTGCGTTCAATAATATTGTGACGTATCCGAATCCTGCAGCGGATCAGATTACCATCGCATACGGGGTATTCCTCAGCCAAGATTTGGCCTTGTCCATCTATGACTCGAGGGGAAGGCCGGTGTATGGTAAGGTGTTTGAAGAAGTCTCAGTCATCGAAGAGCCGCTGGATTTGAGCGGGCTGTCGATGGGGCTTTACCATGTTTTTATCCAAAAAGAAAACGGTGAAATCGAAGTAGGTCGTTTCGTCAAAGCGGCGAAATAACGGACCCAATTAAACCACTTTGTACAATTCAAATCTGCAGTGTAAATTGCACACGAATTCGGTGAGTTTAATGAACTACGCACCGAATCATAGGATTCACAATCCCATCAACTCAATAACTACCATGCATACGAACCTGCTGCGCTTTTGGCGTAACTCGCTCATGCTCATCGTTGCTACACTATGTGTAGCCATCGGAGCGCAAGCACAATCCACTGCCCTTTCCGGAAAAGTTTTAGACGGCAACTCAGAAAATGCGCTCATCGGAACAACGGTGTTGGTGAAAGGAACGACCAACGGTGTCGTTGCAGATGCAACAGGCGCCTTCTCCATCCAAGTACCTTCATTTCCGACCGAGCTCGTATTCAGCTTCATTGGTTATGAAACGCAAACGGTTACTGCGGTGGATGCGCAACCTTTGACGATTCGGCTGATGGTGGATGCAGAATTGGTCGATGAGGTGGTCGTCGTGGGCTACGGTCGACAGAAGAAGAAAGTGTCCACGGGCTCCATCTCGAAAGTTGATGCGAAAGACATCGAAGGCATTGCCGTTCCCGACGTGATTAGTGCGTTGGAAGGTCAGACCTCAGGTTTGTTGATCAATGAGTCCAGTGGACAGCCCGGTGCTGGCAAGAGCATTCTTATTCGGGGTATCAGCACAAACGGAGACAATACACCGCTTTTTGTAGTAGACGGTCTTCAGGTTGGCAACATTGATAATATCAACCCGAGCGACATCGAATCTGTCGATATTTTGAAGGATGCGGCCTCCAGTGCCATTTATGGAGCCCGAGCAGCCAACGGCGTTGTGATCATTACCACGAAGAGTGGCACGGGAAAGGACGAAGGTTCGATTACCTACTCAACAAGCTACTTGAACTCACGCCCTTGGAAATTGCCCGAAATGCTGGGCGCAGAAGATTACGTGATGTTGATCCGTGAAAAGTTCGCGAATAGCAACCAGACTGCTGGGCTGAATTCATTGGGCTTTCCGGACTTGGGAGATGCGCTCGCCAATGATACCGATTGGATGAATGAGATTTTCAATCCGGCTCAAGTGGTCAATCATCGGATCACGGCCTCGGGCAAAAACTCTTATCTATCCATCGACTATTGGAATCAGAATGGTGTCATTGGCGGGGAGAAGTCCAATTACAAGCGCTATGCATTGCGCTACAATTCAACCAAAAAAGTCAAAGGAATCTTGACGGTTGGTCAGAACCTATACCTGAACAGGACAGACAACAACAACATTGGAACGAACAGTGCTTTCGGTGGCGTACAATCGGACGCTTTTGCCTACGATCCATTGACACCGGTGTACAGCGATGAAGGCCAATATGGTTTTGCGCAATCACCATGGGTCCAGAAAGAATACATCAATCCGTTGAGCCGATTGTGGCTTATGAACGGAGACGGCAAGTCCGATCAAATTTTAGGCAACGTCTATTTGGAAGCCGAGTTAATCGAGGGCCTGCGTCTAAAAACGGACTTGGGCTTTGATCTCAATTGGTGGGACTATCGGAATTTCACTCCAACGTATGAATTCCATCCAGCGGCAAGCAATTTGACGAATGACGTCAGCCAAGGTTCAGGAAACTTCCAAGGCATTCAGTGGGAAAACACAGCGAATTATGTCAAGACGGTGAATGAGAAGCACCACTTTGACTTCTTGCTCGGAACGTCATTTCGAGCGAACGAATTCCGTCAAGTGGGAGGCTCGACATCCAATATTCCTTTTGATTCCCAATTCAACCCGAATTTTCAATACCTCGATGGGGGACAAGACACATTGGACCTGACGTTTGGTGGCGCTTCTGTGGACTACGCGTTGATCAGTACATTCTCACGACTGCTTTACGATTATGACGAGAAGTACCTCTTCTCTGCAACGGTGCGCCGCGATGGCTCTTCCAATTTTGGAGCGAACAACCAATTTGGTGTCTTTCCTTCCTTTTCTGCGGGTTGGGTAGCCTCCAATGAAGATTTCATGGATGGATTTGAAGATGTCAGCTTTTTGAAGGTGCGGGCTTCTTGGGGAGTGAACGGATCCGATCGCATTGCTCCCCTGAGTTATGTGTCACGGGTTGAAAATGTGTTTACCTACGCTTTTGGAGCGGAGGAGCAAACACTCAACACAGGTTCTGCATTGGCTACGCCACCGAACAAAGACGTGAAGTGGGAGGAGAGCGAACAAATTGACATCGGAATTGAGCTTGGCTTGTTTGATGATAAGCTTACCGTTGAAGCCGATGTTTACCGAAAGACCACGAAGGATTTGCTAATGGCACAGTTGATTCCGGGCTATATCGGTGCAACGAACAACCCGATTTCGAACTTGGGTGAGATTCGAAACCAGGGAATCGAGCTGTCCCTTACACACCGCGCATCCGTTTACGAAGTAGATTTCTCCACAACATTGAACTACACGCACTTCACGAATGAAGTCATCAATGTAGCAGGGGAAACAGGGTTTCTCAATGGTTGGGGCTGGCCGGTTCGAAACACGGCGATTACGCGCATGAGCGAAGGCTATGCAGTGGGCCACTTCATCGGTTATCAGAGCGATGGCATTTTCCAGGATCAATCGGAAGTTTTCTCGCACATCAATTCAGAAGGGGATCTACTCCAGCCTGATGCGGCGCCAGGAGACATTAAATTCTTGGATTCAAATGGCGACGGCGTCATTGATTCAGACGATATCACAGATATAGGCAATCCTTGGCCGAAGCACATCTTCGGATTGAGTTCCAACATCGACTACAAGAACTTTTATATCAGTGCTGTTTTCAATGCGCAAATTGGACATGATATTTTCCGGACCTATGAACGATCGGATGTCACGTTCTCGAACTACCAAAGTTTTTGGATGGACCGCTGGACACCAAGCGCTCCAAGTGAAGTATTGCCGCGTCTAACTTCTACCGACCCCAATAACAACCAACGCCCTTCTGATTTCTACGTAGAAAAAGGCAATTTCTTGCGCGTACGCAATCTTCAAATCGGTTGGACCTTGCCGAAGCGTTGGATTGACAAGGCGCAGATGCAAGAAGTGAAGGTGTACTTCACAGCGAACAACTTGCTCACCATCACGAACTACCGTGGATTCGATCCTGATATTGGAACGAGTGGGTGGATCCTGGATACCGGTATTGATAAAGGTTTTTATCCGAATAACCGTTCCATTGGAGCGGGCATTAACGTAACCCTCTAAAGCACAGAATCATGAATACGACATTCCGCAACCTTCTTATTCTTGCCGGTTTTACCATGGTGTTTGCTGCATGCAACAAAGACCGATTGCAGGTGGATCCTGTGAACCAGTTCCTCTCCAGTAACTATTACCAGACAGAAGAACAAGTTTCGAATGCCCTCATTGGTGCCTACGATCCCGTCGGTTGGTCCATGGCATTTGGCCAATGGATTTCCCCGACCATGTTTGGCGAAATTCGCTCAGACAATGCCAACGCAGGGGGAGACCCTTCTGATAACGATCAGCCCGGCTGGCAGGAGTTTGATGATTTTAGAAATACGAACATCAATACCATTACGCACCCCATTTATCGGCGCAGCTATATCGGCATTGGACGCGTGAATGCGTTGTTGGAGTTGACGGAGCTTTCGACCCCAGCCGTGGAAGTTTACAAAGCTGAGGCGCTTTTCCTCCGTGCCTATTACCACTTTGAATTGTTCCGTCATTTCGGTCCGATTCCTGTGGTCACGACAACACTGACCCCAAATGCGCTGGATTTGAGCCGCAATACGCTGTCGGAGGTCATGCAGCAAATTGTGCAAGATTGCGAAGATGCCGCGGCTGTTCTTCCAACGAGTGCTCCTTCAGGTCAAGAAGGACGTGCAACCCGCGGAGCTGCCTTGGCGCTCATGGGAAAGGCGTACCTCTATTGGGCTGATTTGAAAGGCGATGATGTGGTGATGTTCGATCAGGCCGCGTCTGCCCTTCAACAAGTGGTGGATTTGGGAGTGTATGAATTGGAAGATGAGATGGAGCGTTTGTACCAATTGGGCGTGCGCAATACCGCTGAATCCGTGTTCGAAATTCAGCACAATCCTCTTTATTCGAGCGATTGGGGTTGGAGCGAAGGAGTGGATGGGAATGCAATGATTCAATTGTGTGGCATTCGGGGATTGTGTGCGGAGCACCCAGCGTATGAAGCTGGTTGGGGCTTTATGTCCGTAACGGAAGGCCTCTGGAATCACTTCTTGGACGATGATCAGTACCGGCGCGATGTGGCAATCATTTCAGAGGATGAGTTGGCCCAAGACTTAGCTGATGCCGGCTTGAGTTGCGACCCCATCATTGACATGACACAGAATAACCCGCAAGATTTCACCGGTTACTGGCAGCAGAAATATGCCAATTACAAATCCTTCGCCGGCATGAATGTCAACGGTGGCAATGAGCATTTGACCAAATCGCTGAATGCGCACGCACTGCGCTACGCCGATGTTCTTTTGATGCTTGCAGAGGCATTGCACCGGGGATCGGGAGATGACGGCTCAGCCATGTCTTACATCGACATCGTCCGTGAGCGGGCGGCGGGGCCAGGTGACAATGCCGGCAACTTCCGAACAGCTTCTGATGTAATGGCCGCTGAAGGTTGGGGCTTACAGGAACTCATCTGGTACGAACGTCGGGCTGAATTCGCTTGTGAAGGGGATCGTTGGTTCGACCTCGTTCGATCGGGCCGTGCCGATGCGAGTCTGTTTGTTGGCGATGGAGATAAAGAAGGGAATTTCAATGAGGAACACTTGTGGTTGCCCATTGCCCTCGAGGAAACAGTCCTCGCTACGAACCTCACGACGTATCCAGAAGCGTCACTATTCAATTGAATCGTGGTGCAGGTGAAACACTAGAATCATTCAATCAACCCAAATCAATAATTCATTTCAGATGAACAAGACCTTAAGAGTTCTTAGCGTCCTATTCTTGTCAAGCTTGGTAATCGCCGCTTGCAACAAGGATGACGACAATCCGGAGCCAGCAGATGTAATTGCGAGCTTCCAATATGAAATCAGTGCGGACAACTGGTCCGATGTTGTCTTCACCAACTATTCACAAAATGCGTCAACCTACGCATGGGATTTTGGTGACGGAAACACAAGCACAGAAGAAGGACCTACCCATTCGTACGACGCTGGCGGCACTTATGAGGTGATGCTCACTGCAACAGGTGAGGCGGGCACAGCCTCCAAGTTAGAAACGATCAATGTGGTCAACCCCAACACCGCGCAACAATTCCTCACAGGAACGGATGGCAAGGTGTGGTACCTCGATCGGGAGGAAATTGCGTTGGGCATTGGCCCTGGAATTGGTGATGTGTCTTGGTGGTCATTCGGTGGTGTAACACCATTGGGTGAGCGTCCATGCATATTGGACGATTCATTTACCTTCAACCCGGATGGAACCTACGAGAAGAATACCGAAGGCACGGTTTTCGTTGATTCAGATGCGAATGGCGGTTGGTTGGGCAAATCCACCGAGAGCTGCCACTCCGAGGATGAGCCGGGTCTTTTTGTCGGACCAAATGGCGAAGACCTCAGTGCATGGGCGAATGGAGGTGAATACACCTTCAACTTCAATAGCGCACAGAATACCGTCGTCATCGAGGGATTCGGAGCGTACATTGGTTTGCCAAATAAGACGGAAAACGGCGATAGCTATTTGCCAACGGCAACGCGAACGTACACCATCTTCAATATGGAAGAGGGAGATATCGCGGACAAAATGGATGTTGCAATCGTGAACTTGGCAGACGGGTCAGCATGGAACTTCTACCTGAAGAGCTACCACAATCCAGCCGATATTCCGCCGATTCCCGTTTCTTCTCCAATCGCTGGTTTCTCATTCGTAAAGGATGGCAACACGGTGACCTTCACGAATACCTCTTCGAATTCAACTTCGTACGAGTGGAACTTTGGTGACGGTGGGTTCAGCACGGAAGAAAATCCGGTATATACCTACTCAGCAGATGGAGATTTCACCGTGACGTTGACGGCAATGGATGACGACATGTTGAGCGATCAAACGTCACAAGTCGTGTCCATCAGCTCTGCTGTCTTTACGGCAGCCGATTTGTCCAGTGCAGAAGGAAAAACATGGAGACTCGATGGCGAGAGTTCATACTATGTTGGTCCGGGTCAGGGCAGTAGCGAATGGTGGGGCGGCATAGATGCCGCTGGTGTCATTGAGCGCGCATGTCAATTGGATGATGCATTCATCTTCTTCGATGATGGTACATTCGAAATCGCAACACAGGGCCAAGTATGGGCCGAAAGCTACATGGGTGGCGCCAACGAATGCTTGGATGATGCAGCACTTGCAGCACCATTCGATGTGTTCGGTTCAGGAGTGCATGCATTCTCAGCGACAGACACTGAAATCACAGTGGACGGACTCGGAGCATGGATTGGTTTCAACAAAGCATACAACGGGGGTGAGTTGAACAACGAAGGCACGGGTACGCCGGCTTCTTCCATCACCTATGAAGTGTTCGAATACAGCAACAATGACGGAGTTGAGCGTGTGACCGTAACGGTTGACTACGGCGAATTCCCAGGTGAAGCGTATTGGACCATGCGCATGATCGCCGAATAATCATTTTTAGCAATCTTAAGGAAAGGGAATCGGTCACAGACCGGTTCCCTTTT
>JADHRK010000087.1 GCA_016777435.1 Flavobacteriales bacterium
AAGGATTCCACGGTCAAATCCAATCCACAGCGGGTACTGGAGACAATCACAACGGCTCAGCATCCTTGAATTTTAAAAATGAAAAATTCAGCGTTTTCAGCAGCGGGAGCTGGAACCAACGCGATTTGTTTCGCGAAGGTGAATCAACGCGCACCTTCACGTCTGACAGCGTGTCAAATTGGGAGCAAATCCGAGATGGTGACCAGCTTCGAACGAGTCTGAATGGTCGCCTCGGAATGGAATGGTATCCCTCCAAAAGCCAGGTCGTTTCGGCCAACGTCAACGTCAACAGCAGCGACAACAGTCGCAGCAACCTGTTGAAGAACCAAGAATCGTGGGACACCGGATATGCATATGCCTCCGACCGTTTCTCTTCCGAAACAGAATCGAGCAACGGCGTCGATGCCGACCTCGAGTACCGCCAAGAATTCAACCAGAATCCAACGCATTTTCTATGGTTTCGGGCGCGTCATTCGCTGGCTGAATCCACCTCGGATGAATGGATCTTTGAAGAAGCGATGCTACTCTCCGACGAAACCAACCCCATCTCTGTTCTCGATACAAACCTTCAAATCAACCAATCCACGCGTTCCATATTCCAATTGGATTACGAGAAACCGCTTGAAAATGAAGGCAAATTCGAGTGGGGCTTGAAGAGCAACCTGTCTCGAAAAGATGATTCCTTCGGCTATCTTTCTTCGGATTCATCGGTCTGGATCGATGGGGTCTATGTGCCCATCAATCCGGTGGCTCAGTCATTCGGTTTTCAGTACCGGGAAGATGTGCATGCCGGATATGCCACGTACGGCCGGAAATGGGGCGTTTGGGGGACACAAGGAGGAATGCGTTTGGAGCAGGTCTTCACGGCGGCCACTTGGGAAGGCAATCGTGCCTTCGAAAACAATTACTTCTCAGTTTACCCTTCTTTCAATGTCTCTCGACAACGCAACGATGAAGTCAGCTGGATTGCGAGTTACAGCCGCCGGGTCAACCGTCCTCGAGGACGATCCGTCACGCCGTTCTTGGATGACAGCGACAGTCGAAATCTGCGCATCGGAAATCCCGAATTGCGCCCTGAATACACCAATTCATTCGAAATTGGGCACCAATGGTCCCGCAAGCGAAAGTCATTGACCACCTCATTTTTCGTAAAAGAAACCAATGACCTGATCCAACGCTTCTCCAATATCGACGCTGCTGGAATCCGCACTTCGAGTTGGTGGAATCAAGGCAGCCGCCGAGACGAAGGAATCGAAATGATCCTCATGCTCCCGATGCCTGGGTCGGGACAATTTCGATTGACCGGTTCATTTTATCACCTCGCGAATCAAGTCGGGGATGTTGAATTCGCAAGTGATGCCCAAGGTTGGTCCTACAACCTGAACTTCTTCGCCAACCAATCCATCGGTGACGAGAAGCTTTGGAAATGGCAATTGAACGGAATGTACCGCGGACCCTCCGTGACGCCTCAGGGACAATTCAATGGGTTTGCCTACATGGACGCCAACATTCAGCGAAAATTACTCGATGGGAATTTGACCATTGCGCTCAAGCTCAGCGATGTATTCAACACCCGTGAATGGTCATACACTTCTAGTTTTGGCAATTTGTACCAGGAAAATCGATTCAAACGGGAATCGCAAAACGTATTTGTAACGGCAACTTGGAAATTGGGCAAATTGGAAGAGCGAGGGCGCAAAGGCGGCAATTCGCGAGGCGTCGACTACGGCAGCGATTCAGGTGGTATGGATTTCTGAATGATATACTTTGGCAAAGGCGTCCGCTTTCCACGCCTTTTTCAAAACCAGTTCAGCGGGATCAAAACCCCGGGTGTAATGACGCACCAGTGCGTGAAAAATTGAATTTCGAAAGTGAACATCGCATTGCAAACGTTGCGGGAGTGCACCCACCGATGACTTGACATCGAGTGCTGTTCTGCCCATGTTGATTCGTTTCCGATGGGTCATAATTCCCAACCGAATGAACTCAATGAGCATACGTTGGTATATCGCGTGACTCTTGACCAACCCTGGCGTGAAGCCGACGAAGAAAGCCTCAAGCTCATCAGCGCCTAAGTATGCGCATTGAAATCCAACCAACTCGCCTTCTAACTCGTATCCTTTCACAACAAAATCATCGCCCCAAAAACGTTTGGATTCGATCAGCTCTTCCGCGTGAAGTTGACCCAAGCGAAATCCAGAGCGATCGAAAACGCTCCGATACAATTCAATCAGTGCATCGGCATTTTCAACCACCTTCTCAATTGACCAATCCGAGATTTCAAAGGATTCTGAAAGTTTGAGAACACGCTTCACTTTGGTTCGTGACTTGGTGTTCAACTGCAGCTGGTAATCCGCCAGGTCTTCCCAAGCTGGGTCCAAATGAAGCAACATTTCAGGGTCAAATTCCAGCGGGATCCAACCCGGCTGCAGTTGCTGCCTTCGCCCGGAATAGTGAATGGGCAAATCTTTGAGCATGGCCACCTTTGGGATGGCATTGCCTTCATTGCTCTTTGACGTGAAAATCGTTTCCGTCAGCAAACGACGCTGTTCATTTTCGGGGATATGGTTCGCCCAACGGTAACTGTGTAGGCCACTTCCAAGAACCGGGCCGATGACACGGACCCGAAAGGTAAATCTTCCCTCCGGACCATGCAGCCAGCGGCTAATGATCGAAAACCAGGAGCGTTTCACAGAAATATGTTCATCCAAATTCAAGCTCTCTGCGAGGGCATCTTCTACCAGACAAATCCCAATAAGCTTTGTATCCAAATGCCATGTCACCGCTGCTAAATTCCGCTTCGCTGAACGCAGCAGGGCCTTCATCATGCGGCTATCTAGGAAAATGGAAGGGTACTCAGAGGTCTTGATCAATGCATCCCAAGCCTTCCATTCCACTGAATCGATTCCTGCCTCGTTCCAATGCCATGTAACCTCTGCTCCTTTAACAATGCTCCCTTTAACTGCGCCCACTGAATTATGTTTTCGAATGCTTCATGCCGTACCAAGAAGATCCCAAAATCAAAATGAGCAAGACGCCATTGGCCAATATCGGAACAGCCGACCCCGATGGAGTTTCACACCGCCATTCCACTTGATGGGTCCCTGCAGGGATCTTCAAAGCTCTTAACACATAATTGGCACGAATGGTTTCAGCCGGAATTCCATTGATCATCGCTTTCCACGAATTGGGGTACCATACTTCTGAGAATACAACCAAGCTCGGGGACTCAAGACTCACAGAATATTGAATCAAATCAGGCCGATACGACCCCAATTGAACATTTCCAACGCCTCCTGGCTCGAGTCCTTTGAGGATTTCAGTGAACTCCGAATGCACAACCGTTGATCTTGGAGATTGAAGGGCAGCAGTCATGGCCATCTCCGCATCGTCGCTTTCAGCGAACTCCCAGTCCCGAGCTATCCAAGCGAAACCAGGAACATCTGGCATCGCAAGTGGGTCTTCAAGCTGATCGAGCAAAAGGTAGCGGGTATTCAACATCCGAAGGCCAACCATTTCGTTGAGGCCTTGCTGCAATTGCCCATTTTGCGCCAGTGCAATGAATCGGTTGCGTTGAGGTTCAATCACCCGTTCAATAAAGTCCTGATAACGCCGGAGCTTTGCAGCGTGATACCCCCCTACCGATTGAAAGAAATAGGATGCAGAATTATCGATGAATGAATTCTCCCATTTCAAAACTCGGAATGGCTTCTCCATCCGCATGGCCCCATATTTTGAAATGAGCTGCAGTTTTTCCTTTTGGCGACGGTTCAGATTGATTCTTCCTTTTTCCCCTAAAGCGACATAGCCTGCGTAGAGCTGATCAGCCATGGCATTCGCCCCAGGTGAATTGCTGTATTCAGCAGCGAGGATTTTCCCCATCTGTGGTGTAGGATCATATGGGAATTTTGCATCAAAACTCTTGACCCAATTGCGATAAACCCCTTGGACTTTCTCGTCATTGAAATAACGATGATCAACATCCCAAAGGTCAACCGCAGTGGCCAACAGGAGAATCCAAATCGCCCAGCGCATGGCCATTTTTTGCCACAATGCAGCCGCCAAAATGGCGGCCGTTAATAACAGTAGCCCCAATGTGCGAGCCACATCTGAACGAAACAATTCCAGCCTTCTTTGGAGCGCCTCTGGGTAGCCTAATTGCTCCACCGCTGCATCTTGCTTGATGAATGTCTGAAAATCAAAAAACACCTCAGGCAGCGCATAAAAAGCGGCAAAGAGGAACACAAGTGCTCCAAGAGCACCCATCCACACTGCCCTCCTTTTTTTGAGCAATTCTCCCCCTTGAGCGATGAGCTTGCTCATCTCAACCAAGGCAAGAACGGTTCCGATAGCCACGGCCACTTGCACGAGGATCAGCATCATCTTGGTGTCTCTGAATTGATCGAAGAAAGGCATGTACTCCAAAAACAAATCAGTCAATACCCCCCCGCCTCGGCGAGACAACAGGATTGCCATGATGGTAATCATGGCAAGTGGCCATTTCAACCGATCTCGACCTGCCACAAGGAAAAGGA
The DNA here is from genome assembly GCA_016777435.1 of Flavobacteriales bacterium. Lineage (GTDB taxonomy): Bacteria > Bacteroidota > Bacteroidia > Flavobacteriales_D > Sanyastnellaceae > UA16. Next base: position 4,536 of record JADHRK010000087.1, read on the forward strand.
AGAACAGCGCACATAAAATGGCACCGAAGTACAATGCTCCGCCAGAAAACTTTTGCTCACCCCAATAAAGTGGACTCGCTCCGCCTTTGATGTCTGGACACATGATGGACAACCATTCACCATCCGACATGCTGTATTCCAGAATGTAATTCCGATCCAAGCCCGTTGACTTGGCAACCGCATCTCCTTCCGATGTAGCCGTTAAAATTCGTTCACCGCGGATCGTCTCCTTGGCGTATTCCCTGGTCTCCATGACCTCAGAAATACTGGGCAAAACACCAACGAATCCCGCAACAATCAGCGCCACTCCCGGCAACAAGGCATTCTTCAAACTTCGGGTCCGCTTGAAAATCCCAATGGTCTCAGCAATGCCTATTCCCAACAAAATAAACAAGGCGTAGTACGTAATCTGGTAGTGATTCGCATAAACATGAAGCGATGTAAAAAGCGCGGCAATGGCCATTCCCCATCCCATGTTTTTCCGATAAGCCCAGATCACTCCAGCAATGATTCCAGGCAAATACGCAATGGCTTTGACCTTTGTATTGTGACCTGCCGAATAATACAAAACCTCAAAGGAGGACAGACCAAATCCAATGCCGCACAAGATTGCAATGGGCACCGATGCACCCAGTGCAATGGCCAGCAAATATGCTGATACCATGGCCATGAAGAAGGTCAAAACGCCCGAAGAGCCAAAAATTCGGCTTCCCAATGAATGCACTTTGCGAGGAATGTTCCAAGATGAACGGGCTCTTGCGATGTGCGTTGTGGGCATGCCGGAAAAAAGTGCTCCGGTCCATGCGGGGTAGGCTCCCTCCAAAATATTGGAATCGTAGGCTTCATGGCTCATACCTTTGTGGCCTTTTATATCTCCTTGACGGACGGCGTATCCTTCATACGTTTTCGACAAGAGCGCCATGCTCAAAACCGCGAAAACCAGGACTGCTGCAGCATGCATTCCATGCTGTTTAAACATCGCAATTGCTTGATCCTTCATGTTCTTATATCCCATTGAATTCAGGGCAATTTAGCGCATTCTCTCCGCCTCCAAGCGCTTCAAGAAAGAAAGGACTCCACGCCTGTGCGTTCAATACTTCAAGCAGCTGCAACCTCATTCATCCACCTCCTCAAAGTCGATGTAGTCTCCCAGCTTGGTGTCTTTCGGTTGGGTTGATTCGTCACGCTGTGGCGGGTTCGTCCTATCCGATTTTTCGCGTGGTCCGCTATTCCTCGAACGCCGATTACGTGCACCAAACATTCGATCCAACCAACGAAAGACAAACCACACCATGATGATTGTGCCCAACGTTCTGATCAATCCTGCTAGCATATTACTTGCTCAGATAAAGGTTCCGCTCGCTGTACACCTTGCGGAAAAAGGGGTCTCTCAGGTCTGGAATGAACCGGATGCCCTCCCCCGTTGATTTCATCTCTGGGCCCAGCTCTTTGTTGACTTCCGGGAATTTTTCATAGGAGAAAACAGGGATTTTCACGGCATAACCATCGAGTTGAGGCGAATAAGGTAAATCCCGCAATTTCACCTCTCCCATCATCACTTTCGCAGCGTGGTTTACATACGGCTGACCGTATGCTTTGGCAATGAATGGAACGGTTCGTGAGGCCCTTGGATTGGCTTCGATGATGTACACTTTATCGTCTTTCACGGCAAACTGAATGTTGATCAAGCCCACGGTCTCCAGCGCCAATGCTATCCGTTTGGTGTATTCTTCAATTTGAGAAATGATCAAATCGCCCAAATTATACGGAGGCAAAACTGCGTAGCTGTCGCCGCTGTGAATTCCAGCCGGCTCAATGTGCTGCATGATCCCTATGATTCGGACCTCATCGCCATCGCAAATAGCATCGGCCTCGCACTCAATCGCACCGTCCAAGTAATGATCGAGCAACACTTTGTTGTCCGGCATATCTCGGAAAATATCAATTACATGGCGTTCCAATTCATCCTCGTTGATGACGATTTTCATGCGCTGGCCTCCCAGAACATAGCTCGGACGAACCAACAAGGGGAACCCCAAGGTTTTGCTCAATGCATTGGCTTCATCAGCGGTTTCAACCACGCCAAACTCGGGATAAGGAACACCTTGCTCCCGCAAAAGTGTGGAGAATGACCCCCTGTCTTCCGCCAAATCAAGCGCTCGGTAACTCGTACCGATAATCGGTATTCCAAATCGCTCCAGTTTTTCAGCAAGTTTCAGTGCGGTTTGGCCACCAAACTGAACGATTACCCCTTCGGGCTTCTCGTGCAAAATAATATCATAGATGTGCTCCCAGAATACCGGTTCAAAATACAGCTTGTCAGCTGTATCCGAATCTGTGGAAACCGTTTCCGGGTTGCAATTGATCATGATGGTCTCATAACCACACTCTTTCGCGGCAAGTACACCATGAACACAGCAGTAGTCGAATTCAATTCCCTGACCAATGCGATTCGGACCGCTCCCCAACACCACAATTTTCTTTCGATCGGTGCGAATGCTTTCATTCTCGTCCTCAAAGGTCGAATAGTAGTAGGGCGTTTTCGCTTCAAACTCGGCCGCGCACGTATCTACTAATTTGTATGTACGCGTGATTCCCTGTGCCAATCGATGGGCATGGACCTCGGATTCGACACAGTCCAACATATGGGCAATTTGACGATCCGCGTAGCCCTTCTGCTTGGCTTCCAAGAGGAGAGACCGTGGCATCGTCTCCAGACCATACTGCCCGATTTCTTCCTCAAGCTGAACCAATTCTTCAATTTGACGCAAGAACCACGGGTCAATCTTTGTGACTTCGTAAATCTTCCGTATTGGAATGCCCAATTTCATGGCGTCATACAAGTGGAAAAGACGATTCCAGCTCGCGTGGGAAAGACTCGACATGATGGCATCTTGGTCCCGCAATTCCCTTCCGTCACAACCCAATCCGTTGCGTCCGATTTCCAGTGACTGGGCCGCTTTTTGCAGCGCTTCCTGAAAAGATCGCCCAATGGCCATGACCTCTCCCACGGATTTCATTTGAAGACCGAGCTCGCGATTCGCCCCTTTGAATTTATCGAAATTCCAGCGTGGAACCTTGACCACAACGTAATCCATTGTAGGTTCAAACATCGCGCTCGTGGTTCCCGTTATGGGATTGGCCAACTCATCGAGGTGATATCCAATGGCCAATTTTGCTGCAATTTTAGCAATGGGGTATCCGGTAGCTTTGGATGCCAAAGCGGAGGAACGACTCACACGTGGATTGATCTCAATCGCAATGATGTCCTCTTTTTCGTCATTGGACACGGCAAATTGAACATTGCATCCGCCTGCGAAATCACCAATCTCGCGCATCATCCGAATCGCCATGTCCCGCATGCGCTGGAACGTAGTGTCACTCAACGTCATGGCTGGAGCAACCGTGATACTATCTCCGGTGTGAATGCCCATCGGATCAAAGTTCTCAATCGAGCAAATGATGGTCA
>JADHRK010000088.1 GCA_016777435.1 Flavobacteriales bacterium
TCTAGGATTAAAAGGGAGTCTGTGGCACCCGGCAAAATCACACCGTTGTTGTACCATTGGTAAACCGAATACGCACCATCCAAGCTCAATTCACCCGCAGTAGACTCTTCCATTGAAGGGGTCTCCAACGGATAACACACGAGCAGCGAGTCACTTTGCCAAGGACACGCGTAATCGTCCCAAGCGGTCACACCATACCAACCGCTGTTGGCGGGGAACCACAAGTGACTTTCCATGTCATCCAAGGTGTCCGAAACGCTGCCATTTGCATTCCAAACATATTCCACAAACCCAGCCTCTGTCACCAGCATTTCCGGGTCGTCTGCACCATCCGTGGTCAACGCCAAGCCGAGGGCGGCGGAGGAATTGCAAAAAAGGAGGCTGTCGCTTGCAGCGCTGCATCCCTGAGCAGAGGTTCCGATTACGGTGTAGAAACCATTTTCGTTCGGAGCAAATCCGAAGGCTTCGCTGGAGAGCAAGAGGCTATCGCCCCACATCCAATTGTATTGACTTAAATAGGGATTGGTGCACGAAAGGCTATCGTTTTCGAGCCACACGAGTCCAACTTCGGGCGACTCATTGACGAAGACCGTGGCGGTATCGGTGACGTTGATGGTTTCTTGCAATGCAATGGTAGCAACGGCATAGCTGGGGTTGGCGTTCAAATCAATCGTTCCGGCGCCATCCGGACTGAAACTGGTGGAACCCAAGTCGTCGTCGCCTGCCAGAAAGTCTTCGTCGTAAAAGGAGATTGAATACGGGGGATTTGTCAATACAATGGACAGCCCGTTCCAAGTGGCGGAATAGCTCTCTTGGGCAGTGCTTGAGGTGTAGACATTGGAACCGTTGGCATCCGATAGCACGAAATAAGGGTCTGGATCTGGTGACCAGCCATCGTCCCAACCGCCGCCACCCGTGGAGTTGAGGGTGATTTGGGTCAGTATTTGGTCGGAGATGACGGTTTGCAACGCGACGTCGTACACCCCTGATTCAGCAAACAACATGCTGTCGATGCTTTGGTTTTGGGAGAACCCGCCGTTTCCAAAATCCCAAGCATAAGTGGTCACTTGTGCGTCGTTTCCGGCGAGGATGGCATCGAAATGGGCGAGCAAGGAATCGCATCCCGTGGTAGGAGCAAAGGTGAATGTCCCAGTTCCACCAGCGCCTTCTTCTACGATCAATAGGTAGTCAAACGATTCATTCACGACTTGTTCGATTCCAAATGCCGAAGCCACAGCTGAAATGCTGATGACCATGTCGTAGACACCCGGCAATACGGGCTCTCCGCAAATGCTTGCACAGCCCGCAGTTTGGCCATTGGCGGGCTCATAAACGGCATCGGTTTCGTCCAGCACGACACTGAGCCCCAAAGGCACACCGGTAATTGAGGTAACGGTGACAGTACTCAACGAGGCAGCCACCCCGGATCCTGGGTCCACCACGTTTTCAGGCATGAAAAAAGTGATGGTTTCTTCGTAAAACTCGCCGGTTGTGGCCGCAGGGAGGGTTTCTGGGCAGATTGTAGGAAACCCATCTGCAGAAGTGCAGTCGGGGTCTGGGATGCAGTCGAGGCATTGGCCGGTGGCTGCTGCTGCTGAAAGAACAGCAACAAACGAAAAAATTAGTCGGTAGGCCATGGCGATGCAAGTTTGTTCCGGATCCGAAAATTAATGAAAAAGAATCCGAAACATTCAAGAAATCATGTACACGTGAAATGTTCCGCGTTGGACATGCACTGACGTATCGGATGTATTCTGTGCATGAAAATGTATTTGAACGGTGAACGGATATTACAGGGCTCCTCATTCAGTTGGTCAGCATTCAACCTGTTGAAAACTTTGAGGGTTCTTTCCCTGAAACAGATTGTGAATGTGACAGGACCATGACGACTTTAGGCTTGTTGATGTTCCTGCCGGACTTCGGTTCAGGTTGTGAAAAAAAATGAAACTGTTGAAAACTATGAATTTGCGAAAAATCGCCCTTGGCCTAACCCTGATTCTGGGCTCATTTGGTTTGGCCAACGGTCAATGTACTTACCAGAACGGCTGTCAACCGGATGGAGACGAATTTCCGTGTCCAAATGGAATGAATAATTGTTGCCAGGTTGATAACGCTTGCAATGGTCCATACAGCCCCATCGGAGCGGCTTGGAACTATGACCCAGACTACTCATCAACAGCAGGTTGCGATTTGAGCTGTGCTCCTATCGATAGCGGCGTGTTGTTTTTGTTGATTGGCGGAGGACTCTTCGGAGGCTTCATGCTCAAACGACGACGCGAAACGGAATTGATGCCACTCGCTGCGAAGTAAGAGACTTCGAAAAAAAATATTTATCATCGAAATAGCTCGGCGCAGGCCGGGCTATTTTTGCTTCCACTAATTCCAATCCGGTCTGGAGCACGTTTTCATCTGCATCGCACTAATTGCATTGGAACGTTGGTGGTATGAGGCTGCCGGTCGCACAAGTGCCAATTGCATAGGCGCTTCGTTCCTGCGTAACCCACCCTGCATCTTGTGCGCATGGTTTTGATCAATCTTGGCTTCGTGGACCCAACTCAACCCAATCAATAAACATGCCTTCCCAGGGTGTAATCCGTCATCATCATTCAGTGCCCCGTGCCGGTCGTTCAACCGTTCCAAGCGTGCCGTATTTGATGCCGAATGGTGCTTAGCAGTCCTCACCAAAGGCGGCAAGCAATAACAGTATGTCTGCAACGCTGACCATGCCGTCGCCGTTGACATCGGCAACGGAGCATTCGTTGTCGCAACCGAAATCGGCCAGTAAAATTAAGACGTCGCTCACTTCGACCATTCCATTTGAGTTGAGATCTTCAGCACAGCTGGTGGGCTCGCCGTTGCAATCCAAGCCTTCCTCTGGATATGTGCATGCAGCTGAATCGGTGGCTTCCGCGAGGTAGTTGCAGCCGGCGGAATCGGTGCATCCCGCTATTTCGTTGCAGTCCGCGATTCCGTCACCGTCTGTATCCGTGCCGGGACCTCCGCAAACCCCGCAAGCATCCTCCACTGTGCACGATCCGTCGTCGAGCGTGGCCGTGGGATCGAAATTGCAGGCCGAAGAGTCCGTACAACCTTCGATGTCACCCACCGTTTCTAGGCAGAAATCGGTGAGGTCTAGATCGTCAAAACTTGCCCCAGAGGCATATACGGCTCCTGATTCGTCGGATAGGGAATAACTCCCTTCACCATATCCGCAGCACAATCCGTCCCCGTAACTATCGAAAACGGTCAATGTGTAACACCCATCCGCGAGGCACTCCTCGCTGGTGTAGGTTGTCGCGTTGGAGCTGTAAGGACCGCCGGACATCACGGTTTCGCCATTGGCATCGACCACAGTCCAGGTGGTTTCAGCGGGATAGTTATCGGTCAGAACGGTCATGGTGACGGATGTTCCAGTCAACAGGCATGAGCCATCATCTGTGATTGCTTCTGGGCTGTAGTTACAGGCCGATGGATCGGTGCATCCCAAGTCGGTGTTGTATCCCGTCGGGTAACTATCCAAAACGAGCAGGCCTGTGTTTTGTGGGTCCAGGTAATCGCTCACGCCTAACCCCCAACTCACATCAAAGCGGCCGTAGAAATCATACGCACCGTTATTCACCGATCCCGAACACGCCGCAGCGCCTCCGTACAACTGGCCAATGATTCGGTGATTCTGGTCAAACAATGGAGATCCCGATGAACCGGGTTCGGTGACGCCCGCCTCCCATTGGTTTATCCACCAAACCTGGGCCCCACCCGTGGAGGACGTGTACGGACTGTCTTCTTCGAAACAAATCTTTTTGAGGTCTCCAGAAGGATGGTGAATCCCAGTCGCATTTTCCGGATTCGATCCGGATGCATCCCATCCGGCGTACTCCACATTCCAACTGGACGGAGGGGTGCTGCTCAGCTCAATCAGTGCGACATCGGACCCGCCGTCTGACATCAAAAGCGCACCGCCTGAGATGCTCATGTTGGTCGGTCCCGTGGTTCCTGTACATGTGCTGCTTTCATGATTGAAGTAGTACGTCCAGGTATTTGGATTGCCCAAACAGTGGTTGGCCGTCAAGAAGTACGGCGTCCCGTCATTCGAAGTATTGTTCACCAGTGATCCGGTGCAAGCCGCGAATCCGCCATTGACGATGATGGCTACCGCCTTTTTTTCAACCTGCCAGTCTGCGCCTTCAGGACAATTGACATTAATATTGCAGGCACCGCTATTTCCAAAAGGCCCCTCGCTCGCACTTTTGGAATTCAAGGCTTCGGCCCGTGTCAAAAGAGAGCGATAGCCTTGCACGACCTGTGCAACCTGCAAGCTAGGTACCATGCTAACATTTTGGGGCTGGCGGTATTCCAATACGACTCCTGCTCCTTCCAGAAGTCCAATCGCCAATCCGCCCCATTCTTTGTGGTTGAGGTGGGTAAATGCCCCAAGATATTCCGTGCGATCGGCGTTCCATACATACAACTCTCCTCCCTTGGGAATGTCGAATTCAGAAAGGTAAAAGCTCCAGTTCGTGGCCAATTCCGCTCGCACCCCAAGCCGCCAAACATCAAAACCAGCCTCTTCGGACCACGCACCACTGTTCGAGGTGTTCCAAGCAACGGGATGCTCAATCCCAAAGCGCCAAGGGGCATCCTTGAATTGAGCCGTTGCCTCGTCCTCTGCCCGCAGCGTTGTCAAATCAAGCGCATCGAACTCCATCCAATTGACGGAAGCACCGGCAATCTCTCCCCAATGAGAAGGGGCTCCTGTTTGGCTCAATTGCGCAACCAGGTTAATCGAAAAAACAACAGATGCCGCGAGAAAGAGGACTCCGCGAGGGTAAAAGGATTGCAAAGGCATGGCGTAAGGGATTGTAATTCACTCAAATTAAGCGAATTACTTGAAAAACCCTACGCCTTGAAGCCGAAAAGTCCGTGGGGGATTATGCCCACTGCTCTTCTCGTCCGAGCTTCCAGAGCATCTTGGTGTGCAAGGCGAGTGCGCCAGCAAATGTGGTGGATGACCGATAGGGAAGCCCAAATTCTTCGGCTGTCTTGCGCACGATGGGCGCCAAATCGCTGAAGTGAATGTGGCAGACTTGCGGAAACAAGTGGTGCTCGATTTGATGATTCAAACCACCACACATCCACGTGAACAGCCGCGATCGTGTGCCAAAGTTTGCGGTGGATTTGAGTTGGTGTGAGAGGTTGTCGTCTTCCATGCTTGCGCCTTTTTCCCCTTGGGAAAATTGCAAATCTTCCAACACGTGAGCAGGCTGGAAGATGGAAGCCAATATGAGTCCTGTTACGGCGTGCATGACCATCCAACCCACGATGATTTTCCAGAACGGGAGGCCACTAAAGAGTGCAGGCAAGACCATGATGTAGCCAAAATAAAGCAACTTTGAAATGATCAAGTCGCGGGTCAATTGACCAACCGAGCTGCCGGAGGACTTCACCAACCCTTTTTTGCGGTAGCGTGCCAGAGCGAGCCAGTCTTTGGCGGTCATCCAAAACAAGGTCATGATGCTGTAAAAACCCCACGCGTAGATGAATTGCAACTTGTGGATTTTCTTCAACGGCCGATTGGGTGTGAAGCGCAAGATACCGGGCGTATCGATGTCTTCGTCGAGCCCTTCAATGTTGGTGAATGAATGGTGCAACACGTTGTGCTGGATGCGCCAAAGTGCGGAGCTTCCGCCAACCAAATCGAGCACGTAGCTAACGGTTTGATTCACCCATTTGTGTTTGCTAAAGGATCCGTGATTGGCATCGTGCATGACGTTCAATCCAATCCCGGCCAACCCAAAGCCCATGACAATCTCCGCCACCCAAAATTGCCACCCCCCGCCGATTCCTCCAAAGGCAATGAAGGCCCAAGGAGTGAAAAACAATCCCAGCATGAGCACGGTTTTGGCGTACATGCGCCAATCGCCCTGCCGCGAGAGTCCGTTTTCCTTGAAGTACGCGTCGACGCGTTCTTTCAACGTTTTGCTGAAATCAGAAGGCTTGCGATTGAATCGGACGATTGGGAGTTCCATTGGCGCAGGTTCGTGTTGAGAATAAGGGCGAAGATACGACCTACAGACATTCATGAATCGTATCGTTGCCAAGCACGAGATTTTTGTATCTTCGCGGTCCGCTCGTGTTGCCGTCTTCGGTGCAGAGCGCAAGCTAAAGGGCATTTAGCTCAGTTGGTTAGAGCGCTACATTGACATTGTAGAGGTCACTGGTTCGAATCCAGTATTGCCCACTCCGAAAAAACCTCACGAACGGTGAGGTTTTTTCGTTTGGCACCTCGGGCAGAGACCTAAGAGAAAGAACAGGAAAGTGCGAAGATGATTTTCGCTTCAGCCTATCCATTGTACCTCAGTAGATTGGGAAAAAACGGGCAATCAAAAGAAGCACTGGATCATGAGAATATTTGGCGAGGAAACGTTTTTTTGTGTCTGAAAATGCCGTGCAGGAAGCGTGGATAAAACCATTTGGAATGGCCTTTTTTTGATTTGTCCGTTTCCGGAATACCAGTAATTTGCAACGCACAATGCCGCGCAATGATTCCGGCTTTTTGGCTGCAAGAGCCTCAATTTTTATGTACCCGTTCAATGAACGCCACTTTCGCCCTTACGGATTATGTCATTTTCTTTGTCTATGCTGCGCTCATTTTGGGCGTTGGCCTCTGGGTTTCCCGCAACAAGGAGGGCAAGGAAAAAAGCGCAGAAGATTATTTCTTGGCGAGTAAATCACTGCCCTGGTGGGCCATTGGTGCATCCTTGATTGCAGCGAACATTTCAGCGGAGCAATTTATTGGCATGTCGGGCTCTGGATTCAGTTTGGGCTTGGCCATCGCTTCGTATGAATGGATGGCGGCGCTCACGTTGCTCATTGTTGGAAAATTTTTCCTCCCTATTTTCATTGAGAAGGGCTTGTACACGATTCCCGAGTTTGTAGAAAAGCGTTATTCTACTCAACTCAAGACGATTTTGGCGGTGTTCTGGATTGCGCTTTATGTCTTTGTTAATCTGGCGTCAGTCCTTTACCTCGGATCACTGGCACTGGAAACCATCATGGGAATACCCATGGCATATGGTGTGCTTGGATTGGCTTTGTTTGCCGTCGCATACTCGCTGTATGGCGGGCTTTCGGCCGTGTCGTGGACGGATGTGATTCAGGTGGTTTTCTTGATTCTCGGTGGATTGGTCACAACGTATCTCGCACTGGATACGGTTTCAGGAGGCCAAGGCATGTGGGCGGGTTTTGAAACCATTTATGCCGCAGCACCGGATAAATTTGCCATGATTTTGGACAAATCCCATCCAGAGTACAAGAGCTTGCCGGGCATTGGAGTGCTCATCGGTGGAATGTGGGTGGCGAATGTTTACTACTGGGGTTTCAACCAATACATCATCCAACGCACGTTGGCAGCGAAGTCCCTGAAGGAGGCACAAAACGGTATCTTATTCGCAGCGATTCTCAAACTGATCCTTCCGCTCATTGTTGTAATTCCGGGCATCGCGGCCTATGTAATGATCAACGATCCGGCCATCATGGCGGGATTGGGTGATGCAGGCCAATTGAACATGCCTTCTACTGCCCAGGCTGACAAGGCGTATCCATGGTTGCTCCAGTTCTTGCCAACGGGTCTGAAAGGATTGGCTTTTGCGGCATTGGCCGCGGCCATTGTTTCGTCCCTGGCATCGATGTTGAATTCCACGTCGACGATTTTCACAATGGACATTTACAAGCAATACATCAACCCCAAAGCGGGCGATCGGGCCATGGTGAACACCGGCCGAATTTCGGCCCTTGTCGCTTTGGCCATTGCCTGTGTAATGGCGCCACTGCTGGGCGGGATTGACCAAGCCTTCCAATTCATCCAGGAATATACAGGCGTAGTGAGTCCGGGGATATTGGCGGTTTTCTTGCTCGGTTTATTTTGGAAAAAAGCCACCAACCGCGGTGCAATTGTCGGAGCACTCGCTTCCATTCCC
>JADHRK010000089.1 GCA_016777435.1 Flavobacteriales bacterium
CATACTTGGTGCATCCGCTGAAGAAGATGATTGAGACAATTGCTATCACAGCGGGGAAGGTGAAGGTAGCTTTCATGTAAATCAGAGGGAGTATGAGAGAGAGAGATTGAAATTGCGCCCCATGGTGAAGGCGAGCCAATTGTATTCGACCTCGTTGAATTGATATGTCTTTCGATTTTCCGGATTCAATAAATTTCGTCCCCGAAATCCAATCGCAAAATGCTCAGCAAACCTGTAATTCGCCGTAAAGTCCAATTGCGGAGTCGGTTGCTGGTAGATATCGGGCAATCCACCGGTGGTGGTTAAAATGAGTTTTTCACCCTGCACATTAAATGCAAGCGTGGCATTGAAAGCACTCGAGTCAGGGGTGAAATTGAGGATTGCATTGAAAATAAAGGGAGCCTGTCCAAACAAGGGACGCGTACGTCCATGCATCGGATCGGTATTCCGAATTACATTGAGTTCTTCTTCAAAAATGACCGCTCGGCTGCGGATCAAGGTCAAATTGGCAGACAGGGTGAATGCAGCCAATCGTGCATGCAGCGCAGAAAGGTTGCGCTTTCCTTCCAACTCCAACCCGATAACATTCGCATATGGGACATTGGCCCATGTGTACTCGGTGTTGACCGCTTCCAGCACCGAAGTCTGCTCTATGGGATCGGTGAACCGCTTGAAGAACAGGCTAGCGCTGAGCATTTCCCCCAAGGCGGGATAATGTTCGTAACGTACATCAAAATTGTCCACCTTCGTTCCATCCAATAACGGGTTGCCTTTGAGTACTTCGAGGGTTTCAAAATCAAATCCACGGAACGGTGACTTTTCCCGGAATACCGGCCGTGCGATGGTTCTGCTGTAAGCAAATCGAAGATTCTGAACCTTGATTCCGTCGCTCGCCCCGACTTGCCAGACCAAGTTGGCCGACGGCATCCAATCGGTCTCGTTCAATCCTCCTTCCAAACGAGCTTGTTCTTGCGGCGTTAAGTCATCCACAAGGTCAAGTTTCAATGACCGAATGGTCATGTCGGTTTTTTCGACGCGGATACCGGTGTTAAGACGCAACCGATCATTCAAATTGATGTCCGTCATGGCGTAGGCACCTAGCACGTCCATTCGGCCTTCATCCGTATTGATGAGGTCGGTCAGCAGCAGGGTTTCGATGTAGTCCTTGCCTCGGATGATGTCGAAGTTTTCGTCTGAGAAAAATGCGTCCAAGTCGCCATCAAAGAGTTGACCATTTTCAGACATGCCGTAAATGGATTCTTTGTGCTTGCGAAGCGTCTGCACCCATGAGAGGCCGGTCTTGAACGTTCCCTTTTTGCCTTCGATGAATTCAAAAGGCACACTGTAGTGCACTTTGGCATCCATTTTCGACTCATTCAACTCCCGGAAGTAGCGGGTTGGAGAAGGATAGAAACTAGGATTGATCGAGTAGGCGGTATCGACCTGGAATGGAACGTCAAAATCGGCTACTGCGAGTCCCTGATTCTGCAAGGCAATAAGGGTGGATTCCGTATCCTGTGACCAATTTTGTGAAATTTCCCCATCATCGATGAGTTCACCAATGAGCTCAAGTGCAACATCGGTGAGGTCTTCCCCGTTTTCTCCCGTGAATTGGGCCAACGAGTCAATCGCTGTGATGTTTTCAGCTTTGTTGTTGTAGAACACCTTGAGGTCAGGCGTTTTCATCGTGCCTTGACTTAAGCTCAATCCCCATTCAATTCGGCCCTTGCTGACGGGCAGAAAATGCTCGCCCCGCATTTGGTAGATGTTGAGCTGTCGCTGCTCATAACGCTGAGTCCGTTGTTCTTGAAGTTCATCCGTGTCGATGGGGTTCACTCCCAACATGTAACGGGAAGAATTTTGACCGTTGATGTTGGGCATGGCCATCAACGAAATCTTATTAAACTCATTGAGCTTGTAAGAAAGGTTCAGGAGTGCATTCAGGGACACCGTCTCCACGCTCTTCTCGTCCGAAAATTGCCTGAGCATTTGCATTTCTGTGCTCGTTTCGGGACTCCCCGCATTGTAGCGGCCGTATTCACCATCTTGATAATAGCGAGATGATCGTTTGTATTGAAAACCAAAAATGTAGCCGAGCGGTCGGCCGAATAGCTTGGTTTGGTTCCCAAGGCTGATGCTGTGACTCATGTCGAGTGGAGCAACTCGCCGCGTATTGTCCCACGTTTTGGTGAAACTCTTACCCAAAGAACTTAGGCCTTCGTTATTGAGCTGACTCAACGGAACCATACCGGAGGTCTCCAAGCTATCAATGGTGATATTAAGTGCAGAAGTGACGGATCCAATGGGATTGGATGCGCCAATGTCAGAACAACCTTCGATGCCCATTTCGCTCAGCGCTTCACCATAGCCCATGTATACGAGTCCTTCATAAAAGCAAGGCATATTCAGCGTGGGCCAGTCTTCCCGAACCAATCCGTCGAGTGCTGAGGGCAATGCCCGAAATCCATCATCAAAGCCCAGCCAATCCGAATTGCTCCTTTGAGAAGAAATGATGTCTTGGAAGGTCGCTTGGTTGTTGTACCCGACACTGGAAGAGTAGCGGAACGACATGGTTTCCGGGAAGTCCTTGGTGATGACGTTGAGGTAGGCTCCAGACCAATCACCGGGAAGATTCGCCGTTTGGGTTTTCACCACAACGAGGTTGTCAATCAAATTGGAAGGAAAAATGTCCATTTCAATGGTATTCCTTCGTGGATTGATGGAAGGTACCTCGGAACCATTCAAGGTTGTTTTGATATAGCGATCCGATAAGCCGCGCACGAAAACGAAATTTCCAACCGTCGAAACGCCGGGGATTCGTTTCATGGCAGAAGCAGCGTCCGAATCTCCCGTTCGTCGAATTTGTTGGCTGGAGATGTAGTCAAGACTGGCCGCGTTTTTCTTCTTGATATTTTCCATGTATACGTCCCGTGATCGATCGATTTTGGCGATGACCTGGGCCGCTTCTTCAATGACAATGGTCTGCGGAAACAAGTTGAAATCTTGCATAACCACTTCTCCGTCAACTACCGTGACGGCAACGGTTTGTGAATTGTACCCTATAAACGATCCGTTGACTTGATAAATGCCAGCTGCAAGATTGTCGATGGAGTAGTTGCCATCGAGATCTGCCATTATGCCTTTGTATGGGTCTTGGATGATGATATTGGCTCCAATGAGCGCAGACCCGTTCTGACCATCGGTAATTTTACCGCGAATGGAGCCTTGGCTATAACCGACGAGGCTAAACAAGAGCATGAAGGGCGTAAGGGTGAATCGCATGGTAGTTAAGCTCGACAAATGTTCTTCTTTTGCCCTTTCCTAATGTGAAGCGGATGTTATGATGATGTGTAGGAAAGGTTAACTTCAGAATGTGTGAAGAACAAGAAAGCCGGACGAAATCGCCCGGCTTTCCCACTCAAAAAAAGAGGATTTACCTCTTTTACCTGCTGTTTATTCGCAATTCATTCCAAAGGCAGAGAGGAATTCAAGCAAGTCTTGGGTTCCAACAATACCATCGTTGTTGATGTCAGCAGGGCAGGCAGACCCCAACTGGAATTCGCATGTGCCGTCCTCGACCGTTGCGGTGCTGCTGTAGTTTTCAGCATCGACATAGGTGCAACCAGCGATCGCTATGATCATGCATTCCTCGTCACCCTCGGCATGAGGATTGAAGTCCGCAAACTCCGCATCGGTGCAACCCGTGCAAGGAAGTTCTGAACCAAAACAAACTGGAGGCAGTGAGGTCAATCCCTCGATAACAAGACTGCGGTCTATTCCATCCGATTCTCCGGATTCGTTATAGAATTGATAGCTCAATGTTCCTGTCTCTGAAGACAATAACAACTTGTACGCGCTATAATTTGCCCATGTCATCGGGAGCAGTTCCGTGTCATCGTCGCCAAAACCAATGAATGCGGCCCCCTCCTCATTCCACATGTCCACGCGAATCGTGACATCATATGCGCAAGAAGAGTCAAAGTTGTTGGCTGATTCATCGAAGTTGTTGGCTAATGGATCGGTACAACCATTGAAGAGGCACAGTTCAACTTGATCTCCACTGTTCGCTTGGGGATCGTAGTTGTCCGCTTCTTCGTCAAAACATCCAGTGTACAAGCAAGAACCATCGTCAACGTTCGCAGTCACGTCATAGTTATCTGCATCGGCATCCGTGCAACCCAAGTATTGGCAAGAACCGTCATCCGCTGTGGCTTCAGCGTTGTAATTGTCTGCCATTGAATCCGTGCAACCCGTAATCGTCACTTCCCCTTCTTGGAAAATTCCGATTTGTCCGAGGTAGCTCCATGACTGGTCCAACCAGTTTTCTGAAGGTCCAAATGCACCCTTGTATGCAGCGGCATCGAACCAGTCATCAGTAGGAAGGCCACTGGTGATGGTTACATCGTTTGCAGGTGTAAGGTCCAGCGTATTCTCAACGACCACACCTGTTGCATCAAATCCATAGTCGAAGTCGATACCAGGGTCGCCAATAGCAATGTTATTCGTTACAGCGTATGTATCCAAGGCATTATCGCCGTTAGGGTCATTGCTTCCATCGTAATCGATGACTTCGTTCACCGCCACCATGCAGATGTTTTCGAGATTCAACAATCCTTGTTCCCATTTGTCGTATGCATCAGATGGGTCCTGAACATCTTCCAGCTCAATCCCTTCACTGAAGTTGGCCATGATCATGTTCTTCATGTCTCCGCCTGCTCCCGATCGGTACAATAAACCTTGCTTATTCGCAGCAATGCCACGGCCAATGAATGTTGCATTGTAAATGTGAGGGGTAGCAAATGGTTGTCCGTCAGATGTTACGTTCGGTGAATCATCCCCGTCGAATTCGCCACCTCGGTCACCTGTGTCGTGGTCGTTCAAGGCAAACCAGTATTGACCTCGACCGTGGTAGCCTTGATCGTAATCGAAACTATCGTCTCCAACGAAAGCCACAGCAGCGTGCTTCACATCAACCGAACCACCGAAGAATTCAATTCCATCGTCTTCGTTTGCAATGACTTCCACGTATTCGATGGTGGTCCCGGAACCAACAGCACCAAGGGTCAAACCATTGATTTCGTTCGCAGCTCCGAGCTGCGTTCCACCGTGACGGATGGAGACGTAGCGCAACACACCTGAATTGTCATCATCATTGTTACCACCATAGGCTGCTCGGTCATTGTCTGAAGGAACCCCCTCAATTTGACCTTCGCCGGTTGGAAGGTTGGTCAATGCATCACCGAGGATGATGACACCGCCCCACTGTCCTCGCGTATCGTATGAGACAGAGCCATCAAGTGGGTCTGCTTGGAAGGTGAACGTAATCGGGCAGGTCTCTGTTCCATCGGCGAAAATCTGAGCACCTCGTGATACGATCAAAGCCGCTGCATCAGCACCTTGTCCTGGCATCCCTTTGATGACTGTTCCAGGTTCAATGGTCAATACCTGTCCGCTATTAACAAACACATAACCATCCAACAAGTATGTGTTGTTGCACGTCCATGTTGTAGTACCCGTACCTGCTCCAGAAGCGTCAGAAATAACGACTTCGTTTCGGTCTCCCAAGTCTGGGCAGTCACAAGCCGTGGCTTCACCTTCAAGTGCGCCTGCGTCGCTTGCGTACGTCCAATCGTCCAACCAATTTTCGCCGTTGGGATCAAATGCCCCCATGTACAAGGCGCTTTCGAACCACGCGTCCTCTGGTTGCTCACTTCCTGCAAGTGCAACAGAAGCATCCGGTACGGGATTGAAAGGATTCGTGAATGCCGTTCCTGAAGCGTTAGTTGCCCAGTTGTAGTCGATCCCTGTGACCATTTCAGTCATGTTGACCTGGGTCGAATAAGCATCCAATTGCGCATCCCCATCAGCGACTTGCACGCCGTCGTAGTCGATGACTTCACTCACTCCGTCAAAGGCGATGTTTCCAAAGGTCAAATCTCCTGCTACCCACTTGTCGTAGGCATCTGACGGATCCTGTTGGTCTTCAAGCTCGATCGCTTCATCGAAATTGGCGATGATTGAATTGGATACGTGTCCTGCTGACCCGTTACGGAATAACAACCCCTGGTTTCCAGCATTGGCTCCTCGGCCGATGAGGGTCCAGTTTGTTATGGTCGGTTCAGCGAATGGTTGACCCGTTGAGGTCACATTCGGTGAGTCGTCACCGTCCAATTCGCCTCCGCGGTCACCTTCATTTTGCCCTTGAAGTGCAAACCAGAATTGACCTTTACCATGGTATCCCTGGTCCCAGTCAAAGCTGTCGTCCCCGCAGAACATCACAGAAGCATAACGGAGATTCACCGAACCACCGAAGAACTCAATACCATCATCGTCATTGGAGACCACTTCGATGTGCTCTAGCGTCGTGCCAGAACCTACACCTCCGAGCGTCAAGCCGTTGATTTCGTTGGCTGCACCGAGCTGCGTTCCACCGTGACGGATGGAAACGTAGCGCAACACACCTGAGTTGTCCTCATCGTTGTTACCACCATAGGCTGCTCGGTCGTTATCAGAAGGAACACCTTCGATTTGCCCTTCTCCTGTTGGAAGGTTTGTGGTTGCATCACCCAAAATGACTAAACCTCCCCACTGGCCGCGGGTATCGTATGAAACTGAGCCGTCAAGCGGATCCGCTTCAAATGTGAAGGTAATCGGGCAAGCTTGTGTGCCATCGGCAAAGATTTGACCTCCTCGCGCAACAATCAAGGCTGCTGCATCAGCGCCCTGCCCTGGAAGGCCTTTGATGACTGTTCCGGGTTCGATGGTTAATACTTGGCCGCTATTCACGAATACATAATTGTCTAGTAAGTAGGTGTTGTCACACGTCCATGTGGTTGTTCCTGTACCAGAGCCATTGTCTGCAACGATGACTTCATTTCGCATCGAAAGCGGCGGGCAATCACACGTTGCATCGGGATCGACACCTTGATCGTTGAGATTGATGTCCGCTGCCCCCGACTGATCGAGGTAGGACCAATTTGCGATCCAGTTCTCACCATTGGGGTCGAACGCACCCATGTATCCGAATCCTCCTGTTGATGCAACATCTGCGGTTGGCACGGGATTGAAGGGGTTCGGAAAAGAGGTGCCACTCGCGTTTGCACTCCAGTCGGAATCTATTCCCACGCCTGCAATGCTCATGTTGTTCGCAGCAGCATACGCGTCGAGCTGATCGTCGCCGTCGGCAACCTGAACACCGTCGTAATCAATCATCTCTTCAACGCCTTGAGCGCGAATGTTCATGAGTGTCAGGTTTCCTGCCACCCATTTGTCGAAGGCATCCGAAGGATCCTGCTGGTCCTCAAGTTCTATGCCCTCTTGGAAGTCAACAATGATCGCATCGCTGATGTGACCACCTGAGCCATTTCGGAAGAGCATGCCTTGCTTTCCAGCATCTGCTCCGCGACCGATCATGGTCCAGTTTGAAACGCTTGGGATGGCAAATGGCATGCCGTCGGAAGTGACAGACGGTGAATCATCTCCGTCCAACTCGCCCCCGCGATCCCCCATTTCTGAGTCGTTGATGGAAAACCAGTGGTGTCCCCCACCAGCGTATCCTTGATCCCAATCGAAGCTATCGTCACCAACAAACGCGACCACTGCATAATTGATTTCGACGGTTCCACCAAAGAATTCAATTCCATCGTCTTCGTTTGCAATGACCTCGACGTGGTGTATCGTCGTTCCTGAACCTACGCCGCCAAGCGTCAGTCCGTTGATTTCGTTGGCTGCTCCGAGCTGTGTTCCTCCGTGACGGATGGAAACGTAGGTCATGACACCTGAATTATCGGCATCGTTGGTTCCTCCGTAAGCCG
>JADHRK010000090.1 GCA_016777435.1 Flavobacteriales bacterium
ATGATGTAACGCTTCTCTCCGTCTGTGTATTCCACAAGGCAAATACGCGCTGAGCGGTTTGGATCATATTCGACCGTCAAGACAGTCGCTTCCATGTGCTTGTTACGCTTGAAATCAATCAAACGGTAACGGCGCTTGTGTCCACCACCTCGGTAGCGCATGGTCATTTTTCCATCTGCATTACGGCCTCCAGATTTCTTCAGAGAGCGCAACAATGGCTTGTGTGGCTTATCCGCCGTAATGTCTTCAAACTTAGACAAAACCTTGTGGCGGGTTCCCGGTGTTATGGGGTTGAATTTACGAAGTGCCATGTGATCAGATGTTTTCGTAGAAGTCAATCATTTCTCCTTCGGCCAAGCTTACGATGGCCTTCTTGTATCCTACCGTTCGTCCTTTGACGACACCAGTTTTGGTAAAACGCTGTCGGCTCTTGCCGTCAACACGCAACGTTCGAACCGAAGTGACGTTCACGCCATACTCCTTTTCAATCGCTTTCTTAATCTCCACCTTGTTCGCGCCGTCAGCAACAACAAATCCAAAGGAGTTGTTCTTCTCTGTATCAGCGGTCATCTTCTCGGTGATGAGGGGTTTTATTAAAATCTGCTGCATGACCGATTTTATTTGAGCATTCCTTCTACCACTTTGTGAGCGTCGTCAACAAAGATGAGGGTGTTGCAATTCATGATGTCATAGGTGCTCAGGTCACTGGCTACCATTACCTGGTGCTTCGCAAGGTTTCGGCTGCTCATGTATACAGACTCATTGTGAGCCGGCAACACCATGAGCGTTTTGGAATCGGCGAGCTTCAAGCCGCTCATCATTCCAACGAAATCCTTGGTCTTCGGTGCGTCCATCTTTACTCCGTCGAGAACCATGATGGCTTTCTCCTTCGCCTTGTAGCTCAGAGCACTGCGACGAGCCAATTGCTTCACCTTATGGTTGAGCTTTTGGGTATAGTCACGTGGCTCAGGGCCAAAAGTTGTTCCTCCACCGCGAAACAGGGGATTCTTGATGGAACCCGCACGTGCTGTACCGGTACCTTTTTGCTTCTTGATCTTCCGCGTTGAACCCGAAACGAGTCCGCGGTGCAAGGTGTCATGCGTTCCCTGGCGTTGCGCTGCGCGGTAACGCTTCACGTCCAAGTAGATCGCGTGGTCATTCGGCTCAATGCCAAAAACCGCTTTGTTCAATGTCACCGACTTATCGGTTTTCGAACCTTTGGAATTGTATACATCTACTTTCATCACGCTTGGGGTTTGCGGATTACAACAGTTGAACCTTTGTGTCCAGGAACGGCTCCCTTCACGACCATTACGCCATCCTCTGCCAAAATCTTCACGATTTCGAGATTTTCAATGGTGACCCGGCTGTTTCCCATCTGACCTGCCATGCGCATTCCTTTGAAAACGCGGGCTGGTGTCGACGCGGCTCCAATAGAACCCGGCGCACGCAAACGGTTGTGTTGGCCGTGTGTTGCTTGACCGACACCGGCAAAGCCGTGTCGTTTCACAACACCCTGGAAACCTTTTCCTTTAGACTTACCAACGACTGAGACGTACTCGCCTTCGTTAAAAACGTCTTCCAGCTTGAGCGCATCGCCCGCTTTGACGTCGTCGTTGAATCCTTTGAACTCCACAAGTTTCCGCATCAAGCTCACGCCTGCTCGCTTGAAATGGCCTTGCATTGCCTTGGATGTGCGCTTTTCTGAGCGCTCACCGTATCCGAGTTGAATGGCTGCATAGCCATCCTTCTCGAGGGTACGAACTTGCGTTACGACGCAAGGACCAACTTCTAGAATTGTACATGGAATATTCTTTCCAGAGGCACTGTAGATGCTGGTCATACCTAACTTCTTCCCTATTAATCCGGGCATGGTTTTAGTGTATTAATTACAATAAATGGTGTGCCTGTCAGACCTTGATCTCGACCTCAACTCCACTGGGCAATTCCAGTCTCATCAAGGCGTCGACGGTCTTCGAGGACGAACTATAAATATCGATCAATCGCTTGTACGCGTTTAATTCAAATTGTTCACGCGATGTCTTATTCACGTGGGGTGAACGCAAGACTGTGTAAATGCGCTGGTGCGTTGGCAGTGGAACTGGGCCGCTGATTACCGCACCTGTGGTTTTCACTGTCTTCACGATCTTTTCCGCCGACTTATCGACCAAATTGTGATCGTAGGACTTGAGTTTGATTCTGATTTTCTGAGTCATCTGATTCAATTTTTGCTTTAGCCCTGAGCTTCAGCGATCACTTTTTCTTGGACATGATTTGGTGCACTCGCATAGTGGCTGAAAGACATCGAAGACGTCGCACGACCGGAAGTCAGCGTTCGCAAATCAGTCACATAACCAAACATTTCTGAGAGCGGCACTTTGGCGTTCACAATGGTCTTTCCTGCCCGCTCGCCGGTACCCTCGATGAGTGCACGACGCTTATTCAGGTCACCAATGACATCTCCCATGTTCTCATCCGGTGTTACAACTTCGAGTTGCATCATCGGCTCAAGTATCTTGGGCTGACAATGCTTAACAGCCGCACGGTATGCCATCTTCGCTGCAAGCTCGAAGGACAACTGATCCGAGTCAACCGGGTGGAATGAACCATCCATCAACTCCACGCTCATGCTGTCCATCTGGTAACCTGCCAGCACGCCATTCTTCATAGCGGCCTTGAAGCCTTTTTCAACCGAAGGAACGAATTCCTTCGGTACGTTACCACCCTTCACAGAGTTCTTAAAGACCAATCCCTCCTTCTCTGGCGTAGGTGACGGTCCAATCTTGATGACGATATCTGCAAATTTACCACGACCACCCGTCTGCTTCTTGTAAACTTCTCGGTGATCTGAATTTCCAAAGATGGCCTCCTTGTAGTTCACCTGCGGTGCACCTTGGTTGCACTCGACCTTAAACTCTCGACGCAGACGGTCAACAAGTACTTCCAAGTGCAATTCGCCCATTCCAGAGATGACCGTCTGGCCTGTCTCTTCGTCTGTACGAACCTGGAATGTTGGATCCTCCTCGGACAATTTCGAAAGTCCGTTGGCCAGTTTGTCCAAGTCCGCTTGTGACTTTGGCTCCACCGCGATACCGATAACGGGATCCGGGAACGACATGCTTTCCAATACCAAAGGTGCTCCTTCAGCACACAACGTATCGCCTGTGCGGATGTCCTTAAAACCAACTACCGCTCCAATGTCACCTGCTTCAAGTTCATCGATTGGATTCTGCTTGTTGGAGTGCATTTGGAAGATCCTCGAAATCCGCTCTTTCTTGCCGGAGCGTGTGTTGATTACGTACGAACCTGCAGGAAGCGTTCCTGAGTAGGCTCGAACGAAACACAATCGGCCAACGAATGGATCCGTCGCGATTTTAAATGCCAAACCGGCAAATGGCTCCTCTGGGTCTGGGTTGCGCAGGATCTCGACAGACTCATCGTCCACGTCGGTCCCTTTGATTGCTCCCACATCGTAAGGTGATGGCAAGTAAAGCATCACGGCATCCAGCATGGTCTGAACTCCCTTGTTTTTAAATGCTGAACCGCAAAGCAAAGGTGTGATTTGCATGCCAATGGTGGCCTTGCGAATCGCATCAATAATTTCTTCTTCGGTCAGGCTATTTGGATCCTCGAAGTACTTCTCCATCAAGGTGTCGTTCTGCTCAGCAGCCGCCTCGATTAACAAGCCTCTGTATTCCTCAACCGTGTCGACCAGGTCTTCAGGAATCGCAATCTCTTCCCAAGTCATGCCATTGTCCTCCTCGTTCCAGACGAACGCTTTGTTGCTGATCAAATCCACAACCCCTCGGAAATCATCTTCTGCTCCGATTGGAACCTGCAATGGAACGGGTCGCGCTCCGAGCATATCCTTGATCATTCCAACGACGTTGAAAAAATCCGCACCCGAACGATCCATCTTGTTGATGAAACCGATTCGTGGCACTTTGTACTTATCCGCCAATCCCCAGTTCGTCTCCGACTGTGGTTCGACACCCGAAACCGCGCAGAACAATGCAACCGCACCATCGAGGACACGCAACGAGCGCTCTACCTCAACTGTGAAGTCAACGTGACCCGGTGTATCAATGATGTTGATACGGTACTGCTCGTCACGGAAGCTCCAAAAACAGGTCGTCGCAGCTGAAGTGATCGTGATTCCACGCTCTTGCTCCTGCTCCATCCAATCCATCGTCGCCGCACCGTCGTGCACCTCACCAATTTTGTGAGAGATGCCCGTGTAATAAAGCACACGCTCCGTAGTGGTGGTTTTCCCAGCATCGACGTGAGCCATGATGCCAATGTTCCGCGTATAATTAAGGTCTCTTTTAGCCATGATTGTTCGGCGTATTCAATTCGTTATAATCAGAAACGGAAGTGTGAGAAGGCTTTGTTCGCCTCCGCCATGCGGTGCGTATCCTCCTTTTTCTTGTACGTACCACCCTCCTCTTTTGCAGCCGCTAAAACTTCTGCCGCCAATCGCTCGGCCATTGACTTCTCATTTCGCTTTCGCGCGAAGCTAATCAACCACTTCATCGCCAAACTCTGCTTTCGCGAGTCACGGATCGGCTGCGGGATTTGGAATGTTGCACCGCCCACACGTCGGCTGCGCACTTCCACCGCAGGAGTTACATTCTCCAGCGCTCGCTTGAAAACTTCCAGTCCATTCTCTTCCGTGCGCTCTTGGACTCGGTCCATGGCTTTGTAGAAAATGTCAAATGCAACGCTCTTCTTTCCGTCCAACATCAAGTTGTTGACGAAGCTCGTTACGAGGACACTGTCGAATCGAGGATCCGGCAGGATCAAATGCTTTTTGGCTACTCTCCTTCTCATGATCGATTAACTCTTGGCTTTAGGCCGCTTTGTTCCATACTTCGAACGACGCTGCGTGCGTCCTTCTACACCCGCCGTGTCCAATGCACCACGAACAATGTGGTAACGGACACCTGGTAAGTCCTTCACACGACCACCGCGCACCAAAACAATGCTGTGCTCTTGCAAGTTGTGGCCTTCACCACCAATGTAGGCGTTGACTTCGTTGCCATTTGTCAATCGAACACGTGCTACTTTGCGCATAGCGGAGTTCGGCTTCTTAGGCGTTGTCGTGTAAACGCGAACGCAGACGCCTCGGCGTTGCGGACATGAATCCAGTGCGGCAGATTTGCTCGCAACGGACTTTGTAATGCGTCCTTTTCGGATGAGCTGCTGGATGGTGGGCATTCGACCTATCTATCAGATTACGTGTGTACAAAAACTATTTCCCCACATTAAAGGGGGTGCAAAAGTAGCAGATTCTAACTTAAATGCAATACCCAAGCGCTCCTTTTTTCAAGCATGGCCGCCATTTCCGCGTGGAGATTCGGAAATCCACTGAAGCACATGGGGTTTACAGATTCAAAACCCTTTCCAAAACGGTGTAAAAACGGGAACTTTTAAACATCCGATTGAAGATGAAGGTTCTATTGCCATCAAAACGCAACCCCGTTCTTACCTTAGTTGAGTGGAATTTTTGAATGAATTGAACGAGGCGCAAAAAAGCGCTGCAATGCACACCGATGGACCGCTCATGGTCATCGCTGGAGCAGGATCCGGAAAGACCCGTGTGCTGACTTACCGCATCGCATACCTCATCCAGCGCGGAGTCGACCCTTTTTCGATCCTTGCGCTAACCTTTACGAACAAGGCGGCGCGGGAGATGAAGAATCGGATTGCGGAGGTCATCGGAGAAGGTGAAGCGCGGAACATTTGGATGGGAACCTTTCACAGCATCTTCGCTCGGATTCTGCGCATGGAATGCGAACGCATCAATTACGTGCGAAATTTCACCATCTACGACACCCAGGACAGCCGGGCGCTGATCAAGGACATCATCAAGGGGCTCGGATTGGATGACAAGGTTTACAAACCCGCAAGCATTCAAGGCCGCATTAGCAATGCCAAGAACAACCTCATCGACGCTCAGGGGTATTCCCAACACACGGAAATCATGTCGGAGGATGCACAAGCAGGTCGTCCGCGGGTGCACGAGGTCTATCGCGCTTATGAAAACCGCTGCTTTCGAGCACAAGCGATGGACTTTGATGACTTGTTGTTCAAAATGAACGTGCTGTTACGGGATTTCCCAGACTTGCTTTCTAAGTACCAGCACAAGTTTCAATACATACTCGTCGACGAGTACCAGGACACCAACTTTGCCCAGTACCTGATCATCAAGCAGCTGGCTGCTTTGCGTGAGAATCTTTGTGTCGTGGGAGATGATGCCCAATCCATTTATGGGTTTCGGGGAGCGAACATCCAAAACATCCTCAACTTCAAGAAGGACTATCCGGATTACAGCCTCTACAAACTGGAACAGAATTACCGCTCCACACAAAACATTGTCAACGCGGCGAATAGTGTCATTGCCAAGAACAAAGACCAAATTGAAAAGGTGGTCTGGACTTCCAATGAATCGGGGGATCCCATCAATGTGCACCGCTGCTACAGCGACAATGAAGAAGGACGATGGGTAGCGACCCAGATTTTTGATTTGCACAATCAGCACCAAGTGCATTGGCGGAATGCCGCCATCTTGTACCGCACAAATGCGCAATCGAGGGCGTTTGAGGAAAGCTTGCGAAAACTCAATGTCCCCTACCGAATCTTTGGCGGCCTATCGTTCTACCAGCGCAAAGAAATCAAAGACCTTATCGCCTACTTCCGACTCACCGCCAACTTTCAAGATGATGAGGCCTTGAAGCGGATTATTAATTATCCAGCAAGAGGGATCGGCAAAACCACCATGGACCGATTGTTGGTCGAATCCACCGAGCGGGATGTGAGCCTCTGGGATTTGGTCGCTGATGAATTAACTCCGCCCAACTCAGTCAAGGGAGCGAGCCTCAAAAAAGTGATCGACTTCACCCAGATGATTCGGGGTTTTCGAGCAGAAATGGAGTCCAAAGATGCCCACGACTTGGGCATGCACATCGCCAAGCACACCGGTTTGGTGCATCAACTGTACCAAGACAAAACTCCGGAAGGGGTAGCGCGCTATGACAACTTGCAAGAATTGCTCAACGGGATGAAGTCGTTCGTAGAACAAGCGCGTGAAAGCGAACCCGACAACTTGCCCACCATGGGTGATTTCCTTTTGGATGTAGCGTTGCTCACCGACGCCGACCAAGATGACGGCGATGACAACAAAGTCAGCCTCATGACCATCCACGCAGCCAAAGGACTCGAATTTGGCCATGTTCATGTCGTTGGTCTCGAAGAGGAATTATTCCCTTCCACCATGGCGCTGCAGTCGCGATCTGAGTTGGAAGAAGAACGGCGGTTGTTTTACGTCGCCGTGACGCGGGCGAAAAAAACCTGCGCCCTGAGTTACGCATTAACGCGGTACAAATGGGGCCAGCTCATCCAAGCCGAACCGAGTCGATTCATTGAAGAAATCGACCCCGACTGCGTGACCATGCCATCTGCTCAATCCAGCAAGCCGAATCCATTCGCGGGAGGCGCGGATTTCGAACAGCAGCGCAACAATTGGAAATCGATGGGCACAGCATCGCCGGGTGCCGCATTCGGGCGCATGGTTGAAAAGAAAAAGGAGGCCGGAAAAACGAACGTGAATCCTTTCAAAAAATCACCGAGCAAACCACCGGTCTCATCCGAAGGAAAGCCGATGAAAAAAGTCGCGAATCAAGCGAATGGTCCAAAGGCTGACGGACGCCTTGCATCGCACTCGAATGATTCATCTCACGGTCTCAAGGAAGGCACCAAGGTCATGCACGAGAAATTCGGAAAGGGGAAGGTATT
>JADHRK010000091.1 GCA_016777435.1 Flavobacteriales bacterium
TGGCCCGCCTCTCCCATCAAAAAACAGCACCGTCACACCGGCAGATCGTGAAAGTTCCGTCAAGCGCCTTTTGGCCTGATAAATGGACCAGTTTGCCTGCAAATAGCCTCCGTCTTTTGTTCCGTCTGAGAATCCAAGCATCACCGTCTGCTTTTCCTTCCTTGCGCTGAGGTGTGTCCGATAAATGGGGTGTGCATACATCAACTGCACTTCCGATTGGGCATTTGCCAGGTCATCAATGGTTTCAAACAACGGCACAACATCCAACTCCATCTTCTCCCAGACACCAGCCATTCTTGCCAAGCCAACGACGGCAGCGATATCAATGATTCCTCTGCAATTACTGATGATGAAACGATGGCATGAGCGCGGGCCATTGTGATCCTGTATGCGTGCCATAACGCGAAGCGATTCAAGAACATCCTGGTGGCGTTCTTCATCCAAGCCATCCACGTCAGCGGGCACGTCTGCTGACATTAAGAAATCAACTTTTTCGCTGGGAGCCATGGCCTCATAGACAGCCAATTCGTATCCTCCAGCGGACAATGCACTGCGCAATGCGCTCTGAATCACACGACTATCTTGTCGAATGTCCAAGCTAGCAAAGTGCAAACCGAACAGCCGCAATTTGAATTGAAACCCACGAATCTTACTGAGGTACAACCCATTCGAGTGTTCTTCCACCCAAACCGCTACCTCTTCTAGTTTTTCGGAGAGAGACACCACCGACAGCCGCTGATCATCGGGATGCAACATGGCGAATTCGATTTGATCTTGAAGAAGATCCAATTGGGACGAAACATGCTTGAAGGTGATGCGTCGGCGCAAGTCTCTGATTTCACGGCGGTAACATCGAAGTAATGTCATTCTCAATCGCTCCGCCACGTGCCAGGTCGTTTTCGCATCCACAAAGGGATTACCATCTCGGTCTCCCCCTGGCCAGAAGCCTATGGATATCAGCTGCTCGCTGAGCGCCTCAGCTGAAGCGTCGTCCAAAGTCTGGGCCACACGGCCGTATAGTTCCGGCGCCGCATGATAAAAGACATTTTCCAAGTACCACGATTGACGCACGGCTTCGTCATAGGGCGAAGGCGGTTCGGACTGGAAAAAAGGCGTCAATCCCAGTTGATGCAATAACTTGCGAATGCTCACCAAGTCATTGTTTTCCATGGCCTTCGCCAAATCGGTGATAATGGCAAGTGCATTGCCTGGATAAAATTGCGTTGGATGCGCCGTCAACACCACGCGCACCGCGTAATCGCCGAGGATCTCCTTCAATTCCGACTCCTTCCCGTGCCGTCGAATGCGCTGCATAAAGCTCTGCAATGATTCCGCACCCCCTAAGTCATTCAATTGCGCGTAACGCGCATCCTCCAGTGCGTCCACCAGGACCACTTGGCGCTCAACGTATTGAATGATTCGAAACAACAAGTCGGCTTGATCCGTTGGTGAGTTCAATCCTTGACTCTTGAAAAAATCCCCCAGTATTTCCTTTGGCTCTTTCGATTCCGCTAACCCTTTATCGCAACTCTCTTGCAGCAGTGGAACGCGCAATCCCGTTTGGCGAATTCCATCCAATGGCAACGTAAGAAAGATGCCATTAAAAACGTGAAACGGATGGCTCACAACCGTTCGATAATCTTTTCGATCCTTCATTGCTCAGTTTTCGTAACTCCTCTTCAAGGTGGATTTCAAATTTACAACGCTTCGCTCACTTGATTGCACGGAAATTCTCAAATCGAATGGACTCTGGGATGTCACCCGTACCTTCGCACCATGCGCATTGATATCCTCTCAGCCGTTCCGGGTCTCTTGGAAGGGCCCTTTTCTGACAGCATCGTGAAGCGTGCGAAAGAAAAGGGACTGGTCGAAATTGTGGTGCACAATATCCGAGATTGGAGCACAGACAAGCACAAGAAAATTGATGATGAGCCCTTTGGCGGTTCCGCAGGCATGGTCCTCACCATACAGCCGATTGCCGATGCCATTGCAGCCCTGAAATCGGAAAGGACCTATGCGGAAGTGATATTCCTCACCCCCGATGGCGAACAGCTCAAACAGGGCGCTGTCAATCACCTTTCCATGCAAGGAAATTTGATTTTGCTCTGCGGACACTACAAAGGAATCGACCAACGCATCCGCGAGCATCTCGTCACCCGAGAGTTTTCAATCGGTGACTATGTGCTCTCCGGTGGCGAACTTGCGGCGGCAGTCTTGACCGATGCAATCGTCCGCTTGATTCCAGGGGTCATTGGCGACGAACAAAGTGCACTCACAGATAGCTTTCAAGACAACTTACTTGCCCCTCCTGTATACACCCGACCTGCGGAATACAATGGCTGGAAAGTGCCGGAAATACTGAGGTCAGGGGACCACAAAGCCATAAACGAATGGTTAGAGGAACAAGCCGTTGAACGCACCCAAGACTTGCGTCCTGATTTGTTTGAAAAAGATTCCTGACTGAGAGTTCAAATCCTACCGCAATTATTCGTAATATTGCACCCCAATTCACGGGAGTAGAAAACGTCAAGACAATGGACCGGATTCAGGACATCGCAAATAAGATAGTGGAATTGCCAGAGTGGCCAGAATTTGGTGCTGGAGATACCGTAACCGTCACCATCAAAATCCGCGAGGGGAACAAGGAGCGTTTGCAAAAATTCCAAGGAGTAGTCATCCAACGCCGAGGAAAAGGCCACACAGCCACGTTCACCGTGCGCAAAATGGCTTCAGGAATTGGTGTAGAACGGGTCTTCCCATTCTCCTCTCCATTCATCGATGGCATTGAAGTGAATAAGCGAGGTAAGGTGCGCCGAGCGCGCATTTACTACTTGCGAGCGTTGACCGGAAAGGCGGCTCGAATCAAGGAGCGTCGAAATACCGCCAGCTAAAAATATTGCTCATCGCTTGAGCGATGATAGACAAAAAAAAGCCCGAACTATGGGCTTTTTTTTGTGCTCAACGCTGTGGTCATGCACCAAGCACTTCATTCACCCTTGCGATCACCGAAGCTTCTGCTTCATCGCTCGCGGACCAAAGTTGCTGGCATTCTTCTCGAATTCGGCCTGCAAAATCGACGTCTTCAAGATCTGCGAGGTTCACGCGTGCGTTCAGAATAGCACCTTTCACCCCAGTTCTAATCGCCATTGCTCCGACACCCGCGTCTGTAATGGAGTTGGGGTTTCCGATGGCGGCCATTTCGCTCGCAACTTCCATGGCTTGCATCGACAAACGGGCCACTTCCATCGGAATGTCGATAGCATGCCGCGTTGCATCTTGAATCGCTTGACGCCGAACTTTTTGCTGATTTTCCGTTGCTTTTGGCAATCCATATGCTTCCATAATTTGATTGAACGCAGCCGTATCTGCATCCACAAGTGCTGCCAATTGAACTTGCAATTGAATCCCTCTTTCTGCGACTTTGCTGAACGCTGCCCAACGATCATCCCAACCGCGTTTATGCGCGGACAAGTTGGCTACCATTGTGGCGAGTGCTACTCCCATGGTGCTGGCATAGGCCGCGACGGAACCACCACCTGGAGCGGGTGATTCTGAAGCCGTTTCTTCCGCAAATGCGCGCAAGGTCATATCCAATAAAGGCGAATTGTTGGCATCTGAAATTACATACTCGATGACTCTTTTCGACGGATCGAATGGAGCCAGGTCATCCAACCCCAATGATTTGACTGCAATTTTGACCTTCTCCGCATCCGATATGCCCAAGGATCGTTCTTGTTTTTTCAAGAAGTAATCCGCCGCTTCGGTGAGCACACGCAAGGGAAGCAAGCCAACCAACTCTGAGCCAGTGACGCGAATGCCACGATCTCGCGAGCGTGCACAGGCTTCATCAAAAGCAACGTGCACGGGCGTGATTCTTATGTTCGTCAAATTCAGCGACAGCTGCGCAATCCCGTATTCTTCAATATACCAGCCGATGCCTTTCACCGCTTTGAGTGAGCCTGCTTGACGCAACGGCTCTCCTTTCTCATCCTTCAAAATCGGACTTCCGGGCCCACCTTCTCGCTTCACT
This sequence comes from Flavobacteriales bacterium, assembly GCA_016777435.1. Lineage (GTDB taxonomy): Bacteria > Bacteroidota > Bacteroidia > Flavobacteriales_D > Sanyastnellaceae > UA16. The sequence goes on from JADHRK010000091.1 coordinate 4,031, forward strand.
CGCCCCGATTCCCGGATGTCAAAGGCGATGGCGTTGGCGCGCCTTGAACTGGTTGTATTCAAGTTGATGTTATAGGCGATTAGAAAGTCCCGCGCACCAATGGCTGTGGCACCGGAACGCTGGGTTTGTTCGTTCCAAACCGCAGGGCCAAAATCAGGCTTTCCGGCCAGTGTCTCCAGTTTTGCGAGCCCTTCGTATTGGCCCTTGCGGCAGGTGGCCAAATTCTGCCTTTCTTCGATGAGCGCCGCAGATTCATAAAGGTAACCGGGAATGGCCAGCTCGTCCCCCACCCGTTTGGCCAATGCACGAGCGATCTCAACACACTCTTCCATGCTCACCCCGCTTACCGGAACAAACGGACAAACATCTGTCGCCCCCATTCTTGGATGTTCTCCACGGTGTTGGCGCATATCAATCAATTCTGCCGCTTTCTTGATCAATTGAAAAGCCGCTTCACCAATGGTTTCAGGTGGACCGACAAACGTAATCACCGTGCGGTTCGTGGATTTGCCCGGGTCAACATCCAAAAGTCTGACTCCCTCGACCTGACTGACAACCGCGGCCACGGCCTCAATCACTTCATTTCTTCTCCCTTCGGAAATGTTGGGCACACATTCTACTAATCGTTGTTGCATAATCGTCTTCTTTGGCGAATCGTTTCGAGCCCCCTAAAATATGCCACCCAAGGTGGGTTTGAACTATTGTTGCACTCCGTCGATGAAAACTTTTTCAACCGGTTCTTCACCGAAAGCATATCCCAAGGTCTCCAAACCGCTCATCGGATTGGTCAAAATAAGGTTGGCTGACCGACCCGGCGCAATGCTGCCCGCTGCGTCAGAAACTCCCATAGCAGCTGCTCCATTGATGGTTGCGGCAGCTATTGCCTCAAGCGGTTGCATCTTCATCTTCACCATTCCCATCTGCACCACGCGGCTCATGTTGCCTGAGGGAGCAGAACCGGGGTTGAAATCCGTTGCCAATGCCACCGGAACATTCGCATCCAACAGGGATCGAACCGGTGTATAAGGAATGCTCAAGAAATAGGAACAACCCGGCAATGCACACGCAAAAATGGGAGCTTGATCAGAAGCAGCGTGCAGGGCCAAAGCTGAAAGATCTGAGTCACTCAATTGCTCCAAGTGATCCAATGTAAGAACCTGATTATCAATACCCATAGCCACTCCTCCAATTGCATTGAATTGATTGACATGAATCTTCCCTTGAATCATGAATGCGTGCGCTGCTTTCAACAGTGCCTCGGTGTCAGCCACACTAAAATACCCGGTTTCACAAAAAGCATCAACATAATCCGCTAAACGCTCTTCGGCCACCTTGGGCAATAGTTCAGCAATCACATGCGCCGTCCAACTTTTCGCAGTCCATTTGCCCTCCGGGACCGCGTGGAGGCCCAAAAAGGTGGATCGAATCGGAATGGAATACTCGCTTTTCAACGCCGCAATAACACGGAGCATTTTGAGCTCCGCTTCCGTCGAAAGGCCATAGCCACTTTTGATTTCGATAGCTCCTGTCCCCTGACGAATGACCTGCTCGAGACGAACACGAGCACTTTTCAATAATTCTACTTCAGGCAGAGCCTCCAGCGCCTTTGCCGAATTTAAAATACCCCCTCCGGCCTCTGCTATTTCTTGGTAGGTTTTTCCTTCGAGTCGCGCCAAAAACTCTCCGCCCCGTGGCGCGGCAAACACCAAATGCGTGTGGCTATCGCACCAAGCGGGCAATACGAAACGGCCGGTACAATCCACCACCTCCAACCCCGACCAATCCACAATCCCTGGAAAATCGGACATGGGCCCAAAATCCGCAATTTTGCCATCTTCAATCGCCAACCAGGCGTCTTCAATGCAGGAGAAACTCCGCATCTCTGTGCCCTTTAAATAAGCTGGGGGCAACTCATAGGCTCCCACAAGGCCTTTGATGTTCTTCCATAACATGCGCATGGACGCAAGGTAGCAATCGCCAACCGGCTATCGTAACTTTACCTCATGGCTGGCAATACATTTGGAACGATTTTTCGGTTAACCACCTTTGGCGAGTCGCACGGAGCGGCGATTGGAGGCGTCATCGATGGATGTCCTTCGGGATTGAAAGTCGACTTCGATGCCATTCAGGCCGACCTCAATCGCCGCAAACCGGGACAATCAAAATTGACGACCAGTCGAAAAGAACAAGATCGCGTTGAATGGCTGAGTGGCATTTTCGAAGGCCAAACAACCGGCACGCCAATCGGCTTTCTTATTCGAAATTCCGATCAAAATCCAACGGATTACGATCACATCAAATCGGCCTTTCGCCCCTCCCATGCCGACTTCACCTACAACGCCAAGTACGGCATTCGAGATCACCGTGGCGGTGGAAGATCATCTGCCCGAGAAACCGCATGCCGCGTCGTTGCTGGCGGCATTGCACGCCTGATTTTAGCAAAACAAGGAATTCAAGCGTGTGCTTATGTCGACCGCGTGCAAAACGTTGCTTTCGAAGCTCAACCGCACTTTTTTGAACGCACCCGTATTGACGCAACAGAGGTGCGTTGTCCCGATGCGAACGTTGCTCGGGCAATGGAAAAATGCATTGAAGAGGCAAAGGCCGATGGAGACACCGTTGGCGGCAGCATTTCTGCAGTGGTAATTGGAGTGCCCGCCGGATGGGGAGAACCTGTATTTGACAAGTTACAAGCCGTTTTGGCCCACGCCTTGTGGAGTTTGCCTGCTGTGAAAGCTATGGAAATCGGAAGCGGCATTGCAGGTTCAAAAATGCGCGGCAGCGAACACAATGATATTTGGGTTCAAAAGGCTGGAGAAGAGGCGCGCACCGAAACGAATCACAGCGGTGGAATTCAGGGAGGCATTTCGAATGGACAAGACATCGTGATGCGCGTCACATTCAAACCCGTGTCGACCATCATGCAGGCGCAGCCAAGTATTGACCGTGATGGAAACGCCATCGAAATTGAGGGAAAAGGCCGTCACGATCCGTGCGTTCTGCCTCGAGCGGTGCCATTGGTCGAAGCAATGACAATGTTAGTATTGGTGGATGAATGGTTGAAAAACCGTACCACACGGCTGGACTAAAGCCTTCAAAACTTCCTGCAATGGGACTAAATTCGTAGCATGACGAAATTGGCACTCCATTGGCAGGTAATCATCGGCCTGATTCTCGGTGTAGGATACGCATGGTTGAGCGTGACCCTTGGCTGGAATGAATTCACCCTGAATTACATTCAACCGTTTGGTGACATTTTCATCAACTTACTGAAGCTCATCGCCGTACCCTTGGTCCTTTTTAGCATTATCAGCGGCGTCACAAGCCTGGGAAACATCCAAAAGCTCGGCAGGCTCGGATTGAAAACATTGGTCACGTATGTCCTCACCACCATGGCTGCTGTCCTCATTGGATTGGCTCTGGTAAATGTTTTTTCACCGGGCAGTGGTGCTCACCCCGATTTATTGGAGTCCAATCGCATACGTTACGAACTTTGGCGCGATGCGAATGACATTCAGGCCTTGGATGACATTCAGTTTGCGCAGGACCCCGAGCGCCAAGAGCTGGTTCAAGCAATTGCAGCGGAAGAAGCGAAAAACAATGATTGTGTATCTGACAAATTGAACAAAGCGACCACAACCAAAAACAGTGGCCCATTGCAAC
>JADHRK010000092.1 GCA_016777435.1 Flavobacteriales bacterium
ATACGACCGGACCAGAAAGTCCACCTGTAAATTGGATGCAGAAGCTTTGATCCACCCGGCAACAGGTAAGGTTAGTACGGCATCCCCAATGGCATCCGTTCGGCATATCAAAATCCGTTGGATTTTCGTTTTTCCAGCGGCCTCCAACAATCGCTTCGAACGCCCATAAACACGGGCTTTTTCGTATTTCCGAGCCGTGGCAATTGCACTGTATTTCGCAATGGTCCAACCGGCCCAACCATCTCTCCAGCCCCCCCGAATCCACGCATTCTTGGTCCATTGAAATGCCATCTTCAATGGGCGCATCCAGGGATTTGTTCGCCAAAGCGGCCCCTCATAATGCACCGCTGCAATGTCGGAGAAGTAGGCGATCTGACGGATATGGTCCTCGACCGTGTGATAAGAATGGTGCAACAAGTCTCCCTGCAAATGACCGATGCTTTTACCCGCGTTTTCTCCGGCTAATAATTCCAAGCGATCGTGGGGGTTTTCGCCCGTCCACTCTGCCGCTCCATTTTTCCAAAGCCGAAGTTTTTGATCGGGATACCATCCGCCATGGCGCACCCAATGGCCACAATAAGAAGTCAATCGATTGAAACGATATGCCCGCGAATCATGAACGCTTTTTTTCCATTCGAGAAGCGAAGCTTTCAATTCTTCGCCCAAACTTTCATCCGCATCCAAAGAAATGATCCACTGCCCTTTGGCCTGATTTGCCGCCCAATTTTTTTGTTGTATGTGTCCTTCGAATGGGTGGTTTAACACCCGAGCGCCCATCGATTCGCTTTTCATAACGGTATCATCCGTAGAACCCGAATCCACTACCACAATTTCATCCGCAACGGCCTGCAAAGACAGCAAACAACGTTCGATGTTTTGCGCTTCATTGTAAGCGATGATAACGGCGGACAAAAAAGGTTGATCCATACGGATTTTCTAACGGCGATTTCCTTGCAAGTTACTGCTCACAAACATGAAGTTTCGAACGATTCTTTGCTTGCGCACTGAGACCCATTATTTTTACGGCATGAATGTACTTTTGTTGGGAAGCGGAGGCCGTGAGCATGCGATGGCATGGAAACTAAGTGAATCTTCGATGTTGCGTGATCTCCACATTGCCCCCGGAAACGGAGGAATGCATGAGCTGGGGACCATGGCAGATCTGGATGCAATGGATTTTCAAGCCGTTGAACGCTATGTCCGGAGGCACAAAATTGACCTGATTGTAGTCGGTTCAGAGGCTCCTCTCGTGGCTGGAATTTCAGATTACTTTGAAGCTTCACAAAAGACATCCGTAACGGTCGTTGGCCCGAAAAAACAAGGCGCAATGCTCGAAGGCAGCAAGGAGTTCGCCAAAAATTTCATGCAGCGTCACAACATTCCAACGGCTCGCTATGCGAGCTTTGGAAGCGACCAACTTGCTGAAGCGGTGCAATCGTTGGACGCGTTTCAGGCACCCTATGTCATCAAGGCCGATGGGCTTGCGGGTGGCAAAGGAGTGATCATCACCAAATCAAAAAAAGAGGCGACAGACACCCTGAAAGCCATGCTGGAGGGCGGGGCATTCAAAGAAGCTGGAAAGCGCGTTGTGATTGAAGAATTCCTCACGGGACAGGAAGTAAGCATGTTTGTCATGACGGATGGTAAAAGCTATCACATTCTGCCTTCGGCGAAGGACTACAAACGAATCGGAGAAGGTGACACGGGTCTCAACACGGGCGGCATGGGTGCCATTTCGCCGGTTCCGTACTTGTCCGAAGAATTTCAGCAGAAGGCCTTGAATCAAATCATCATTCCCACGATCAAAGGATTAACCAAAGACGAAATCCCCTACCACGGATTTATTTTCTTTGGCCTCATGAAAGTGGGAAGCGACCCCTATGTCATTGAATACAATTGCCGCATGGGTGATCCCGAAACAGAAGTCGTGTTGCCACGGATTAAGAGTGATTTACTGCACCTATTCGAAAGCCTAGGTTCCGGGTTGCTTTCAGAATACGACTTGGAAATTGATGAGCGAGCGGCCTCCACCGTGGTCATGGCAAGCGAAGGATATCCAGGAGCCTATGAAACAAACCGTGAAATCAAAGGCGTTGTTGAGGACCCGAATTGGGACGGAATGGTTTTCCATGCCGGAACGAAAATTTCTAGGCGCAAACTCTACACAAACGGTGGTCGAGTCCTTGCGGTCACAGGCAGAGGTGCGACCGTGGAAGATGCGTTGAAACGCAGCTACGAGAAAATAGAGAAAATCACATTCGAAGGGGCCTATTGCCGCATGGACATCGGTGCAGACATCTTAGATTTGGCTTGATTGGCCCAGGATTAAATCCGCTGCGGCGCAAGCTTTACTTCACACCAAGTCGCCGTCCTGCTCCGCTTTTTGGGTGTACTTTTTCTGCAAGCGCAGCCAGAACAGCAAACCCGCCAATCCCAGAACAATGACCCCCGCATTGAAGGGATCACTCATAGGTACGAGAACGGTTTCAAAGGTCCATTCGATAAACTTTGCAACCGGAGTGATGATTTCTTGCGTATTCATAAGTGCTAAATTCGGAGCAAAAATAAGCAAGCCTTGATTTCTATCCTCCGTTCGAACCAACCGATTGCATGGTCCATTGTTCCATTGACCATTTTTGGAGGTGTGCTCTGGCACTTTTGGCACGCGCACACACCTGTTCTATCCCTTGCCATCTATGGCATTGGGCTGCTAACGGTAGCAGGGTATTCACATCATTTGTACGTGCAAAGAAATTTTGTCGAGCGAGGCGATTCTGCCCTGGCTTGGTCATTTGTCGCTTGGGGAATCGTCTTGGTCCCGGTGTCCGAGCCCATGGAAGGCATTCAAACGTGGACAAGCCTGCTCATGCTTTGCGGAGCGTTGGATCTAACCTTGCGCATGCACCGCCAACCGTCAACAAGCAACATTCAATTTCGAGCGGGGCTCCTTGCGGGGCTTGCCGTGAGCATTCAACCGCTCAATGCTGGCATTCTGCTGGGCTTAACTGCCGTTCAAATCCGCACTCGGCCAGCAATTTTTCGCGAATGGATCATGTTGGCCTTTGGGATTGCACATGGTTTGCTCATCGCTGGGTTTTGTTGGACACTCCCCTTCTTCAGCGAATTCATAGGAAGTGCTGCGACAGAGGTGCCTGAAACCGGTCAAAACACACGGCAATTATGGCGTGCCGCCGGGATGATAACCGCCGGGATTTTCGGATTATTCATGCTCATTCGAGAAAACCCGCGTTTGGTACTCAAGACGAAAAACACCCGCTACAATGCGATCTTTCTCCTCTTGGCACTCGCTGGGACCGCAAGCCTGTTTTTCGGAACCGGTACCCCAGAAATAAGAGGCTTGGGGCCCGCGTCTCAATGCACGGCGCATTGGGCGGCAGTTTCCGCTTTGGCTCTGGGGTTTCTTACCGTCAGCCTTGTTCCGAAACGCGAACGAAAAGGAGACAAGCTCAGCGCCCTCGATGGTTTCGGTTGGGTCGTTTTTGTTGGTACGCTGTTGGTTGTTTTTGGGTTGAATTACGTTCAATAAAAGCAACGAATTCACGAACTTCGTCCTATGAAAATAGGAGTGGTCACTTTTCCCGGTTCCAATTGCGACATGGACATGGTGCATGCAATGGAACACGACTTGCAGTTCGATGTCGTCCAACTCTGGCATAAAAACCGAGACCTAGAAGGCGCGGACATCGTAATTCTTCCTGGAGGTTTTAGCTATGGTGACTACCTCCGTAGTGGAGCAATTGCTCGTTTCTCGCCAATCATGGAGTCCATTGTTGCCCATGCGCAAAGAGGGGGACGCGTATTTGGGGTGTGCAACGGATTCCAAATTCTTTGCGAATCGGGGCTGCTCCCGGGGGCGCTGCTCCACAACGAAAGCCGTAAATTCATTTGCCGCAACGTCCAACTCAAACCTGTTTCCCGAACCGCCTGCCTCTCACGTGACATCGATTCCAACAGCGCAATCACCATCCCCATTGCGCACGGCGAGGGCAATTACTTCATCGATGATGACGGACTGAAGAGGCTACAAGATCAGGACCAAATCCTGTTTCGCTATTGCGATGAAAATGGCAAAGTGAACCCTTGGTCCAATCCGAACGGATCAATTGATAGCATTGCGGGTGTTGCCAACGACGCAATGAATGTTTTCGGAATGATGCCCCATCCCGAACGCGCCGCAAGCAGCGACCTTGGGAACACAGATGGCGCCCAAATCTTATCGGGATTAGCTGCACTCATTGAAGCATGAATGACATTTATTGGGCATAAGAGCTTCCATTGCTCGGAGAAGTTCGGATTCCCATGCGTTCAACTGAACATCATTGCTCCTAATTTTGTTGAAGACGCACAGGAGCAATAAGACCCGAAAACCATGAGTCACTTCCCAGCCGGACCGCACCTTTCTCGCATCAAAACGCCGGAAGACCTGCGGCAACTTTTTCAAAAGACAGATTTGCCCGTAATCTGCGATGAATTGAGGCAATTCATCGTCGACGTTGTTTCTGAAAAAGGCGGACACTTCGGTGCAAGCCTCGGTGTTGTTGAGTTGACGGTAGCCTTGCATTATGCCTTCAACACCCCCGACGACCAAATCGTGTGGGACGTGGGACACCAAGCTTATGGACACAAAATCCTGACCGGTCGGCGGGAAAAGTTCCACACCAATCGCCAATACAAAGGCCTGAGTGGTTTTCCCAAGCGAACGGAGAGTGAATATGACACATTCGGTGTGGGACACAGTTCCACCTCCATTTCCGCTGCATTGGGCATGGCAGTTGCCAGCAAACTCAAAGGTGACAAACAACGTCAGCACGTGGCGGTCATCGGAGATGGGGCCATGACGGCAGGGCTGGCATTCGAAGGGCTAAACCACGGTGGCGCGGAAGACACCAATATGCTCGTCGTTTTGAATGACAACTGCATGTCAATCGACCCGAATGTTGGTGCGCTCAAAGAATACCTGACGGACATTACAACGTCCAAAGCCTACAACAAGGCCAAGGATGAAGTCTGGCATTTGCTCGGCCGCATTTCAAAGTTTGGGCCGAACGCACAGGCTGTTGCACAAAAAATTGAAGTGGCCATGAAGTCGGCCCTGCTCAAGCAGTCTAATTTATTTGAATCGCTCAACTTCCGTTATTTCGGTCCCGTCGACGGCCATGACGTCGTGCATTTGGCTCAAATCCTGGAGGATATCAAAGACATTCCAGGTCCTAAGCTGCTTCATTGTGTGACCATGAAGGGCAAGGGTTACGAGCCCGCGGAAAAGGGCAGCGCAACCACTTGGCATGCACCCGGACTCTTCAACAAGGAAACCGGAGAAATTACAAAAAGCGCCTCGACCCATCCGAAACCACCCAAATTTCAGGATGTCTTTGGTCACTCCGTCATCGAATTGGCCGAAAAAAATGAACGCATCGTGGGTGTCACACCCGCCATGCCTTCGGGCTGCAGCCTCAAATACATGCTGGAGGCCATGCCTGATCGAGCCTTTGATGTGGGCATCGCAGAGCAACATGCCGTGACATTCAGCGCGGGCATGGCAACGCAAGGAAAAGTTCCATTCTGCAATATTTATTCCACCTTCATGCAACGTGCCTATGACCAGGTCGTGCACGATGTGGCCATTCAAAACCTGCACGTTGTATTCTGCCTTGATCGAGGAGGCGTAGTCGGCGCGGATGGCCCGACCCATCATGGCGCTTATGACATGGCATACATGCGCTGTATCCCAAATATGGTTGTAGCCGCTCCCATGGATGAAGTGGAGTTGCGCAACATGATGTACACTGCTGCTGAAAAGCAGAGCGGTCCATTCTCCATTCGGTACCCCCGAGGGACAGGCACCATTGTCAACTGGAGGCAACCCTTTGAAGCCATTCAAATTGGTCAAGGCCGCCGATTGAAAACGGGAAGCGACATCGCACTATTGAGCATTGGCGCCATTGGTTCACAGGTCACGAATGCCATTGATTCACTTGAAAAAAGCGGTATTTCCGCGGCGCATTATGACATGCGATTTGTGAAGCCCCTGGACGAGGTAATGCTTCACGAAATATTCGGAAAGTTTGATGCGGTGATCACCGTAGAAGACGGATGCCTCATGGGTGGTTTTGGCAGTGCCGTTACAGAATTCATGGGAGACAATGGATACCAAGCACAGATGAAGCGCCTTGGACTTGGAGACCACTATGTTGAACATGGAACACAAGCCGAACTTTACGCGGAAAATGGCTACGACGCCGACGCAATTGCCGCAGTCGCAGAGGAATTGGTTGCTGCGACTGCAACCAGTCGTTCTCAAAACATACAATCTGCCTGATTCATGGAACAAGCCTCCGGTGCAATCCGCAACCGTGTAGACGAAAGTGGCTTGACTGCCCTGGATCTGGACGACCTTATTCTCCAGAGGCCCGTGATGCGCTTCGACTTGGCAGAGTGCCTGGAAAATGGGCTGATCCTCAGGGAAAAGCCATTCCGCGAGACACTGAAAAATTTGCGTCCAGAAGAATGGGCTGATAAAATTGTAGCCCTCCACTGCAGCAACGATGCAATCATTCCAGAATGGGCGTGGATGCTGGCAACTTCTCAGCTCACAGCCTGCGGCGCTTCGGTTGCCATTGGTACACCGAGCGGAGTCAAGCAAACGCTTTTGCTGGAAGCCATTCAACGCCTTCCGCTCGAGGAATTTACCGACGCCCGGATTGTCATCAAAGGTTGCTCTTCAGGCACCAATGCAGAAAGCCTCGCAGCGGCCATTCGGCATCTGCAACCCGTGGCGCTTTCGATTTTTTACGGCGAGCCATGCTCAACCGTTCCCGTTTACAAACGGCCGAAAAATCAGGCAAAAAATTAAGAGTCAGGTGGTAACTTCGAAGTGTCACACACGCCTCGAAACCCCATGATTTCCGCCCCCTCCGACCGTAAACTTTTCCTTGTTGATGCCTATGCACTCGTTTTCCGAGCGTATTACGCCTTCATCAAGAACCCACGCATCAATTCGAAAGGGCTGAACACCAGCGCAATCTTCGGATTTACCAATGCGCTGCTCGAAGTCATTCGCAAAGAAAAGCCATCCCACATCGCTGTCGTGTTCGATCCCCCGGGCGGCTCATTCCGAAATGAACAGTACCCGGATTACAAGGCCAATCGAGACGAAACCCCGGAAGACATCAAACGCTCCGTGCCCTGGATCCTCGAATTGCTGGAGGGAATGAACATTCCCGCCATTACTCAAAAAGGGTTTGAGGCGGATGATGTGATTGGATTCATGGCCAAGAAAGCGGAAGAAAAAGGGTTTGAAGTATACATGATGACCCCCGATAAAGATTTCGGCCAGCTGGTGTCCAAGCAAGTCAAAATGTACCGCCCTGGACGCGGAGGCAGTCCTGCTGAAGTCTGGGGGCCCGAAGAAATTTGCGAGAAATTTGGGGTTGACCACCCGCTGCAGGTGATTGATCTGCTTGGCATGATGGGCGATAGTGCCGACAATATTCCCGGAATTCCGGGTGTGGGAGCCAAAACAGCCTCCAAATTATTGAAGCAATATGGCAGTTTGGAAGGTGTCATCGAAAACAGCGGTAATCTCAAAGGCAAATTAAAAGAACGGGTCGAAGAAAACGTCGAACTGGCCAAGCTCTCAAAATCCCTGGCGACCATTTGCCTTG
>JADHRK010000093.1 GCA_016777435.1 Flavobacteriales bacterium
ATCCCGAGCAAATTCTTTGTAGGTGGTATAAACGACGCCATTTTCTCCGTCGTGATTTCCCGTGCGAATGATCAATTCCTCGCCATTCACCAACTTCATTTCACCACCGACAATGTCGCATACACGCAACTTTGGACCTTGCAAATCCGCCAACAAAGCAGTGTGCGTTCCCAATTCCTCATCCACCTTACGCACGTTGGCAATCGTTTGACCATGCACCGGGTATTCGCCATGCGAAAAATTCAAACGCGCCACATTCATTCCTGCTTGAATGAGTGCCTGGAGCATTTCCTCTGACGAGGAAGCGGGGCCCATTGTCGCTACAATTTTCGTTCGTTTCATTTCTTTCTCTTCAATCTTACTAATCCAACTTTGGCTCTAAATCAATCAAAGCCAAATGCTCAATGGCTCCCGAATGCAGTGGATCCAGTTCCTGGACATAATTCACTCCATTCACCTTGCGCAACGCAGGAACCAAACCCACGGCCTGCTCACATCCTTCCCCCAAATGGAGGAGGTAGTCCAGCGCAGATGCCCCCTGAAATCGAGCAATGATGCCTTCGGGCAACTTATTCTCCACGAGGTGGAAAGCACCATGGCCTGCATCTCCGGTTTCATTGAACCGGTATACCGCATGGCTTGAATTGATCTTCTTGTGTGCGATCTCAAGCAAATGACTGAATTCCAGACTCCATCCCATTGAACGGTTCAACTCCCAACACAAACGCTGTGGAGGAAGATGACTACTCAATCCAATCAGTTCAAAATCGCACGAATCTGCAAAATCGTCGTCAAGCCATTGCATCTGCGGCAAATATACCTTGAGATTTACGTTTCAGCGGCATGGTACGAGCATTAACATCCACAATTACAGTGGAATGTTCTGGCTTGCGTCTTCGGCTGCAGCCTGCTCAGCACCCTTCTTTGAAAAGCCGTGGCCTTTGCCCATAATGTGCCCATCCAACACCAACTCCATTTGATAAACATTTCGGCCTTCAACCATCGCTTCGCCGATCAATCGGTATTCCAACGATTTCGATGACTGATGGGCCCACTCTTGCATTTGGGTTTTGAAATCGGATTCCATCAAAGCGCCCGAATTCAACGGATGCCGTTCAAACATCCGCAGAACCCCTAGCTCCGTTTTTCGGTATCCGTGATCAATGAAAATCGCGCCGATCAGGGCCTCAAGGGCATTGCCAACCACAGTGGCAGGAATTTCTCGGTTGCCCATTTTGGCGCGTATGAATGATTCCAACCCCATCGATTGACCAATTTGATTCAACGCTTTGCGGCTGACCATTTGGGCCTTGCGTTGGGTCAACGGTCCTTCTTCATCTTCGGGGAATGAATCAAAAACCTGCTTGGCGACCATCGCCCCAAGCACGGCGTCTCCCAAAAATTCCAACCGCTCGTTGGCATTTTGGTGGTCCTCCAGGTAAGGTGATAGTGAAGCGTGCGTCATCGCCTCTTCATACCATGCGTGCTGCAACGGCCTCACGCCGAATTCGGCGCGAACAAAAGAATCAAACGCACTTGGCTTTGAAACACGAGATTTCAATTCCCGCAACCTCCTGGAATCGAGCAACCCCACTGAAAAAAACCGTTATAAAAATTCGCGAAACAAAACGGAAGCATTGTGGCCTCCGAATCCGAATGTATTCGAAAGGGCCGCTCGCACGTTGCGCTTTTTTGCTTTGTTGAATGTGAAATCCAACTTTTGATCCAACTGGTCATCCGAGTGCTCAAAATTAATTGTCGGTGGGATGATGCCATTCTTGATGGCTAAGATGCATGCAATGCCTTCAATCGCTCCTGCGGCTCCCAGCAAATGACCTGTCATCGACTTCGTCGAGGAAATGTTGAGATCGTAAGCGTGGTCTCCGAAAACACCTTGAATGGCTTTTGTTTCTGCAATGTCCCCGAGCGGTGTCGATGTGCCGTGCACATTGACATAATCCACCTCGGATGGATGCATGGCAGCGTCATCCAGCGCTGCTTTCATCACATTCAATGCGCCCAATCCTTCTGGATGAGGAGCCGTAATGTGGTGGGCGTCTGCGCTCATTCCCCCGCCAACCATTTCGCAATAAATGGTTGCTCCGCGAGCCACGGCATGATCGTAATCCTCCAGAATAATCGCACCTCCACCTTCTCCTAGGACAAAGCCGTCCCGAGTGGAATCAAATGGTCGCGAAGCAGTGGTGGGATCGTCATTGCGGGTTGACAATGCCTTCAGAGCGTTAAAACCTCCAATTCCGCCCTCCGTGACTGCGGCCTCAGATCCACCCGTGACCATTACATCCGCCTTGCCCAATCGAATATAATTGAACGCATCAATCATCGCATTGGTGCCACTCGCACACGCTGAAACCGTACAGAAGTTTGGGCCCCTGTATCCGTGGCGCATGCTGATGTGACCCGCCGCGATGTCCGAAATTATCATCGGAATGAAGAACGGACTGAACCGCGGAATACCATCGCTTTTGTGGAAGTTCAGTGCCTCGTTCATGAACGTCTGGAAACCTCCGATTCCCGAGCCCCAGATGACGCCCACCCGGTCGGGATTTGCGGCGCCTTCCTCAAGAAGTCCCGCGTCCTTGATGGCTTCATCTGAACAGACCACAGCGTACTGGGCAAAAAGGTCCATCTTCCTTGAAGCTTTCCGCTCCAAGAAATCTGCAACCTCAAAGCCTTTGACTTCGCACGCGAATTGGGTTTTGAAATTTTCAGCGTCAAACTTGGTGATTGGGCCTGCGCCACTCACACCGTTGATGAGGCCATCCCAATAGGCGCGCACGTCATTGCCTAGGGGCGTAATCGCTCCTAGGCCAGTCACAACAACCCTCTTGAGCTCCATAGAGCCGGGATTATTTCGCGTGCTCTGTAATGTAGTCGACCGCTTGGCCTACTGTGCTGATCTTTTCAGCTTGGTCGTCGGGGATGGCAATGTTGAACTCCTTTTCAAATTCCATGATGAGCTCAACCGTGTCCAAAGAATCGGCTCCCAAATCATTGGTGAAACTTGCTTCGATGTTAACCTCTCCGGCATCAACTCCCAACTTGTCGACGATAATCGCCGTTACTTTTTCTTGAATATCAGACATAGCTTAAATCTGTTTATCGGGGCGCAAAGTAACCAAAGGAAAAGGTAACCACCGAAGTTTATTCAAGATTTTATGCTCAAGCAGCAGAATTACTTCTTGCCGGCACCCATATTTGAACGAATCTCATCGAGTGATTTCCGAGCAATATCAGGCACTTCACAGTCATCTGTAGGGAATCCAATGGGGATGAGTAAAAATGCCTTCTCATGGGATGGTCTGTCCAAAATATCACACAAAAAAGCCATCGGAGAAGGTGTATGGGTCAGTGCAGCGATCCCCGATTCGTGCAAAGCAGCCAAAAGCATGCCGCAGGCAATTCCCACCGACTCCTGAACGTAATAGTTCTGCTTCCTACCGTCCAACTCATCCGGTTGCCAGGCTTGCCTGAAAACGGCAATGAGGGCTGGCGCCTCTTCCAAATGGGGTTTGATGTGGTTGGTATCGAAGGGCTCCAAGTCCTTGAGCCAACGACCTGACATGCGGCCGTGGTAATTGAAATACTCTTCTTTTTCCGCGGCTTCGCGAATCTTTTTCTTGATTGCGGGGTCCGTGATGAGGCAAAAATGCCAGGGCTGCTTATGGGCGCCTGATGGAGCTGTGCCTGCAGCCAATATGCAGCGTTCCACCACCTCCAATGGAAGTGGATCAGATGAAAAATGCCGAACCGTTCTTCGCGACTGATACCTCGCGAGCATGCGCTCAGAGCCTTCATTCATCTCCGCATTCGTGCGGCGATTAAAATTCAATGGGATTTTTTGAGGGCCTCCTTCCGCCATGCTTCATGGGGTGGATTGGTTCTTGCGAATCTGACGCATGAGGTCCGAAGCAAAAACAAATGATTCCAATTCGGCCACTCCCCCTTCCAACAATTGGTGCCGATCTCCGTTCCAAAGGATGGACCCTTCGTGGACAAAATGAATGGTATCACTCGCCTCCATGACGCTATTCATATCGTGCGAAATAACCACTGTTGTCATCTGGTATTCCAACGTGATTTCTTTGATGAGCTGGTCGATGACAATGGCCGTTTGAGGATCAAGTCCAGAGTTGGGCTCATCGCAAAACAAATATTTCGGATTCATCGCAATGGCCCGGGAAATGCCAACGCGCTTTTGCATTCCACCGCTGCATTCAGACGGAAAGCGAGCGCCTGCGTCCGAAAGCTCCACCCTTTCGAGGCATGCTGCAGCCCGCATTTGGATGTCTTTTTCACTCAAATCACTGAACATCCGCAGCGGAAACCGCACGTTTTCTTCAACCGACATGCTGTCAAACAAGGCACTTCCCTGGAAGAGCATTCCAATCTCTTGTCGAATGGATTTGCGCTCTTTCAAGGACATTCGGGTGAAATCCCGCCCATCATATTCCACATACCCCGTGTCAGGCTCAATGAGGCCAACCGTGCATTTTGTCAAAACGCTCTTTCCGCTTCCGCTGCGCCCAATGACAAAATTGACTTTGCCTCGCTCAAAGGAGGCTGATACATCCTTGAGAACATGATGCTCACCAAACGATTTGGAGATGTTGTGCAGTTTGATCATTCCGCTCGTCCGTTAATTCAGCAACATTTGGGTGATGACGAGGTTGGAAATCATGATGATCACCACGGACCATACCACTGCCCGCGTACTGGAACGCCCCACTTCAATGGGCCCTCCCGAGGCATAATAGCCATGGTAAGCGGACACACTTGTGAGTATAAAACCGAAGATTACGGTTTTGATCAGTGCGTAAGACACATCGAAAACCCGGAAGTCAACTTGCATTCCGTATTCGAAATCAGCAAGCGTGCTCACACCTGTAGCGACGCCGATCCAAGCCCCTGCGCCCACACCGAGGACCATGCTCAAGATGACCAAAAAAGGCACAATCAAAACACCCGCCAAAATCTTCGGTAGGATCAAATGACTTGCGCTATTTACCCCCATAATTTCCAACGCATCAATTTCCTCCGTGACCCGCATGCTCCCCAATTGCGACGCGATGTTGGAGCCTACCTTGCCCGCAAGTATCACGGGAATCAAGGTCGGAGAAAACTCCAAAATCATGGTCTGACGCACCGTGAACCCAATGGTGTACGCAGGGATCCAACCCCCAATTTGGTGCGCCGTTTGCAAACAAATAACCGCCCCCATGAAAAGACTCAGCAAGGCGACGATGCCTACAGATTGAATCCCAATGGATTCCAATTCCTGGACAAAGAGCCCACGAAACATCCGCGCCTTTTCAGGTCGGCGAAAGCTTTTGGCCAACAATTGCATGTAACGTCCAATGTGAAACATCCACCGCATGCGGCTAAGTTAATGTTCAGTGCCGCTCCATAAGTCAAGCTACGGAGCGTATTTTTGCAGCAAATGAAGAAGATCAACCACCCATTGACGGTCATAGCTCTCCTAGGAGCGGTTTTTCTATTGACAAGTTGCCAGCAGCAGCGGCGAAGTCAGAAATGCGATTGCCCGCAATGGTCAAGCCTTTCCGAGCCCGCTTCATTGCCTTTAACCCACCCTTGATTTGAAAAATTCGAACACTTACGCAGTCATCATGGCTGGTGGCATTGGAAGTCGTTTTTGGCCCATGAGCCGTGAAATCCAGCCAAAACAATTCCTCGACATTCTCGGCACGGGACGGTCGCTGATTCAGATGACCTATGATCGCCTCAGCCGAATGGTGCCCAATGAAAACATTGTTGTGGTCACACAAGAACGCTACCGCGGTTTGGTTCATGAACACCTCGAACTTTTGCCAGCGGAAAACGTACTCTGTGAGCCTTTCATGCGCAACACTGCCCCTTGCATTGCCTACGCAAATCACTGGGTCGCGAACAAGGCGGGTGATCAGGCATCAGAAGCCGTAGTGATTGTCGCACCATCCGACCATTTGATTGTCAAAGAAGACAACTTCCTAGAAATTGCGCAACTCGCGGCAAATCACAGCTTGAACACCAACCATTTGGTCACGCTCGGCATCAAGCCATCGCGACCCGACACGGGCTACGGCTACATCCAATTTGAAGACCTGCCCGATGCGGAAGATCAGCGCATTCGTTCCGTCAAAACCTTCACGGAAAAGCCGCAGAGAGACTTGGCGGAGGAATTCCTTGCCTCGGGAGACTTCTATTGGAATTCTGGAATCTTCATTTGGAGCCTTCAAAACATTACCGCCGCGTTTGAAAAGCACTTGCCCGAAATGCAAGATTTATTCCAAGAAAATGCCGCAGATTTTGCGACACCCGCCGAAAAGTCAGCCATTCAATCCATTTATGGCGATTGTGAAAATATCTCCATCGATTATGGAATCATGGAAAAAGCATCCAACGTGACGGTTGTGCTTTCCGATTTTGGCTGGAGTGACTTGGGGACTTGGGGGTCGTTGCATGAAAAATTGCCGCTGGACGCGCATGGCAATGGAACGACTGGAACGGAACTCTGGGCCCATGAAGCGGCAGGCAATGTGGTGGTCACTGAGGCAGCAGAATCGAAAAAGATCGTCGCTTTGCGTGGCGTGAACGACTTCATCGTTGTGGACACAAAGGACGCCTTGTTGATTTGTCCGAAGTCCGAAGAACAATGGATCAAGCAGCTGGTCACAGAGATGAAGACCCGGAAGACACGCTAGTCCACCAAAAAAGATGATTGCCTAGCGGCGGCCTGTCATGTCGGCAGGCACGACCCACGCGTCGTATTCCTCCTCTGTCAAGTAACCGGTCGCGAGCGCTGCCACTTTCAAGGTTGTGCCTTCGGTATGCGCTTTGTTCGCGATTTCTGCCGCTTTGTAGTAACCAATCTTGGTGTTGAGTGCCGTGACCAACATGAGGCTATTCTGCACCAATTCATCAATCCGACTGTGATTCGGTTCGATGCCTTGGACGCAATGCGCACTGAACGAGGCGCACGCATCTCCGATCAACTGAGCGCTTTCCAGTATGTTGCGGGCCATCATCGGCTTGAATACATTCAGTTCGTAATGCCCTTGCGCTCCCCCAACCGCAATGGCAACGTCATTGCCCATCACTTGAGCACACACCATGGTAAGGGCCTCGCATTGTGTAGGGTTCACCTTGCCTGGCATGATGCTCGAACCGGGTTCGTTGGCGGGAATGATGATTTCACCGATTCCCGAACGCGGCCCTGAAGCCATCAACCGAATGTCATTCGCAATTTTATTGAGGGAGACCGCCAACTGGCGCAAGGCGCCATGCGACTCCACAATAGCGTCATGCGCCGCGAGCGCCTCAAACTTGTTGGCAGCCGTCACAAAAGGTTGGCCTGTGAGTTCAGCAATGTGCTGCGCAACACGGACAGCATAACCTTCTGGCGTGTTGATTCCCGTTCCAACTGCTGTGCCGCCAAGTGCCAATTCTGACAAATGACTCAGCGAATTTCGCAGTGCATTGAGTCCATAGTTTAACTGTGCCACATACCCCCCAAACTCCTGTCCCAAAGTCAATGGGGTCGCGTCCATCAAATGGGTGCGGCCAAT
>JADHRK010000094.1 GCA_016777435.1 Flavobacteriales bacterium
GTCTCCTTGGCCATTCCCACCCACACCTGGTCCTGTTCGGCGCGGCGGAAGCTGCTAAAAATGAGGTATGCGACAAAGGTGAAAACAGCGATGAGCACCAGCTGGGCCAGCGGGTAATAACGCAATTGTGTCAAAATGACCGAATCCGCATAATAAATGTAATGGCGGCCTTCGCCCGGCAGATCCACCTCGATTGGATCGTTGGAGCCGGCCATGCCGGCGAGCAGAGATTGCAACCTTTCGGGTTCTGCAACGGCCGCGGAGTCCACTCGCTGGTAGCGGATTACCTCTGTGCGGGTGCTATCGGTCATGACTACCGGCACCGAAGCGCTGTTGATGACCGTCTCACTGATGAAAGAGTTGATCAGGTCCTGCATGACATCTTTCAGCTCACTGAATCGCACGCTTTCATCCCAATACACGGTGTGACCCACATTATTAAAAACAATGGGTTCATTGGCAGCAGACATCACTTCTTTCAAAGAATCCAAGCTTGCATCTTCCGGGATATTCACCTGGTACAACAGCTCATCGTTCGCGTCATAAATCAACACCGGAATCGTCTTATTCGACCAGAGGTAATCGGTGATGAACGTCAGGTCCATGCCGCGTGGCGGATCATTGATCAAACGGTAGGCGTCAGCCAATCGGTCGGCCTTTCCTCTTTCTTCTGTCCCTAGCTCTTCAAATAGCTGTTGGGTGTAGCCCACCAATTGCGCACGCTGCACGATCGCTTCCGACCACAAGCGAACCTTTGTCTTTTCCTCTGCACGAATCCGCTGCGCAATGTCATTGGAGTACCAAAGGGTCGCCAATACAATCACTGCAGCCGCAGCCAGCAAAAAGCGTTTCCAACGCTGTTTATTGGAATAGACGTTCATGCCGTCAGATCAGTTGTAAGCGGGGCATGGAATGGCTCGGCCTTTTTGTCGGCCCGAACAACTGTTGATTCCAATGACGATTTCATGCGTACTTGGGGCGGCCCCACTCAAAGCAGATACGTTGAATTCATAAGCATAACCGATGGTCAAATAATCCATGACTTTGGCTTGAGCAGCTACAATCAAAGCGCTTTGGCTGCGGTAACCCAAACCGACGCCTACGA
The DNA here is from genome assembly GCA_016777435.1 of Flavobacteriales bacterium. Taxonomy (GTDB): domain Bacteria; phylum Bacteroidota; class Bacteroidia; order Flavobacteriales_D; family Sanyastnellaceae; genus UA16. Next base: position 1,106 of record JADHRK010000094.1, read on the forward strand.
CCTCATCGTAACGCATCATTCCTAAAATTTCGGCCGATGGCGGTACTCCAGAGCCAAGTCGCGCTTGGGCGGATGGGGTGAACATCCATTTCCCGTCCAATTCCACCTGGGTGCCGGCCAAGAAAACAGCATGCCGGCGAAGCTTGCCAAACTGACTGATCTTCTGCATGCTCGGCTGGGTGACATTCTGAATGGTGAAGCCCACAAATTTGGTGCGATCATAGTACCACAAGCTCGCATCGATGGTAGGGACGATGAATTGATTGCCGCCATAAATGGCCGGATCATTGGCCACTTGAAACTCCGGCATGATCAGTTCGCTCAAATCCAGTCGGTGTTGGAAAAAGCCAGCGCTCAAACCTGCAGCCAATCGCGCGCCATTCGACAAGCGCAAGTTGTACGCGTACGAGAAGTTTACTGCATTATAGCCCCATGCACCCGCATCGTCCGATTCCACGCGGACTCCAAACCCATGAAAATCATCCCCCTGGCCCTCCATCTGTCCGTGCAGGTTGGCAAAAGCGGTTTGAGGAGCTCCTTCAATTCCTGACCATTGATTGCGAAACCCCATGTGCAAATCCATGCACCCTAAGGTTCCTGCGGCAGCTGGATGATCCTGGAAAGGATTGATGATCGAGGTGGTGCGCACAGGAAGCTGTTGCGCGAACAGTGTGTTGGTTTGAATCAGCAACACGCAGCCCATTGCGGCCGAAAAAATGCAGTTAAATTTCTTCATCGGATGATGCTAATGAATCCGGTAATGGTCTCCAATTCTACCAGGAGCGGATCGTTCAAGTCAATGGCATAGTAATACGTTCCAACCGGGACTGCCTTGCCTCCATTCATTCCATTCCATGGTTGGCTGTAGCCCACACTCCGGAAGACCACTTGTCCCCAACGGTCAAAAATTCGGATATCTGCTAGGTTGTAATCCAACAATCCATCCACATCCCACGTGTCGTTGTATCCATCATCGTTTGGAGTGAAGCTCGTGGGAAGCCCCAAAGGATTTCCAACAGTGATGGTCACAGCGTCCGAATATTGGCAACCACCAAAAAATCCAGAAACCGAATAGGTTGTCGTCACCGATGGCGATGCCACAACCGAATTCCCAATGGCCGTAGAAAGACCAAAGTCTGGAAACCACGTGTAACCGAGCGCTTCATCGGCACCACTTGCCGTCAATTCCACACTTTGTCCCGGAGCGATATTGGTCGTGCAACACGCATCAATGGAAACTGCAGGGCCGGATAGAAATACCGTTAAGTTGCATGGAGTCGTCGAGGGGTCGTGCGCTGTTCCAAGCAAAATCAAATACGTCGTGTTTGGCAATAAATCCTCCGACTGCAATGACGTTGCACCGCCCATCTCGGAACATGGAGAAACCGCTTGGTAACTGGCAACGTCGCATAATGCTTGTGGATCCGGTTTGATCACGACACACTCAATAACATCATCCACCCCATTGGTCTGGCAAGCGACTCCCCCTAAGTCAATGTAGACTGGACCTGTGCTCGTCACGTTGGTATTGGTCATGAATTCCAGCACGGTTACGTACGGACTGTTCAAGCAGCCAAATTCGATGTTTTGCGCATAATTGAGGGATACGGCCTCAGGCACGTCGCCACATACCGGTACCGGATTGTTGCAATCCTGGGCTTGGCCGAGGGAGGCGATCAATACAAGGCCAATGGCCCATGAATAATGTGAGGGGTGCATGGTTAAAAAACGTTTCATTCGTTCATTTCATATGTGACCAATATGGCCGCTTTTTCAACGGCTTCGCCCACCTGGGCCTGCACTACTGCAATCACTCCGGAACGCGGTGCACGGATAACATTTTCCATTTTCATGGCTTCCAACACCAACAAAGGATCGCCCTCATCCACCTCAGTTCCTGTCGCAACCATCACTTGCAGAATCTTCCCGGGCATCGGTGATTCGACGTGTTTCTCTTGGGTTTCAACATTCGCAGACATGCCCATGGATTCCAAAAGCAATTGCTGGGGGCCCAACACTTGAAGCGCTTGCACCACACCGTTTACCCGAATGGTCACATTGCCTTTTTCATCGGGTCCGTCCATGCGTTCGATGCGGACATTTCGATTGCCCATGCGCACGTCGAAAACGCCCGGGGCAAGCTGTTTCCAGTCCCACGATTCTTCCGATCCTGGAGCAACTTGCTCCACTCGGCCATCCGGCCAACGAACTTCCCATTCCATGAAGGCAAGTTAGGAGGATTTTCGCGCGAACTTTGGGGGGTGTACGGGATTTACATTCACATTCCATTCTGTAGAACTGCATGCCACTATTGTGACTTTCACTTCTCCACCAATTTGCGCACCATGGAAGCCATGGGAAAGGCGTTAATGCGGGAGTTGGATTGGAAAATGATAGCGGCAAAAGGACCTGTTTCCACGGTTTACTTCGGAGGAGGAACACCTTCTTTGTTTGATTTGGGGCAATTGGAATCGTTGGTAAGTCGCTGCCTTGCGGCAGGCGCGCACCCGTCTGAAGTCACCCTCGAAGCCAATCCGGAAGACATTACCGACGAACGGCTGAAAGCCTGGCTAGCCATGGGGATCACCCGTTTGTCAATCGGTGTGCAAACCTTCGATGATGACCGCCTGCAATGGATGAACCGAGCACATTCTAGCCAACAAGCCGTCGATGCTATTTTGAGCGCTCATGCGTTGGGTTTCCAACATTTGTCCGCGGATTTGATTTACGGCTTGCCAGACCGCAAGATGCCTTTTGCTCATGACCTTGAAAAGGCCTTTGGCTTGCCTGTCGATCACTTATCTGCCTACATTTTAACGGTGGAAGATCAAACCGCTTTGGGCCGAAACGTGCAAAAAGGGCTTGAGCATGTCGCACCTGAGTCACTTGTCGAAGCGGAGTATGCAATGCTTTGCTCAAGCGCAAAAGAAGCAGGGTTCGACCATTACGAAGTGTCCAATTTTGCCCGGTCCGGAGGGCACGCCCAACACAACCAGCACTATTGGACCGGTCTGCCATTCCTTGGCATTGGGCCGGGCGCACATGGTTTCGATGGCCAACAGCGGTTGGCCAATGTGTCCAACAATCCCCGCTACATCGCCGCCGTTCAAAAAGCCCAACGCCTTGATGACCTCCCAGTGGAACGAGATGTGCTCTCTGCGCATGATCGCTACAACGAAGGGTTAATGACGGGTCTTCGCACAGCGAAAGGGATTGATGTCGAAGCCTTGGAAAACGAATACGGACACCATCCACAAACCGAAGATCCTGATTTCTGGAGGCAGTGCATTGCCGACCGCACGCTCGAACCGCTTGGCGGAAGTCGTTACCGGATTCGAGAAGAAAAATGGCTCGTAGCCGACCGAATCGCGTCAGCTTTTTTCGTTGTCGATTGAAGCTTTTTTTCGAGCCCTGCGCTTGAAGCCTGCATCCGCAAATACAGCACCCACAATGATCACGGAACCGAGGTAAAACCACCCTCCCATCCGTTCAGAATCACCGAAAATCAAGGCGGCAAGAACAATGGCATAAACCGGTTCCATGTTGATCGCAACTGCTGTGGTAAAAGGAGAAAGCCGCTTCATGACCTCAATGCTCATCAAAAATGCAAAAGCCGTTGCCAATGAGGCCAACAATGCAAGCCACAACCAATCGTCTTTTGGAATGGCCCAAAACGCCAATGATTGCCCCCTCCCATCGAACCAAAACAACACCGCCAAAACCGCTGCAGCACTCATCAACTCCACCCGAGTGAGGTTGGCCGAATCATACGAGCGCACAAAAACCGAGTTGAACGTGGAAAAGACCGCGGCCAGAGCCGCAGAAATCAGCGCCAATCCAATGCCGCGATAATACTGCTCCGAAGTCAAGGTAAAATCCCCTTCGGAAGGACCCCATAACAAAACCAATAAACCCACGATGATAACACCTCCCAGTAAAATTTCCCTCCAATCCATTTTTCGCTTGTGTACGAGCGGCTCCAAGATGCTTACAAACACAGGGGTAGTGGCCAATGTAGCCAACGCAACCGAAACATTGCTCGCTTTGATGGACCCGAAAAAAGCAATCCAATGGGCTGCGGCCGCGCACCCCACAAGCGCGACCTGAATGCCTGTCTTTATCGGAAACCGTTGCGTTTTTCCTTTTAAAAACAGCCAAATCGCAACCAATCCTCCGCCTAAAAAAACACGCCAAAACACCAAGCGCTCCGCTTCCAGTGAAATCAATTTGCCCAAAATTCCGGTGAATCCGAAAATCAGAACAATGAAGTGCAACATGACGACGCTCTGCCGATGATTCATTCGGCAAATCTACCCGTAACTTCGTTCACTCGTTGCCATCAACCTCACCCAATATGAAACTTCCCCTCGCGAGTTTATTCTTTTTGTGCTCTTCCGTGCTGGCGAGCCAAATTCAACTCAATAACCAATTCGGTGACTGGAGCGGAATTGACCACCTCAATGCACCTGACGGTTCGCCTTTCATAAAAACCGCTGCCACAAGCAACCTCAACTGGTTGTACGTGCACATCGAATTGCAAAATGAGGTGGGTCTGGATGAAAACATCCTGCCCAATGAATATTTCCTGTTGCTGGATTTGGATGATGATACCGACACCGGCGTGGATTATGCAAACCAAGGACTGGGTGTAGACTTGCTGTTGAATTTTTCCAGCCGACAAGCCATCCGTTACACCGGCGGTTCCGGAATTGAAAGTTTGAATGAAATCGGCATGCGTTCGTCGCCCACTTACAGTGCAAAAGAATTTGAAATCGCTTTCAAACGTGACCTGCTCGGGGATGTCGGGGAAAGCATTCGTTTGAAGTGGTACGATGGAGACGGTCAAGTTGGATTTCCGGCTGAAGGAATTGTGCATGAAATGAACAGCAGTGTCGATCCTTGGACCCCTCATTCCATTGCTCGGTCCGAGGGAACGCTCGACCGGGTAGCATTTTGGAACATGAACAATCGAATGGACGAAGGGCCGGCGAAGATGGCAATGGAACGCATTCTTCAAGCGGTTGCTCCCGACATCATTGGTTTCTCTGAAGTCTCCAACGTCAGTGCGAATTATGTCCGTGGGTTGCTCAATGAATGGATTCCACTCGAAGGTGGCGCTTCGTGGAATGTGGTGAAAGACGATTACGACTTGATGGTTGCTTCCAAAGGCGCAGTGCTCTCAAGCCATTCGGGTGTTTATCGCCAGTTTCCCGTCGTAGTCGAGGCCCATGAAGATTGGCTTGTGCCCATGCTCTTCACGAGCAGCCATCTCAAATGCTGCGGCGGTGCATCGAATGAAGCACAGCGGCAATCGGAAGCCGATGAGTACATGGCTTTTCTGCGTGACGCCATCGCGGGTGCAGGAAATGGGCCTGCGTTGTCAACCAATGCGCCGATTGTCTACGGCGGAGACTTGAATATGGTTGGGTTGGACAATCCCATTTATACCCTTGTTACAGGAGACATCTCGGACGAAACCAATAACGGTCCTGATTTTGCGCCTGATTGGGATGGTTCAAACCTCACCGAGTGGCCCATTTTGCAATCCGATCACCCCTTTGATTACACTTGGACCAGTAGTTCTCTTTCTTCCGAATGGATTCCTGGAAAGTTGGACTACATCATCACGTCTGATGCTTCCACGGGCTACAAAGGAGGTTTTGTCTTGCGCACGGACGAGATGTCTGCTGCTCGGCTTGAGGAATTGGGTTTGCAGTCCAGTGATGCGCTCGCTGCATCCGATCACTTTATTGTTGTCGCAGATCTGGGGTTGGGCGACTTGCTGGGTTTCCAGTCAGACATCGATGCAGATGGCATTTACGACGTGGATGACAACTGTGTGGTTGTAGCCAACAACGCCCAGGCTGATTTCAACAACGACGGGGTCGGAGATGCTTGCAGTGACTCCGACGGAGATGGGTTGAGTGATGCATTGGAATTGGGTGTCTACAACACCGATCCAATGAACTCCGACAGCAATCAAAACGGAATTCCCGACGGGCTGGAGCTTTGCATTTGCGGTTCTCCTGGGCCCTGCCCGGGTGACATCACCAACGACTTGGTGGTCAGCGTCGCGGATCTTCTTGCGCTCCTTGGTCTTTTCGGGGCTACCTGCTAAACCTACCCATCACGCCCCGCGAACCAACTTCAACGATTTGGTTCCCATTGCTGTTTGGATTCGAACGACATAAATGCCTTCCGCCCAATCGGCTGTGTCCATCATCCAGCGCATGCGGTTCGGTGTTTCGCTCTGAACAAGCGCTCCAGAAATTCGGAACACTTGAATCGATTCAATCGCCTCGCTTGACTCAAAAATAACCGTTCCGTGCGTGGGGTTTGGGTAAACCGAACCGGTCCAATCCATCTCATCCACCGAAACGAGCAAGACATCAATATCAACGGTTGTTTGATCGGAGCAATTGCCATCGGTACTGAACGTAGTCAATTGAATGCTGAAAACTCC
>JADHRK010000095.1 GCA_016777435.1 Flavobacteriales bacterium
GTCTACTCCATCATTGCGGTATGCCCACCCACTGTTCCATTCGGTGTAGTTGCCGGTGGACACATGGTAATTCGCCGTCTTGGTATCGGAATACGCCGAGCCTACCACCCCCAGATCAAAATCCGTAGCAAAAACTACACCCGGTATGGACTGTGCCTCCTGAAAAGGGCGTGTTTCATCGGAATAAACTTGACGGAACATCGCGTCCACAACATCCTCTTTGAACGCACAATTTCCCGTCTTCAAATTCTCCGCGAGCTCCATCAGCGCGGCCGTAGCATCCTCCGTCGTTGGCGCTGGACCGCTGCCGCCCCAGTGATTCAAGAGTGCCTGATAGTTATCCGTTTTGGGAATGCTCAAAATCGCCGAAATGTTGTCCACCTTCTTCAAGGGCCACCACGCCCAACCAATGCCGAGATCCTCCAAGAGACGGATTGCATCGCGGAACCAAACATTTGAATTTTCACCACTCTCTCCCAAATAAAGAGGCACATTGTGCTCATTGCGCATGGTCGTGACCCACTGCATGGTCTCCGCTGTATTGGTACTCCAATATTTATGGGGTGAGTAAACGAGGTTGTCGTCCCACGGTGGGGTTAATCCTGTGAAGTCATTGGCCCACCAATTTCCTTCAATGAAAATGATATGATCCGGATCCACCGTTCGAATGCTATCCGTTACCTCCTCATACAATGCTCGCATCGCTGTATTGCCTGGCAAATCCCAGTTCGGCTCGTTCAGCAAGTCATACCCCGCGACCCAATCTTCATCGGAATAGTGTTCCGCCAATCGCTTCCACAAAGCCACCATTTTATTGCGGTTCTCTGCGCTTTGCCACAGTGAAGGGTTTGCGGGATTGTAATCCGAGATGGCGGCATCATAGCCTTGTCCCCCTGGGGCGGCATGAAGATCCAGCACTACGTAGATTTCGTTCTGTTTGCACCATGAAATGAGACTGTCGGTCAACTCAAACCCAATCTCAAGCCAAGTGTTTTCACCCGTTACTGGCTCTTCTTCAATGGGCAATGTAAACAGGTTGTAATGCATGGGCAGGCGCACGGAGTTAAACCCCCAAGCCTTCATCGAATCGATGTCACTTTTTTGGACGTGATTATGGAGCCAAGCATCGTAAAATTCTTCCGTAGCCTCTTCTCCAATGGTCTCTTCAATCTTCTGCCGAATTTCCCACTGGGGGTTGGCATAGGCCGAAGTCTGAAGCATATAACCCTCTTGCACCATCCAACCTCCTAGCCCCATCCCTCGAAGCAGAACGGTATCCTGGGCTTCATTGACGATGGCATGGCCGAACGTAGCGAGTCGATTTTGGCTTTGCAATGCACCACAGAAGATGAATACTGCAAACAAAGGGGAAAGTAACTTGCGCATGGTTTCAAATTTCAAATGTCAAAATTACACTTTTCATTGAGCTGCGCAAATTGACGTGCTCGAAACCGCTAATGATTGGGTACAAGGGAATCCTTTTATGGAATTGCCACTGTAACTTTGTACAAAACACACCCAAACGTGAAATTCCAGCACCTTCCCTTCTCGCTCATTGCGCTTCTTGTATTGACCTCCTGCGAAAAGGACGAACCCAATGGCGCCGTGCCTGAAGTCCTTCTCCCGATCAACATTAGTCAACTGGAAAATGAGGAGAATGCCCTCTTCGAATTCCCAATTGTACTGAGCGTCGGCACCAATAGAGAAGTTACAGTCACCTATGAGGTGAAGCCAATCACGGCCACGGAAGGGGAAGATTACATCGCTGATTCCGGAACGATTGTTTTTCTTGCAGGCACCACGGCTGCATCCATTGACATCGAAATCATTGTGGATGAGTTCGCTGAAGAAGACGAACAATTCCGAGTGGTCTTGACGAGCTCATCCAACGGATTGATTGCAAATGGCTTGCAAGAGGCCATTGGCACCATACGCAATGACGACACCGTGATCCAGGTCTCGAATGAAGGCTATGAAGCGGCAAACGAATACCCTGGACGCACGCTGGTTTGGTCCGATGAGTTTGACGCCAGCCAAATCAATCCGCAACATTGGACTTATGATTTGGGGGCTTCGGGATGGGGCAACCAAGAATTGCAGAATTACACCTCCAATTCTGAAAACTCATACGTATCCAATGGCAACCTGATGATTGTCGCCAAAAAAAACGGTTCACAATACACCTCGGCACGGCTCAAATCCATCGGGCTCCAAGAATACCAATACGGTCGAATCGATGTCCGTGCCATTTTGCCTTTCGGACAAGGGATTTGGCCAGCGATCTGGATGCTGGGAGCAAACTTCCCAAGCGCAGGATGGCCGGCATGTGGGGAGATAGACATCATGGAACTTATTGGATCAAGTCCAAGCAGCATCCACGGAACGGTTCATTTTGGCAACAGTTACCCCCAGCACCAATACACGGGAGGCAGTCGATACCTTTCGGGCGGTCAAACGTTTGCGGATGAATTCCACGTTTTTTCCATTGACTGGGACGAAAATGGAATCACCTGGTTGCTCGATGACCAACCCTTTTATTCGGTCGACAACAGCGTTTCCGGGAATCAAAACTACCCATTTGACAACCCGTTCTTCTTCATCTTAAACGTAGCCGTGGGCGGCCAATGGCCCGGCTATCCCAATGCCACCACAACGTTTCCTCAGTTCATGGCGGTGGACTACGTTCGGGTGTATCAATGAAAAAGGGGCGCTGACTGCCCTCGATCGGTTTACCTCGTCCAAGCCAATTTGACAAACAATCTCCGTTGTTCCGTTGGGGCGTATATCCTCGAGGCGTCGAATTCGTCACTGAACGGAGCATCCGGTGCAATGATGGGACGCTTCTGAACCGTATTCGTCAGGTTTTTAACACCGATGGTCAACGTGTTCTTACCTTCTGAATTTTCCGAGTTTCGGGGGCACCACGATCGAAATACACTCAAATGCAGCAATTGAAACGCCTCGCTCCGTTCTGGCTCATCTGCGTCATAATAAGGCAAGCGCATGGCCCCCACATGCTGCCCAGATAGATTAACTCCCCCGTTCCCCCATCGGTAGCCTCCTCCGAAATTGGCCGTGACATTTGGCGCAAACTCAATGTCCTCTGCCCATCGCCAAGCCCCGTTCGACCATGGATTTTTGGAACCCTCCAGCAATTGAGAGCGCAACACCGTCGCTCCCAACGAACACGACCAACCGCTGGCTCCTGTCAGCAGAGCATCTCCACCAAATCCTCGGTTCCAGCCGATTCCGTCAATGTTGCGGTAAACAATCGCATTTGGAAGACTATCGTAATCGGCATAAATCCGATCGGTGAACAGCGTCGAAAAAACATGCCCCGAAACAGTAGCAGTGTACGTATCATCGCCCGTGCTCCAGCTTCCACTCAAGTTGACGTTCCAACTGGACTCAGGCCGCAATCCACGATCGGGCTGCACTACGGATCGGGAGCCGTCAAGCGCCGCATGCTCCTCCGTGAACAAATGCACCCTGCGGTATCCCCGCCCAGCATTCAGTCGGACATCCACAACGTGGGAAGGTGACCATTTGAAGTTGATCCTTGGCGCCACAACCACCGCAGCGTTGGAAGGCTTTTCAATGCGAAGACCGTGAATCCAAGAAATGCGCTTTTGCTCAGAACCAGCCGCCTTCGAAGCACCCGTGTGCTCCACATAGAGTGCCGGAACTAGAACATTCATGTCCGATGCAGCGGGTGTCTCGTCGCTGTATTTGTCCCACATCAAACTCATTCCCCCTGTGATGCGCCTGTTCTCCTTCCAACTCCATCCCGTATGAAAGGCTTCTGCGTTGGCAGTGAATTCACGTGCATTGAAATTGGTCTGCCCGTAGGTGGAGCGCTGATCATGAAAAGAAAATCCCCCTTGATAGGTCATGCCTTCGTTGCCCTTCGGCGCGCCGCCCAACAGCCACTCGCCCCGAAATAAGTCAATGCGTTCGCCATAACGATTGTTGCCCCCTCGGTCCGCTTCTTCGAAATCCAATGCACCGCCAAAGCGCTTTTCGGCAAATCCGCGCAGGGTGGTGCGCCAATGCCTCCGGTCTGTACTGCGCTGATGACGGAGCGTCCCAACCACCCGTTCAATCGTGGGTGCATCGGTCATGCCATCGCCATTGTCATCCAATCGCCGACCCATGTGATGCGCATCCAAGCCCAATTGCCATGGTGCTTCACTCGGCCCCCAGCCCGCAGCTGCTGTGAGCGTCAACCGCTGGTGGCTATCCAATCCCAAGCTTCCCGATGACGAACCTGAGCGCAAAGGAGCCAACACCACGTTGATGACACCTCCAACCGCTTGACTTCCAAAACGAGCGCTTGCCGGCCCTTGAATGACTTCAACCTGTTGGATCATCGTCAACGGAATACCATCCAATGCATATGCTGAGGCGAGCCCCCCTAACAATGGAACTCCGTCGATGAGCATCAAGGTATAAACGCCTTCCAAACCGTTGATGTGAATGTCATTGGTTCCACAAATTCCGCACGCGATGGTCTCCCGAATTCCGTTGCTAAAATCCAGCGCTTCCGTGGCGTCGTCTGCAGGAATTTCGCGCAAAGCTCTGCCGGCCAGAACTTGTGTCCGAATCGGACTCTCCTTCAGTTTCATGGCCGAGAGACTTCCTACAACGGTCGCACCCCCCAACACAAAGGTGTTTTCTTCGAGTTGGACCGCATGGCTATCGGACGAACTGCAGGCCAAGCTCCCTTCCCAAGATTGAAATCCCAACGCTCTGATTTGCACCCGCTGAGGTCGGTGCGCTGCTTGCGAAATGCGACCGGACCAAATGCCATTGGCATCGGTTGCCCCAAAGGGCACTCCGTTCACTAAAAGTGAGGCGTTCGGAATGGATCCGTCCATGCTGCTCACAGCGATCGTGCATTGTGCGCTTGCAAGCTGCGCACCCGACGAAAACATGACAAAAACAAAAAGCGAACGCGTGCACATGGCAGCCATGGTGCTCCACCGGCACGATGCTCTTGAATTTTTCATCAAGGCAAAAATAAAGATTTAATCTCACCTAAAAAAAGCCAAATTTTCCCTAAAATCTAGTCCTTTGGAGTCAAATGTGACACCGCAAATTGATGAGATTCGATGTCCGCTCGATCCATCCTTTGTTTCCGAAACTGACCCGCATGGTAAAGTGCGGCTTGGTTGGCATAGAAATCGCTAAATGGATTGCCCGACTGTCCCGTAGGCAAAACGCTTTCAGAATTACCAACATCTGCGAAATCCAAAGAAATGCGCATGGAAGGACCGGAGAACACTTCATAATCCACTTCTTTTTTCAACTTGAACTCGTACTTGTTCAAGGCATCTTTTGCCGCTGGCAGAGGAATGGCTCCTATGCTAAGCCAATCCCCAATGATTGGAACACTGGACATTGCATGCCGGTGTGTAACCTGATGCAATCGGTCATAACGCCAATTGGAAGTGTCCGCTCCCAGGGCCTCCTGAACGTCAACGCGCGCAGTGCGAAGAGCCCCAGCCACGATCTCAGCAGCGCTTTCGACATTGGATGTTCGCACATCGTCCCACCAAGGAGAATCAGCATTTGCAAGCAGCCGCGGGAAGGTGTTTTCACTGACAATGGTCCTGTGAAACGCTTCAAACTTATCATCAGCGGTGCCATCGGTCGCCTGTTGCTCGAACTCATCTGCCATCGCCCCTTCAATGGTCCGGTACATCCAGCGGTAATAGAGTGTAGGAGCAATCTGATGCCCAAGGTGACTGCCATCCCAATCCTCCATGAAGGGCTCCACCTGCTCTCCAGCTTCCTGAGCCATTGCCACCATCATTGCTGCATTTTTGGAGTAAACAAGTGAATGATGGTCGAGTTGAATCGCCTGCGCATCCGCTACTGTCCAATCCGACTTGGACGTTGAAAGTGCTTCGACAATTCCGGTTGCACGGGTGTTTCCAGAATAATAGTGTCCCGGATAACGCATTCCGTCTCGGGGTTCAGGCGCATTGTTCGCAGAGTAGACATAACCACTGGTAGGATTGACCGATTGCGGGTTCTGTTCAAACCCATGCCAACCCTGGATGTCATTTGAAGCCTCGCGGCCATCGATTAATGTTTTCGTATCCACAACAGGGGAACGCATCGGAAGCTTGGCGCAGGCCCACCAGGCAATATTGCCTGCCGAGTCACCGTACATCAGGTTCAGTCCCGGAGCATGAACCAGCGAAGCCGAATGTTGGAATTCGGTCATATTCGATGCTCGTGAGAAGCCATAAAATGCTTCATGCATCAAATTTTCGGGGTATTGTGTAAACGTCCACCACATGGCCACATCGTCTTCGATGAGAGGTCCATGATGGGTTTTGCGAAGTTCAAACTGCACCGGTTCGCCACCTGCCACGGCAATGGTTTCTGTCGTAGACGCGATCGGCAACCATTCCCCTTCGTGAAAGTAACGGTCACCATCAATGGTTTCTCGGTAAAGGTCAATGTCATCATTGACAAACATAGTTATGCCCCAAGCATGCTCGCGGGTATGCCCAATCGCAGGGAATGGCAATCCAGCAAGGTGATTGCCATAATATTCCACTTCTGGTGTCACGATGTGCGCTTCGTACCAGACCGAGGGAGAGGCATACGCCATATGCGCATCGTTGCAAAAGAGCACGTGCCCGGAAGCCGTGCGCTCCCCGCTGATCACCCAAGCGTTGGACCCCAACCACTGAGGCACGGGGCGAATCTTATCCAATCGCTCAACCCGCGAGGACAATCCGGAAGCATCCCGGTATGCCCGTGTCGAATCAATACGCAACGGAATTCGAGTGAAACCGTCTTGACCCAGCGCCAGGTCATCCCAATATACTTGGCCGAGGTTGTGCTTCATCCAGTCCAAAATCGGTTCGGTTTTCAAATGAATCGCAAAAGAATAAGCCATGAAACCGGTTGCGCAATACACATCCTGCGTCGTGAATGGCCGAGGTTCCTCTCCCAAGAGCTGGTATTCAAAAGGACGTTTGTCCAATCCGATAAACGCATTGATGCCCGTCAAATATGCACCCATTGCTGCCTGAATCTCAGCCGGCGCATCCGCCTCGAACGCCGCTGCTGTGCGGACCGCGGCTTCGCGCATTCCCAGAGAACGCAAGTATTGGTCGTTTTCGACCATGTCAGCACCCAGTAATTCCGACAACTCCCCCGCACCTGCCCGTCGCAACAAATCCATCTGCCAAAGACGCTCCGAAGCATGCACATAGCCCAATGCATGCATCGCATCCTCCTCATTTTCAGCATAAATGTGCGGCACTGCCATGTCATCAAATATGACCTCCACCGGCGCCTTTATGGCATCTGACTTCACGTCAAAACGGTAGTCGGTCACATTCAATCGGGCATAGAAGAATGCCGTGACCCCCGCAACGATCATGATCAAAGTCAAACCAAAAATCCATTTCTTCATTTCAAACGGTGCATTATTCTTCGCTGCACGCGAATAAGGCGGGAAGGTACATCCTGAGGGGGCTACAATCGTTAGGGAAGATTTTAA
>JADHRK010000096.1 GCA_016777435.1 Flavobacteriales bacterium
CAGCGCCCTCTGCCTCCCACACGTCTGCGTCGTCTGGTGTTTTCAAATCGGCGGCAATTTCAACGATATTGCCTTCAACGATGAGGACATCACATCGTTGACCGTTGTGCGTGCTATTCGGATCAACGATCCGTACTTTCTTGATGATTATGCTTTCCATGTGCGCAATAGAATCGTCTCAATCGCCAAGGCGATTAGTGCAAATATGATAAAGGCTTTCCACAAAGGCACCCCTTGTTCTGTCTGTTTGATGATTTGCGGCAAACTTGATGTGGTGACATTCAGCAAGTTCACATGCTCCCAGCCTTTTTCTTCAATCAGTGCGAGGTATTCAGCGGGAGCAAATGCATCGTGATTCGATTCGATTCGATCTTGATTCAAGCCAATCGTTGCCCAGGATTGATTCAAATCTCGCACGATGAAATGACCCGGAACCAAAGGCAGACCCTCCAAAAGGACTTCGATTTGTCCCGGAGCTTGTCGGATTTCAGGAAGCCATTCGCTCGTCGTCGCATCCGCGGACGGATCCGTTCGGTTGTTTTCGCTTCCCTGAACGAGTTTTAAAGAGGCCACTTCGGGCACATCGACCGGGATTGCCCAGCGGCGAAGCGAACCAATTTCTCCCGCATTGATGGGTGTAGCATAAGATCTTTCAGCCATGCGCAGTAGCAATGGAACCCAAAACGCGTGCCGTGTCAAATTACTGGATTCTGGATTGGCGCTTACATGAAAAACAAATGCTTGTCCTTGTCCAATTTGCTGGCGGGTCAAGAAAGGACGTCCCAATTCCGTTGTGGCTAGTGTTTCTTCGGAAGACGAGGGCCTTCGATTCCATATTTTATTCGCATTAGGCAGGTCGATGCGTTCCGGAAATTGGGCAAACATCTTTCGGAAAAAAGGATGATTGAGTTGAATCGATCGCACGCGGTCTTCCGTCGTATTCCAATTGCCCGTGTAGGGGAGTTTGAGGGCGGTGAACAGCGACTCATCCGCGGATTCATCGATCGATGGCAGATAGACAATCGTACCGCCCTGTTCCACAAAAGCCAAGATTTCCTGCGCAAAACCAGAGCCTTGTGCTTTCCAATCTGTGAGGATGAGTAAGTGTGATTGAGCGATGAGTTCAGGCGTCCAATTCGAATGCGATTCAATGGCATACAGTCCATCGGCTGTCTGGAAAACGCGTTCAATCGATCGCACGGATTCCGCTTCTGTTCGTTCGGATAGGATGGTGATTTGGACGCGATCGGTTACCTCAAAGCCAAAATACCAATCGTCGTCAAATCGAATGGGCGCATCTTCAATGGAAACAGTCCCTGATTTGAGCCCAGCCGGACCATGCGTAAACCGCATGACCGTGTCAGTGGGGAGGCCAGGCACCAAATTGAACGTGCCAATGGCCAGGCGTTCACCGTTGATGCTGAGGTTCATTGGCACACTATTGACAGCGGCTTGGGAATTATGCTGAATGCGCATCCGAAGCGCCGCAGATCGCCCAGCAATGCGCATGGGCTCATCGAACCAAACGGAATCAATCCAAATATTGGGTGCTCCACTGGCGAGCTCAGGCACAAAATTCCATGTTGCCGAGGTATCCGGCGATTCGGTCAAATCGGCAATGGCATGAGTGGATTCCTGCAAATCGGTGAATAGGTAGGCCGAGCGCTTGGAATCGACCGCATTTGACAATTGGCTCTCAATCCGCGCAATAACCTCTGAAATTTCACGAGCATGCCCGGTGGGGCGAATGCCTTCAATGCGCTCCAATGCTTGCTCTTGGGTCAAGAATTTTTGGTCCTTCCCGGAAAAGTCGCACGTGAGGACCTGAAACTGATCGGTGGGATTGAATTGCTCAATTACCAGTGTGGCCTTGTTTCGAGCCACTTGAAGCAATTGTCCCTCTTCGCCTTGCGCCTCCATCGAATGGCTGTTGTCCACATACAGCGAAATGGCGTGGCCATTTTGCTTCACTCCCATGGATTCTGACCCATTTGCCGGCGGCAATTGCGGTTGAGCAAAGGCCATGATGATCGCAGCGAACGCGAGCAATCGCATCAGGAGGACCCACCAGTGGCGGATTCTTTGGGTCGCTTTGGCATCTTTCTGCACCTCATTCAAAAAAGCCACTTGTGAGAAGGCCACACGCCGGAAACGTCGAAAGTGAAGAAGGTGAATGATGATGGGAATGGCCAGTGCACTTAACCCCCACAGTATTTCTGGATGCACAAATTCCATTCGATGCAAATTTAGTTCGAATTTTGCGTGGCATGGCGAAGAAATCAAATAAGAGTGAGCCGCGGAAGAATCAGCTTGTTTTGAGGCAAGTTTCGCCTGATTTGCGGGATTTTCTGCAAGAAAAGGCAACGCTTTATGAATCCCTGGCGTTCATCCCGGATGACCCCATTTCCATTCCGCATGATTTTCGAGATTCCTCCGATGTCGAATTGGCAGCTTTTCTAACGGCTACCCTGGCCTGGGGTCAGCGGATGACCATCAAAAAGAATGCAAACGAATGGATGGCCCGAATGGATCATGCGCCACGGCAGTTTTTAGAATCGGCGAGTGCAAGCGAGATGGAGGCGACGAGTCAAGGCTTCGTGCACCGCACCTTTCAGCCGCGTGATGCACTGCTATTCATGCACGCGTTGCAGGAACTGTTGACGGAGTACCAGGGCTTGGAAGCTGTTTTTCTCCCTGAAAATCGAGCGTTGCGAAACGGACTGTCGGTCCAGCCCCATTTGGAGGTTTTTCACGAGCGCTTTTTTGCGGCGGCTGCGAAACGGGGCTTTGAAGCTGGGCGGACTCGAAAGCACGTGGCAACGCCCGCCCGTGGATCCGCAACGAAGCGCATGAACATGTTTTTGCGATGGATGGTTCGGCCTTCCGGACGCGGAGTGGATTTTGGCATTTGGAAAGCCATTGAACCGCGGCAACTCATGATTCCATTGGATGTGCACACCGGAAATGTGGGCAGGAAATTGGGGTTACTGCAGCGAAAAGCCAATGATTGGCGCGCTGTGGAGGAATTGATGGCCGGACTGCGACAAGTGGATGCGGAAGACCCTGTGCGGATGGACTTCGCATTGTTTGGTCTTGGGGCGATTGAAGGGTTTTGAAGAGCCGAGGCGCGTTGGCGGTTCAGCCGATCAGCCCCAATCGTTGATTGACGCAATCTTCAATGCGTTCTAACAAGTGCGCTGGCGTCAGTGTGCGCCATCCGACTTCATTCAATTCACCACCCAGAACAAAATAGCTGTCAAGATCGATGCTTTTCATGTCTTCGAGGACGTGGTCACGAAAATTGAGGAGGGCGATCCACCCATCATCATCCGTGACTTCATCGAACCACTCTTCGTAATAGCAATCATCTCCGAAATGGAAGTTGAGGATGTTTTCGCCAATGAGAATGAACCGGTTGATGCCTTCGGCGATCAAGACGTCGATGACCTCCCGCTTCAATTGCATGATATCATTGAATAAGCAGTCGTTCCATTCACCAATGAATTCAATGATGGCAAACCGTTCGTCGTAATCTGCAAAGAGAATTTTGCAAAACAAGGTTTGCGATTGAATGGAATCCCATTGCGGATGGATGTAGTAATTGTAAATTTTCGTGGAGTACTCGAATTCGCTATAGTTGCGTTCGAAAAATGGACTGCGCGGATCGCTGCTTGCCACATAATGATTGCGCCAAGCGAAATAGGGTTCAAGCGTGTGCATCTCCTTTGATTTGATCAATGGCTTTCCGCACGCTCCCGCATTCCTGAAGCGCCTGTTTGGCTCTGTCTGCGCTTGTGTCTGTCGCAGCTTGGATCATTCGGATGCCGCGTTCGACCAATTTGGCATTGGACAGTTTCATGTCCACCATAGATGCTCCTTTGACGTGACCGAGCTGGACCATTGCTGCCGTGCTGATCAGGTTCAGGATGAGCTTTGTGGCCGTGCCTGCGTTGAGTCGGGTGCTTCCCGTGACGAATTCAGGACCCGTAATGGCCTCGATGGGATGGCGGCTGATGGCGGCCAATTTGGTGGCCGGATTGCAGGTGATGCAGGCGGTCATCAGACCCGCTTCATTCGCCTGTTGGATGCCTCCAAGCACATAAGGTGTGCGGCCGGAAGCGGCAATCCCCATCAGCGTATCGTTTGGGTTTGGTGTTGCCTGTGCTAAATCTTTCCAAGCTCCTGCAAAATCGTCTTCTGCGCCTTCCACTGCGACGCGAAGCGCACCATCTCCTCCGGCAATCCATCCTTGAATGACCTCTGGTCCAACACCAAAGGTTGGCGGGCATTCACTGGCGTCCAATATTCCCAATCGCCCACTGGTCCCGGCGCCAATGTAAAACAGTCGCCCACCACGACGCATGCGCGGCACCAAGGCTTCCAGAAAACCTTGAATTGCGGGTAAGCACGCTTCCACTGCTGCGGAAGCGGCGTTTGTCTGGGCATGCATGTTGCTGACAAGTTCTCCAATGCTCATCGCATCTAAGTCCTCATGCATTCCTGTTTGTTCCGTCGGGGGTAAGTGATCGCTCACGGTTCAAAGATACACAGCACGCAATGGTTCAAATGTGCCACCATTGCCAAGCAGCTTCTGCTTGGGCATGGAGCATGTCTTTGCCATTCATGGTTTCAGCGCCCATTTTTCGTGCTTCTCGCAGAAATTGAGTTTCCGCAGGATTGTAGATCAGGTCCACAACAAGGTGGTTTGGAGTCACCCCTTGCCACGGGAATGGCACGCACGCGTGGGTGTTGGGATACGTTCCAACGGGCGTGCATTGGACAATGAGTTTATGGTGCCCTACCGCCTCGGCGCTTAATTCACCAAATCGGACGGCTTGCCAAGGCACCTCGCGTCGCGTTACATGGGCGACTTGAATACCGAGGCCTAAGAGTCCATGCCGCACTGCTTTGGCGGCTCCTCCATTCCCAATGATCAAAGCACGCTCGTGTTCCGAGCGAAGAAAGGGCCGAATGCTGTTGAGGAAGCCAGCAGAATCCGTGTTGTGGCCCATCCAGGTTCCATCGGACAGCGGCTTGATTGCATTCACGGCACCGATGGATTGGGCCTCGGGGGTCAAGTCAGAGAGGTAGGGTAAAATGGATTCTTTGTACGGCACCGTTACGTTCAAACCTGCTAATGCACCGTGCTGGTCTTGGACGGTTCTGATCCATTCCTCAAATCGCGCAATGTCATCCAATTCGAACAGGGAATAACGCGCGGACTTGAATCCTTCTCGTTTGAATTTTTCTGCGAACAACGCAGGGGAGTGGGAGTGGGACAAGGATTGGCCGAGCAAGCCCAATCGAATGGGGTCAAGCGTCATGCGATGGGGTGGAAAATCGGTTCATAAGCACGACGATTCCGACACCAAGTAATGCGCAAATTATGGCGCTTACCAGTGCAGGAAAGGGCAAGTCTCCAGGCCAGCTCAAGGCTTCCGACCACGTCTCTCTGCCATCACTGTGGGTGTAAAGCAATTCTACCTTTTCTTTCCACGGCCAGATGGCACGTAACGAACCGAACAGGAAGCCGGTGAGCAATGCGATAAGTACATTGTAATGCCGCTCAAGGGTCCATTTGAGCAATTTGCTGAAGAGCAGCAATCCGGTTATGACTCCGCTTGCAATGACAGCAATGCGGACCAAGTCGAACGATTTGACGGCGCCAATGACCGCCGCATAAGCCCCCAGCAATAACAAGATAAAGCTGCCCGAAATCCCGGGTAAAATCATCGCACAGGCAGCTAAGGCACCAGCACCAAAAAGAAACAATGACGAAGGTTCATTTTGGGCCACCGGCATGGAGCTGATTCCGAAGGCGACGGCTGTGCCAAGAATGAACGCCAAGGCAGCTTGAAAATTGCGTGATTTGATTTCGCGGCCGACAAATGGAATGGAGGCAAATACCAAACCAAAAAAGAAACAGTACAGCAAGGTGTTGTGCTCCTGTAGTAAATGGTGGAGCAGACTGGAGAGTCCAATGACACTTGTACCGATGCCCATGGCCAAAACCAACAAAAAATTACCATTGATGGCGGTCCAAGTGGATTTCCATTCGCCCCTGAAGATTTCCACGACCATGCGCGGATGAATCGCTGATATCGATCCGAGCAGTTCATCATAAATACCTGTGATGAGGGCGATGGTTCCGCCAGAGACTCCCGGGACGAGATCAGCGGCGCCCATGGCAATGCCTCGAAGGTAAAGCCCTACAAAGTCCTTAAAGGATTTGCGTTGGGAGTGGTTCGTGTCACGGCTCATCCAATTTCCATTTCAGGATCAAATGCCTTCGCCCACCCCGTGATTCCCCCTGCGAGGCTGTAGAGGTTTTCAAAACCGTGTTTTGTGCAGAGTGCGCTGACGGTAGCGGCTGCGCGTGCCCCGGAGCGGCAATAAATTACGACAGGGACGTCCCTCGGGATTTCCGACTGCCGCGACAAGCAGAAAGACATGGGAATGTGGAAGTCACAGAGTCTGCTTATGCTAATCTCGTGTGCCTCACGAATGTCCAATAGTGTGAAATCAGTTTTGCTATCGAGCCACTGTTTCATTTTCTCTGGCGAGATGACAGGTACGATTGTGTTCATTTCACAACGTGTATCGGTGCGGTAACGGATGGTGGAAATATGGCCTGATCAGTAGCTGCTGAGGATTGGCGTCAATCTTCTTCCGTGACCTCCTCAACGGAAAGACGCTTGCCATCGGCCAATTCTTCGGGCAAATGTTCGAAAAACGTGTCGCCACGCAATCCCAACCGCAAGCATTCCAGTGGGATGAGGTCATTCGGTCCGATGTTTCCAAGATTGACATTGGCGCCAAATTGGCGCAAAAACCAAACTTGTTGTGGCTTTTTCGGTGCTTCCCAAAGAATGTCTTCCAACGCTACGTTGGCTAGAATTCGCTTGATCAATTGAACGTGCGCGCTGCCATTCGGGCGGTAAATCCCTACGTTGCCGCTTTCTCGGGCTTCCGCGATGACTTTGAAGCTGCCTGCCTGAAGCTCATTGCTCATCATGCGAATCCATTTCGAAGGACTGATTAGAATTCCCTCTTCTTTGGAGCCGACCTCTGACAATACTTTGTAGTTCTTGCTGAGCTTCAAAATGAGCTCACATTTTTCATCGTGCGGGATGACCATAGAACCGTCGCTGACTTCGAGGCACTCTATGCCCATCTTGTCGATGTAACGCAAGTAGTTGTCCACTTCATTGCGCACGTAAAACGCTTCAAACAAGGTTCCGCCGCAATAGACATCGAAACCCGCATCACGATAGAGCTTGGTTTTTTCAGCTACTTTGGGCGTGATAATGGAAGTGCCAAATCCCAATTTCAGAAAGTCAACAAGGTCGCTCCCTGTTTCGATTAAATCTTCTGCTTGCCGGAGGCTGAGTCCTTTGTCCATGACCATGGTGAGGCCATTTTGGCGCGGGCGCGAGGTGCGTTCCGG
>JADHRK010000097.1 GCA_016777435.1 Flavobacteriales bacterium
AGTTGGTATGGAAGCCGAATGCTACACGCTGCACCCTATTTGAATGAATTTACCAAGGCACTCTCAGCCTGACACCTTGACGGAATAAAAACAACGATACAGGCCGAATATTCGCCTTTTTGTCAGTTGCAGTCCAGGAGTGTGCCAATCTTGTCAGCCCACTTTCATCAAAATTGAATCGGCACACTCCTTGACAAGAGAAGACCAAACAATTGAATCAATCTAACATCATGAGTAAAATCATTGGAATAGACTTGGGAACCACCAATAGCTGTGTTTCCGTCATGGAAGGCAACGAGCCTGTCGTCGTTACGAATGCGGAGGGAAAACGCACCACTCCTTCGATCATTGCCTTCATAGAAGGAGGCGAGCGAAAAGTGGGAGAGCCGGCGAAGCGTCAGGCCATCACCAATCCAACAAAAACCATTTACAGCATCAAGAGGTTTATGGGAAGTTCATTCGACGAGGTAAAAAAAGAAGCTTCTCGAGTGCCTTATAAGGTGGTCAAAGGAGACAACAACACGCCACGTGTGAAAATCGACGACCGGATGTATACCCCACAAGAAATCAGCGCCATGACCCTTCAAAAAATGAAGAAAACGGCCGAAGATTACCTGGGTGCAGAGGTTACCGGAGCGGTCATCACAGTTCCTGCCTACTTCAACGACGCCCAGCGTCAGGCCACGAAGGAAGCCGGTGAAATTGCAGGACTCGAAGTGAAGCGAATCATCAACGAGCCAACCGCTGCAGCATTGGCATATGGCATGGACAAAAAGTCCATTGACCAAAAAATCGTTGTATTTGACCTCGGAGGTGGTACGCACGACGTCTCCATTTTAGAATTGGGTGACGGAGTATTCGAAGTGCTTTCAACGGACGGAGACACCCACCTTGGAGGGGATGATTTTGACCAAGCCATCATCGAGTGGTTGGTGAAAGAATTCAAAGATGAGAACGGTGGTTTGGATCTCTCCAAAGATCCCATGGCGTTGCAACGTTTGAAAGATGCTGCGGAAAAAGCGAAGATCGAATTGTCGAGCACTACCAGCTCTGAAATCAATTTGCCTTACATCATGCCCGTTGACGGCGTGCCAAAGCACCTCGTACGTTCCCTCTCGCGCGCTAAATTTGAGCAAATCGTAGATGCTTTGGTCAAGCGTACCATTGAGCCTTGCGCAGCAGCGTTGAAAGCCGCAGGCTTGGAAAAGTCGGACATCGATGAAGTCATCCTCGTTGGCGGATCAACCCGTATTCCAGCCGTGCAGGACGCTGTGAAAAGCTACTTCGGCAAGGAGCCTTCAAAAGGGGTCAATCCGGACGAAGTCGTTGCCATTGGAGCAGCGATACAAGGCGGTGTGCTCTCAGGCGATGTGAAGGATGTGTTGCTCTTGGATGTCACGCCTCTCTCTCTTGGAATTGAGACCATGGGCGGTGTGATGACCAAATTGATTGACGCGAACACAACCATTCCTACCAAAAAGTCGGAAACCTTTAGCACGGCGTCAGATAACCAGCCTAGTGTTGAAATTCACGTGCTGCAGGGCGAGCGTTCGATGGCCACTGACAACCGAACCATTGGACGTTTCCAATTGGCCGACATTCCGCCATCACCGCGCGGTGTGCCGCAAATCGAAGTCACCTTTGACATCGACGCCAATGGCATAATCCAGGTCAGCGCAAAGGACAAAGCAACTGGAAAAGAGCAGAACATTCGAATCGAAGCATCCAGCGGATTGAGCGATGAGGAAGTGACGCGCATGAAGCAGGAAGCGGAAGCCAACGCCGAGGCAGACCAACAAGCCAAGGAACGCATCGAAACCTTGAACCAAGCTGATGCGCTTGTATTCCAGACCGAGAAACAGCTTACGGAATTTGGAGACAAAATCTCCGAAGGAAACCGAGGCCCAATTGACGAAGCCCTGGAATCCCTCAAAAAAGCACACGCCGAGCAAGACATCGATGGCTGCAAAGCAGGAATGGAAAAACTCAATGCAGCATTCCAGGCGGCAAGTCAGGAAATGTATGCAGATCAAGGCGGAGCACCTGAAGCAACGGCAGAAGGTGCGCAGGCTGATGCCAATGACTCCGAAGTCACAGATGTCGATTTCGAAGAAGTGAAATAAGTCCGAATCTGATGAAGCGCTTCGGCGCCCCAGAAGGCCCCTGAATGTTCGATCATTCAGGGGCCTTTTCATTGAACCGAGTTGGCACTTGGTTGTTACAATGAAGCATGGAAACTTTGAATACAGCGCCGTGGAAGCAGAAGGCACGATGGGTCTTAATTTGTATATCACTGGTTTCCATTATCATGGCATGGCGAGTAAGTCAAATTGGATTCAATTACGATTTTGAAAGCTTTTTTCCTCAAGACGATCCACACACATCATTTTACCTGGATTTCCGCGAGCGATTCGAATCCGACAACGACTTTCTAATCGTTGGCATCGAAAGCCCACAGAGCATTTACGATGCTGATTTCCTGGCTGACGTAGATCGATACACCAACGAATTGCTCGAATTGCCACATGTGACATCAGTGATCTCTCCAACGCAACTCCGGGAGCCCATTCGGATGGGATTATCGCTGGTGCAGCGCCCCTTGCTTCGCTGGCAATCACCGGACTCTATCGTTGCAAACAACCTGATCGCTGATTCCATTCGCATTGCCCAGCGTAGCCATTACGTTGGAACCTTGGTCTCCCAGAACGCGACTGCCCTGACCATTCAAGTGGCACATCAGCAGAAACTATCGAAAGAGGGGTGTGATGAGCTGGCAAACGCCATCTTAAATTTGGCCAAAACCTGGAAACACCCGAGTCACATTGCGGGTCGAGCTGTTGCCCAGAAATACTACGTCGATGTCATGCAGAGCGAGGTGGTATTGTTTGTTTCGGTTGGCATGGCCATTATCGTGCTTTTCTTGTGGTTGGCCTTTCACAGCGCTTGGGGCGTCGTAATTCCCTTGCTCGTGGTATTGCTCAGTGGGCTCTGGACACTCGGAATCATGGAACTCACGGGGAAATCCATCGATGTGATGACCATCGTGCTCCCAACCATCATTTTTGTGGTCGGAATAAGCGATGTGGTTCACATTCTCTCCCGGTATTATGAGGAATTACGCGGAAATTCAACCCAATCCATGGCCATTGCAACGGCCTTCAAAGAGGTCGGTCTGGCCACCTTCTTAACCACCCTCACCACCGCCGTCGGATTTCTCACGTTAATGACCTCATCGGTCGCTCCCATTCAGGATTTCGGCTTGTACGCGGCTACTGGTGTCGGTGTCGCTTATGTATTGGCCTTTAGTCTACTCCCAGCGGTAATGGTTTTGTTTCCAGCGCCAAAAATCACCCATGTAGGTTCAGGGACTTTCTGGAACCGAACGCTGCATCGAGCAATGGGATACGCTTTAAAACGAGGCCAATGGATTCGCTGGGGCGCCTTGATCGTTTGCGCCTTGGGAGCGATTGGCGCCGCCCAAATCGAAGTGAATAACGTATTGCTAGAAGACTTAGCGGACGACGATCCCTTTCGCCAAGAATTTAATTTTTTCGAACGTGAATTTGCGGGAGTGCGCCCTTTTGAACTCGCCATCCAGGTGGATGAGAGTGCTTCGATCTATGATTTACGGGTCCAGCGAGACATGGCGAGAATCACCTCTTTTCTAAAAACAGAATACGGGGTGGGTTCTGTTGTGAGTTCGGATATCATTTTCGCCCAAATCAACCGCTGGAGCAATGGGGACATCAGCGCTTTCGAACGGCTTCCTGCTACTTCTAAAAAGTTGGATGCGATGGTCCGGTCATTGGATCGATTCGGGGCAAAAGATGCGTTGAATCTGGTGGCACACCAACCCTCCAACACCCTCCGAATTTTTGGCAAGCTTTCCGATCTCGGCGCCCGCCATTACGAAAAAAAGAATGAAGCGTTGCAGCATTGGTTTGAATCTGAGTTGCCCAACTCCCCCATGACATTGCGCGTAACCGGCACAGCTCAACTCATCGACATCAATATAGGGTCATTGGCCGGAGACATGGTCAAAGGACTGAGCATCGCATTTCTCATTGTCGCGCTTATCGCAGGGCTGATGTTTCGGAGTGTGACCATGGTCTTCATCAGCCTCATCCCAAATTTCATTCCCTTGCTCCTCATTGCCGGAATAATGGGCTGGACTGGCATTGATCTAAAGCTTTCCACGAGCATCATCTTCACCATAGCCTTCGGCATCGCAGTTGATGACACGATTCATTTCATCAGCAAGCTTCGGCTTCAACTGGCCAAGGGGCGAAGCCTCCCATATGCAGTGAAGCGTTCCTTCATTGGGGCCGGAAAAGCCATCATCATTACGAGCATTATCCTGTGCGGAGGATTCATCACTTTATCGCTCAGCAGCTTTTTAGGAACATTTTATATCGGTGTGCTCATTTCCCTCACCTTACTCTTCGCTGTGCTCGCCGATTTATTTGTGCTTCCTTGGCTCGTATTGAACTTTTTATCTGTGAAGGAAAGCTAGTTTTTTGACGTTTTTTTGACGACTTTCGGAAGATGAGCATTGACCGAAGGAATTTTCTACGCAGAGCCACTGCACTTGCTGGAGGCCTTGGAATTGGACTGGGCTGGCAACAAGCATTGGCCAAAGCCAATCGATCTTGGATTCTAGCGCAGTCAGTTCCACCTGCAACGGTTGGAGACGCTACGATGGTCTCTACATGGAATCACGGAATGGCCGCAAACATGGCCGGCTTTGGCGTACTGGCCAATGGTGGTTCTGCTTTGGACATGATTGAAGCAGGTGCGCGAGTCGTAGAAGCCGATGCGACCGGGCAAAGCGTTGGACTCGGCGGATTGCCTGATCGTGATGGACACGTCACCTTGGACGCATGCATCATGGATCATACACAAAATGCGGGCAGCGTGTGCTTTGTTCAAAATGTTGCGCATCCCCTCTCTCTGGCCCGTCAAGTCATGGAAGACACGCCTCATGTTATGCTCGCAGGAGCAGGGGCCGAGCAATACGCGAGAGAATTGAATATGCCCTCAACTCCACTCCTGACGGAAGATTCAAAGAAGGCATGGGAGAAATGGCAGGTTGAATCGAATTATGCGCCCGTAATCAATATCGAAAACCATGACACCATCGGTCTGCTGGCGCTCGATGACCAAGGACGATTGGCAGGCGGTTGCACCACTAGCGGCGTAGCGTTCAAGATGCACGGCCGCGTGGGTGATAGTCCAATCATTGGCGCTGGACTGTATGTGGATGGCGAGGCAGGTGGTGCCACTGCGACAGGCCTTGGAGAAGCCGTCATGAAAACCGTTGGATCTTTCTTGGTGGTAGAGCTGATGCGACAAGGTGCGCCTGCACAAGAGGCCTGTGAGGAAGCGGTTCATCGCATCATGAAAGCGATGCCTGTCGATGATCTACAAGTGGGCTACCTTGCGCTCGGTTTGGACGGCTCGGTTGGCGGACACGCAATACATCCCGGCTTCAATTATGCTGTGCACCGCCCAGACGTTTCCAACACGCAAACAGCGATTGGCCAATTGATCGATGCTAGCCATGGCTAATGCCAAAAAACACATCGATCCAATTACTCACTCTCCTTTTTGGGCGTCGGTGCGGATTATGCGTCCATGGAACGTGCTCATGGTCGGCATCAGTATGGCGCTCGTTCGCCTGGCCTGGATACAACCTGAGCTTTCCCAATTGCTGGATCTTGGTTTCATTATTCCGGCAACCATCATGATGTTACTCGCTGCCAG
Source organism: Flavobacteriales bacterium (assembly GCA_016777435.1). GTDB lineage: Bacteria > Bacteroidota > Bacteroidia > Flavobacteriales_D > Sanyastnellaceae > UA16. The sequence continues at coordinate 5,764 of JADHRK010000097.1, forward strand.
CGGAAATGTCATCAATGATTATTTCGACATCGCTGAAGATGCGCTCAACAAACCGCACCGGGCACTTGTTGGACGTGTCATCAGCCGAAGAGCGACGCTTTTGCTCCACCATTTCATGGTTGGAACAGGACTGTCCATGGCATTTGCATTTTCGATTGATTTGAAGTCGCCCATTCCTTTTTTATGGGCGGTTCTCATCGCGGGATTGCTCTGGCTTTACTCCCCCCTATTTAAGCGGCGGTTTCTCAGAGGCAATATCGTTGTAGCATTGATTGTTGGACAACTTCCAATTTGGTGCACCCTTGGGGAGTTTGCGCACAATCCTTGGCATGGCTTTCTGACAGAGACTTCCGGTCAAGGACTATTGGCTTACGCTGTGCTCAGTATGGTCATTACTTTCCTGCGAGAAGTCACCAAGGATCTTCAAGACGTAGCAGGAGATTCAGCGTCAGGTTACGACACCATTCCTGTTCGTTGGGGACACGGTCGTACATACAAATTACTAAAAACCATGCACGCGTGCACGTGGCCACTGCTGATTGCAGCAGGTGTTCTCGCTTCTTTTCAATTCAACTTAGGAAGCGAAAGCTTGATTTTTTTATTGCCCTTCTTGGGCGCCCACATCCAGTTGCTGCGGGGCCAAATTGATTCTGTTTCCGCTTGGCAAAAATTGACCCTTGGCGGCGGATTGGGCTTCCTGGGTTTTCTGATCTAGTCGAACCAATGTTCAATTCAGATCCAAAACAATCACTTTCCTTCCTTGCCCATCCATCGTGAGCCCTTGTAGGCGACCAGAATGCGACAAGGCACGGCCAAGAACATCGACACGTTGAAAGCGATGTCGAACAGGAATAGGCAATGGTAACCCCGCAATCGATGAAAGTTCTCGAACGTCCATGCATATGACGCCTGGACTAACGCCGCAATCAAATTGGCCCAAAAGCTCGCCGGATTCACTTCGAATTTCAATCAGACCAAACGTACTGTAATCCGTCACAGAAGCATATATCTCTCCTGAAACGGGATCGACAGCCATGCCATAATACGAAGGGCAATCGCTGATCCACGGCGTAGAACTCGCCAAGTCTTGGGTGTTCGACTGTCGAACCGCAGATTCTCCAGAAATTTGGTAACGAACTTCTGAGTCGATTCCAATAGCAGCCAAACAACCTGCATTTGCTTCTGAAACTTCGACGGTCTCAACAGATTGATTTGCCAAGTCCAATGCGCTCAACGAAGTAGAGCCGTAATCCCTGTTATTGACCGTGACAACCGTTTCCCCGGCCGCGAATAAGTGGTATGGATTCATTCCATTTTCCCCCAAATCCCATTCCAAATATTCGTCCGAGTTCGTATCGTAAGCACCGATAAATCCAACTTCGTTGCCCCAATCAAATGCATTGTTGATCGCAAAATAAACGCGGTCATCTGCAACAGCAATTCCTTCTGTGGCATACTGCGGTCCATTTTCCGATACGGTCAACTCCCCCAACAATTGAAGCGATGCGGCATCGTACCACTGGAAGTAAGCGTCCAATTGCAAGCTCAAGCCTTGATCATCGATGTCCCCTCGGGTAACATAAACAACGCCTTCGTGAATGGCCATTTTTCGAATGCCCACTGACTCAACCGATTGAAGCAATTGGTATGTATTGGCATCGTATTGCAAAAG
>JADHRK010000098.1 GCA_016777435.1 Flavobacteriales bacterium
TACAACAACTACGGACACTTGTACAATGGGTTCGCAGCAATGAGCACTATCAATGGTGGAATTTGCCCAACCGGCTGGCACGTTCCGACCGAACTCGATTGGATTGAGATGGAATCATTCCTGTTTGCTGCAGGGCACGGAGAGCGCATGGGAGCTGTGCTCAAGTCAACCGAAAGTTGGTCTGGGAACGGAAACGGAGAAGATCTCTTTGGGTTTGGCGGCATTGGCGGTGGTCATGCTTGGCCTGATGGCAATTTTTACAGCTACAACACTTGGGGGGCTTATTGGAGCGCTACGGAGACAGATGCATCGCCAACCAGCACGAACTACCGTCAACTCGGAAATTCAACGGACCAAATGGCAAACGGCTCATACTGGTCCGTTACCGGATGCAGCGTGCGTTGTGTTGAAGACTAAGACGCAATCAAATCAAAAAGAAAAAGGGAACTTTGCGGTTCCCTTTTTTATTCCCCCTTTAAGGCCTGCGTCGCGATCCGGAATTCAGTTTGTTTTTCACCGAAATCCCCGCACAAACAAAGGAAATAGCTGAATTAACAGTGCCTCTTCCCAATTGATGTGGCGAATTCCATTTGCGGGCTTTATTTTCGCTCTGCTGTAAATGCACAGCAACCTGATCATGTTCGCTGCGGGAAGGATGCAGAAGGGCGAACGGTCACATGACAACCAACTATAACGTTGAAATGAGCGACTTGGAAAACAGCACACCCGTATACCTTGGGGCACAGCCCGTTCACACTTCGATCGAAGCCACTTCCGGGGAGGAGGTGACCATCGAAGGCGAGACATACTACAAAATCAGCACGGTTGACCGGATGCGCCCATTCTTCATGAGCATCGTCAGCCATTCGGACCACTGGATGTTTTTGGCCAGCAACGGCGGGCTGTCCGCAGGAAGGGTCAACAGCGATTATGCCTTATTCCCCTACTACACAGATGACAAAATCACGGAAGCGGCAGAAACGACAGGCAGTAAGACCATCATATTGACTGAGTCTGATGGTCGTCGCATGCTATGGCAGCCTTTTTCGGAACAAAATGCGGGGGTCTATACCATCGAACGCAATCTGTACAAGAATACGTGCGGCAACAAGGTGATTTTTGAAGAAGTAAACCATGACCTTGCTCTCACCTTCAGCTACCAATGGGCTGCGAGCGAACGTTTCGGTTTCATGCGACAGGCGCGGCTCAAATCTTCCGCTTCAACCGCCACGCAAGTGAGCGTGCTCGATGGGATTCAGAATGTCTTGCCGCACGGTGTGCCGGAAGGATTGCAACGCAGCAGCAGCAATCTGGTCGATGCCTACAAAAAATGCGAGTTGGAGGGGGATCACCTGGGCATTTATGCGCTGAGTGCAATCATCTCCGACAAGGCTGAACCCAGCGAATCCTTGAAGGCAAACGTTGTTTGGTCACTGGGGTTCGATGCGCCCAAGGTACTCTTGTCTTCGAAACAGCTGCAGGCGTTTAAGACTGGGGCTTCTATTCATACAGAAACCGACATCAAAGGCGAACGTGGCGCCTACTTCATTCAAAATTCTTTTGAGCTAGCAGCGAACGAGCGCAAAGACTGGATGATTGTTGCAAATCTGAGCCAGTCCATTCGAGAGGTCGTCCGTTTGAAACAGGAGCTTCAGTCACCTGAAGCCCTGAAGAGCGCAGTGTTGCAAGACGTGGAGGAGGGGTCCAAACACCTCATGGCACTTGTTGCGGGCAGTGATGGATTGCAGCTCACAGCCGACCGAAGGCGCAACATCCGGCATTTCGCCAACACCATGTTCAACATCATGCGCGGCGGAATTTTTGATGAAAACTACGTGATTGAGCGGGAAGACTTTATGGCGTACATCGACCGTGCGAACCACAAAGTATTCTTCAAGAAAGCGGACGTGATGGCCAATTGGCCCGAAAAATTCGATTTGTCCTTTCTGCAAGAGCAAACGAAACAGGACGATGACCTCAATTTCAAGCGATTATCCGCAGAGTATTTGCCCCTGAAATTCAGCCGGCGCCATGGTGATCCCAGCCGACCTTGGAACCGATTTTCGATCAATCTTCGCAACGAAGACGACGGCTCCAAAATCTTGGACTACCAAGGGAATTGGCGGGACATCTTCCAGAATTGGGAAGCGTTGGTCCACGCGTATCCCGAATTCATTGAGGGAATGATCTTCAAGTTTCTCAATGCGACCACCTTCGATGGATACAACCCTTACCGGGTGTTCAAAGACGGTTTCGAATGGGAAACCATTGAACCGGACAACCCCTGGTCGTACATCGGCTATTGGGGCGACCATCAGATTATCTATTTGTTGAAATTCCTTGAGTTCTTGCGGGCCTATTACCCCGAGAAACTGGAAGAGTATTTCGAGAACGATTCATTTGTCTACGCCAACGTTCCTTACCGAATCAAGCCGTACGACGCGTTATTGGAAGACCCCAAGAACACGATTGATTTCGATCACGAACGGGAAGAGAAAATTGCGTTCAAAAAAGACGAAATCGGTGGAGATGGAGCCTTGCTCCGCGAAGCCCACGTTTTCATCTACAAGGTCAATTTCATCGAGAAAATCATGGCGACCATGCTCGCCAAAGTTTCGAATTTCATTCCAGAAGGGGGAATTTGGATGAATACACAGCGCCCCGAGTGGAACGACGCAAACAATGCCCTGGTCGGGAACGGCGTGTCCATGGTGACGCTCTATTACCTCCGACGTTTCTTGGTTTATTTCAAAGATGTTTTGGCCTCCACAAACCACCAAGAAGTCTTGATCTCGGATGAGCTGCTCACGTGCTTCAATGGCATGAATGCGACGCTCACCAAATACCAATCATTGACGACAGGACGCATTTCCAATTCCCAGCGACGTTCCATTCTCGACGGCTTGGGTGTCGCAGCAAGCGATTACCGTCAAAAAATTTACAGCGAGAACTTCTCGGGACACAAATCCCCGTTGCAATTAACTGACCTATCGGGGTTTGTCGATGTGGCATTGGAGCACTTGGAGCATTCCATCAAGGCCAATAAGCGAACCGACGGGCTTTACCATGCCTACAATCTGATGACGGTAGAGTCCGATGGGGGCATCGAGGTGACCGAATTGCCGGAAATGCTTGAAGGCCAGGTCGCGGTGCTCAGTTCGGGCCTTTTGAATGCCGCCGAAAGCCTCGACGTAATGGATGCGTTAAAGGCAAGTGCACTCTTTCGAGAGGATCAATACAGCTACGTGCTGTATCCCAACAAATCCTTGCCGCGGTTCTTGGACAAGAATAACATCGACCCGGAAGCGTTGGCTGGATCCAAGCTCTTGGCCCAATTGGTTGAGGACGAAAATGCTGATATTGTGACAAAGGATTGCATGGGTGGGGTTCATTTCAATGGCAACCACAACAATGTCAATTCTTTGCGCGCAGCGCTTCGTGCATTGCCCGGCCAATATGATTCCTTGGTGTCTTCAGAGCAAAAGCAAATTGAAGCGATTTACGAGGGCATCTTCAACCACAAATCCTTTACCGGCCGCTCCGGCACTTTCTTTGGATATGAGGGACTGGGTTCCATCTATTGGCACATGGTTTCCAAGCTCAGGCTTGCCGCTTTTGAAGTGACCAAAAACGCCGTGGAACAAACAGAATCTCCGGAGGTGGTTGGTCAGCTTTTCAATCACTACTTCGAAATCAATGCCGGCATCGGGGCGCACAAGTCTCCCGAATTGTATGGAGCGTTCCCTACCGATCCGTATTCGCACACTCCTGGTGGCAAAGGCGCCCAGCAACCCGGAATGACGGGCCAAGTGAAAGAGGATTTGCTCTGTCGTTTTGGAGAATTAGGAGTGCGCGTTTCATCTGGTCAACTTCATTTTGATCGGGCTTTGATGCATCACGAAGAATTTTTGACCGAGGCCGCTGCATTTGATTACGTGGATGTCAAGCAACGCTGGCAAACCATCGATCTGGCTGCGGATAGCTTGGCGTACACCGTGTGCCAAGTCCCAGTCATTCACAAGCGGGGGGACAAACCCGAAATTGAAATCAAGATGGCCGATGGACGCACCGAGCGCATCGAAGGTTTGGTCCTCAATCGAGCCTTGAGCAGCGAGATCTTCCGCCGGTCACACGAAGTGACGCAACTCACGGTCATCGCCTGATGCTTTCGTCAACCTGATCCCATGCAACTCATTACAAATCGCCTCCCATTCACGTTCATCGCGTTTTTGCTTTGGCTTGGTGTGTCATCCTGTATGTCCGAATCGGGGGGGCGAGTTTGGACAGAAAATGGGCGACTCCAGACATCAGAAGGCCCTCATTTCATCAAGGGCGTTTGCTATCACCCCGTCTCCATCGGAAACGATATACGCAGCTTCGAGTCGCTGACTCAGGATTTAAGCCTCATGCAGGAGATGGGAGTGAACACCATTCGCGTTTACAAACCGATCACTTCAAAATCCGTGTTGGACGCAATCAGTCAAGCCGGACTGTCCGTCATCATTGGTTTTGGATACAACCAAGACGGTATTTACGACTTACAATCGGGGACCTACTTGGAGTACATCAAATTATTCAAATCGCACCCGGCCATCCTGTTCTGGGAACTGGGCAATGAGTACAACTTTCATCCCGAGTGGTTTGAAGGATCGTTGGATGTGTGGTACGACACCCTTCGAGAAGCTGCCGAGGCGATTCACGCAGAAGATCCCAACCATCCTGTGGGTACGGCACACGGTGAAGTTCCAGACGCAGATTTGCTCAATGCGCTTGCGTGCATTGACATCTGGGGATTAAACGTTTACCGCTGGGATGAATCCCACACGGCGCTTGCTGATTTTGCCCAACGCAGTGATAGGCCGGTATACTTCTCTGAGCTCGGAGCAGACAGCTACATGGCGGTCGGTCAATTGGGATACGCACAAGGCGAAAATCAGCGGGCACAGGCAGATGCCACTCAAAATTTACTCGAACACATTTTGACTGATTCTTCACAAGCCACGGGCGTAGCGATCTTTTCATTTACCGATGGTTGGTGGAAAGCGGGGGAGCCTGGTCAGCATGATGTTGGCGGCTGGGCACCCGGAAGCAACGGAGTTCCTTATGATGCGACGGCCAATGAAGAATATTGGGGGCTTGTGGACATCCATCGTAATAAAAAAAAGGCTTTCTGGACCGTGAAGTCGCATTACAATGCATACCATAAATCCGAACAGGTAAGCGCGAATGAAATAGACTTTTCGCATTGACTTCGACGCCATTCAAACGATTATATTAAGCGCCTCACAAACTCTCAAATCACTAAAGCCATGGAAAACTCGATATCGCCATCAACACATGCCGTGTCAATGGGCCAAAAAGTCGCATTTGGCTTCGGCATGCTGGCCAACCAAATGTTTCCTGCTGCGCTCGGTGTATTCATTATTGTTTTGGTTCAAGACCTCGGTTTTGCCGCCCTTCTTTGGGGGGTCATCCAATTTTTGCCTCGCATTTTTGATGCCATCACGGACCCCATCATGGGGTTCATTTCCGACAATACGCGCTCAAAATGGGGCAGACGGCGGCAATACGTTTTCATCGGAGCGATCTTGATGGGGCTTGCCTACGTGGCCATGTGGCAGCTTTACGAAGGAGATGGTCTGCTCTACAATTTCATCTATTTCCTCGGTTGGTCGCTTGTATTCTACCTCGGACTGACCATATTCAGTGTCCCATACGTGGCAATGGGGTATGAAATCAGTGAAGACTTTCACGAGCGAACACAGATCATGGCCATTGCTCAGTTCATTGGTCAGTGGGCCTGGGTGATCGCTCCTTGGTTTTGGGTGATTCTATACGATCCTGCGTGGTTTCCAGAGGGCGCCGCTCAGGGCGTGAGAGATCTTTCCATTTGGGTGGCCATTCCGTGCACCATATTCGCGCTGATTCCAGCCATTTTCATCAAAAGCAAGTCCACATTGGACCGAACGGACTTTGTTCCCATTAGCGCGGCACAAGTGATTCGAAGTGTAAAGGACATCTTCATCTCCGCATTCCAAGCTTTCCGCATCAAGCAATTCCGGCAAATCGCGGGAGCGACCTTTTTGATTTTCAATTCGTTCAATGTGATTGCCGCATACACGTTCCTGATCATTGTGCACTATTTGTTCAACAGCGATCCTGCGAGCGCGGGCGTTTGGCCGGCATTGCACGGCTCTGTTGGGGCGTTGGTCACCACCTTCCTGGTGATTCCGTTGGTTGCTCAGATGTCCAAGCGCATGGGAAAGAAGAAGGCCTTCATTGTTTCCCAACTGATTTCCATCATCGGATACATCTTGTTCTGGTTCCTCTTTGTCCCCGGCAAACCACACTTGTTTCTTTATGCGCTGCCCTTCCATTCCTTCGGAATTGGCAGCTTGTTTACCATCATGATGAGCATGACAGCCGATGTCTGCGATTTGGATGAATTGCAAACGGGCAAACGACGAGAAGGTGTGCTTGGAGCGGTTTATTGGTGGATGGTGAAACTCGGCTATGGTATCGCTGCGCTGCTCGGCGGTTTTATCTTGTCCGTTGTTGGGTTTGATGCTAACAATGTTACTGAAACCGCGATCACGGGCATGCGCTCGTTCTACTCGCTTCTTCCCATTGCAGGTGTTTTGGGGGCCATTTTGATTATGAAAAACTACGACCTGACCGAAGAGAAAGCTGAACAAATCAAGGCCAAATTGGCCGAGAAGCGTGAGGCTACTCAAATTTAGCCTCATGATGGCCAAGGCAGTGGTAGCCCCGCCGAGAATCGAACTCGGATCAAACGTTTAGGAAACGCTTATTCTATCCATTGAACTACGGGGCCATGCCTATCAGCTAGGCAGCGTGGCGGATTTGGAATCAACGCGGACGCTCCGAGAGAAAGGGAAAAAGTGCGCCCAGTAGGACTTGAACCTACGACCAATGGATTATGAGTCCACTGCTCTAACCAACTGAGCTATGGGCGCGCTCTTCGGGTGCAAAGGTAATGCGTTCAAAGGTGAGATAGTGCCTAAAAAAACGATGCAATGCGGACGACTTGGTATGCACTGTTTCTCCAAACACGTGCAATGCGCAGCTGTGAGGAATCGAATGTCCCTTCAGGCAGTGCGCGGCCACTTGCATCAAACCACTCCACGCGATCGTAAGGCCGGTTGCTGGCAATCGTTCCGGAGGTGGCATCAAACCACACGCGCCAATCGCTTGCATCTTGATGTGAAACGTCTGCCGCGTAAAAAATCGTAGCCTCACTGTCGGTGCCGCAACCATACGAATTGGTGACGGTGACCACGTGGTACATCCCGTCGAAGGGATCTTCCAAAACCTGGT
>JADHRK010000099.1 GCA_016777435.1 Flavobacteriales bacterium
CGCTTGAACACGAGATTCAACCACGTGAAATTTCCAGATTTCGCTTTTCTTACTGCCCAGTAGAAAAAATCCTTCATGCTTCTGTTCGAGCCTCGCCAATGGATTCCCGGTTTAAAATTTCGGCAATCCGAGGTTTAAAATAGTGCTCTCCTTTCATGACTTTACCGTCTTCGCGGTAAATAGGTTTTCCATCCGCACCCAGTTTCGACATATTGGACGCCTGAATTTCCATGAAGACATCTTCAATCAAATGCCCCATTCCATGGCTCAAAATGGTCCCGCAGAGGATGTAAAGCTGATCGCCCAAAGCATCGGCAATCTCCACCGCATCTCCTGCGATCGCCGCTTCCAAGTATTCTTCGGTCTCTTCTGCCATAAGGCGATGCCGCAACTCCACAGTGTCCCTGGGCAGTGTCGCTTCCAACTTCGAAGCATTTCGAATTCCGAAGCGATCGTGAAATTCACGTACACAATCGATGATTGATTGAAAGGATGCACCGTTGAGCGGTTCGTGTTTATTTGTGTTCATAGGGCTTTAACATGATTTCATAAACTCAGCAATTGCTCACTGATAGTCGAAAGGTATATTCGCAAGTGTTGGAAGCCAAATGAGCACAGAACAATTGTAATATGGAAGAACAAACTCCTCCGACTGCCGCGGCAGAACACCCGGTGCCTTCGCCGGAAAACACTGGGATGACCGATGCATTAATACCTGCTAACACAGGGGCTCCAGACATCCGAGCCCTGAATGACCGCATTCAAAAATCCAGCCAATTCGTGGATTTACTCCGGATGGAACTATCCAAGGTGATCGTCGGGCAAAGTGGGATGGTGGACCGCCTACTCATTGGACTCTTGGGCAATGGACACGTTTTGTTGGAAGGGGTTCCTGGCTTAGCCAAAACACTCGCGATCAAAAGTCTATCTGAATCCGTGGATGCCCAATTCAGCCGAATTCAATTCACACCGGATTTGCTCCCTGCTGACCTGATTGGCACCATGATTTACAATCAAAAAGAGGAACAATTTTCCGTAAAGAAGGGACCGATATTCGCCAACTTCGTCCTCGCCGATGAAATTAATCGTGCGCCAGCCAAGGTGCAGAGCGCATTGCTGGAGGCGATGCAAGAACGGCAGGTAACTATTGGCCCAGAATCATTCAAATTGCCCGAACCATTTTTGGTGTTGGCCACCCAAAACCCCGTAGAACAAGAAGGCACATACCCCCTACCTGAAGCCCAAGTGGACCGCTTTTTATTAAAGGTTGTCATTGGATACCCCACCAAGGAAGAAGAGCAACAAATCATCCGGGCCAACCTATCGGCGGAAGGCATGCAGTCTCCGCAAAAGGTGGTTTCGACCGATGAAATCGTTGCGGCCCGCAAGCTGATTCGGGAAATTTACCTCGATGAGAAAATCGAGCGCTACATCGTGGATTTGGTGCATGCCACCCGTAACCCCGACGATTATGGCCTCGGACACTTGACGCAGCTCATCAATTTTGGCGCTTCGCCCCGAGCAAGTATCGGACTGGGCATCGCTTCCAAAGCACACGCGTTTTTGAATCAACGAGGCTACGTCACACCAGAAGACGTAAGAACCATCGCGTTGGATGTGCTGCGGCACCGTGTCGGGCTCACCTTTGAGGCAGAAGCTGAGAACATCAGCGCAGAGCAGCTGATCACTGAGATCATGGACCACGTCCAAGTTCCCTAATTTCATCAGTCGACAGGAATTTCAATGACCATGGACACGAAGGAACTCATCCAACGCGTACGCCGGGTCGAACTCAAGACCCGCGGACTCAGTGACCGCATTTTTTCGGGAGAATACCACAGCGCGTTCAAAGGCCGTGGCATGGCCTTCAGCGAAAACCGCGAATACCAGCATGGCGACGAGATCCGAACCATTGATTGGAATGTCACGGCGCGCATGGGCCATCCGTATGTGAAGGTTTTTGAAGAAGAGCGTGAGCTGACTGTCTTTATGCTCATCGACATCAGCGCATCGAATGCCACGGGGTCACAGCAACGCAGCAAACATGAACTCATCACCGAATTAAGTGCTGTGCTGGCGTTCAGTGCGATGGGAAACAATGACAAAGTCGGTGCCGTCTTGTTCAGCGATCGCATTGAGCGGTTCATTCCGCCCAAAAAAGGTCGATCGCATATCCTGCGCATCATCCGAGAAATCATTGAAATCGAACCCATCGGCACCAAGACAGACATTTCATTCGCCTTGGAACACTTCCTATCCGCAATGAAAAAAAGAACCATCGCCTTTTTGATTTCGGACTTCCGGGACCGTGGATTTGAAAAGACATTGAAGCAAGCCGGTCGCAGACACGATCTCGTTGCGTTGCGCGTGACAGACCCGCTCGACCGAACGGTCCCTGCTGTGGGATGGATACCGATACAAGATCCCGAAACTGGATTGCACCGCTGGTTCAATAGTGGCAACGGGCAATCCCGAAAGAAACACGACGCCGCCGAGCGTGAGCGCGAAGCCGAGTTGAAGGAAATGTTTGCGCGTTCAGGTGTTGACCAAGCCGTCCTTTGCACCCACCGACCTTATGTCCAACCACTCATGCAACTTTTTGACCGCCGTGGTTGATTTCATTCGCAATCGAACCGAAGCAATGGCCTTGCTTCCCATCCTCTTTTGGATGCTCTGGTCCGGAGTAAACGGAGCAAATGCCCAAGTCATTTCGATGGCCTTGGACACGAATACGATTGCATTGGGTGACCAAACAACGCTCACAATCGCTGCCTCCCGCAACCCCATGAATGGCGCGGGAACCTTCATTTGGCCCGCTTGGAAAGACACCCTCAGCGGTGGGCTCGAAATCATCGAAACTCAAGACCTGGATACGGTTGCAATGGAATTGCCCAACGGAGAGGCCGGCATCCAGGTGATTCAAAAACTCGTGGTAACCCACTGGGATAGCGGGTTTCATGCCATTGCACCGATTGAGGTAACGTGGAACGAGAAAACGCTGAAAAGCAATCCCCTCAGCATTCAAGTGCTGATGCCGCAGCCCGGAAAATCGGGTGAAATCGCGGGGCATGCGCCGCTTCGCCTGACTTCCTGGAGCTGGCAAGAACGCATGCAGCAGTGGCTTCCGTGGTTCTTACTCCTTCTCGTCATGTTTGGAATCGGCTTGTGGGTCCACCGAAAATGGAAGCAACGTGAACCATTCGCTCCAAAGGAAACGCCTTCTCCGCGCATCCCCTTAGAACCCGCTCACGTCATTGCACTTCGCACGTTGGAGGGAATTCAACGCGATGCGGTTTGGCAAAAAGGCCAAGTAAAAGCGCACCATGCAGGAGCGAGTGAGGCGTTGCGGCTCTACCTGGAACACCGATTTGACTTTCCTGCCCTTGAACGATCCACCGCAGAAATCAAGCGTGGCATCAATCAATTGCCCCTGCGCACCCATGAAATAGAAATGTTGCTTGAAGTGCTTACGCTTGCTGACCTCGTGAAATTCGCAAAACTCACGCCTGAAACTGCCGATCACCAGCGAATCGTGAGCCGATCCATTCGATTTGTCGAAAATACGATTCCCTCCAAGGAAGCCAACGAAACCGAAGCGCCATGAAAAACTGGTTCCTTCCACTCTTTCCGCACCTGATCGGCATCGGACTATTTGCACTAGCCTTGCGCTACAGCAATCAGCATTTTGAATGGGAATCGCCCCAACTGCTGTGGTTGGCCCTGACCATGTTGGTGCATGCATTTTTGCGGGCGCGAAAGCAACAACCGAATGGATTTAATGGAGTGAAATGGAGCTGGGGCGGCGATCCCAACCAGATCAATTGGAAGAACCGATTGCATCAATTGCTGCCTGAAGTGCCTTACGCGATCAAAACGCTGGCCATCGGCTTGCTTTGCATTGCTGCTGCTCGTCCTCAATCCTCCTCCTCAGTGGAGGACTTCACGCGAGAAGGGCTCGATATTGTGCTCAGCCTTGACCTCTCGGCTTCGATGCTGAGCAAGGATTTTTCTCCTAACCGACTGGAAGCCTCCAAAGAAGTGGCCATTCAATTTGTAAACGAACGACCCAACGACCGCATCGGGGTCGTGGCCTATGAAGGAGAGGCATTCACTCAAATCCCTTTGACGACGGATCAACGCGTTGTGATGAACGGCATCTCAGAATTGGAAACAGGATTGCTCGAGGGAGGCACGGCCATAGGAATGGGGCTAGCCACCGCGGTCAATCGGTTGAAAGATTCGGAAGCAGAAAGCAAAATCATCATCCTATTGACAGATGGCGTGAACAATGCGGGGCAGATCAATCCAATCGACGCGGCTCAACTGGCCAAGTTGAATGAAATTCGGGTCTACACCATCGGCGTAGGAACCATTGGAAAAGCACGCAGTCCGGTTCGGAAAGTAGGCAACCGATTCCAGTACGATTGGATTGAAGTGAAAATCGATGAAGACATCCTTAAGAAAGTAGCCAAATCAACTGGAGGACGTTACTTCCGTGCCACGAGCGAAGACAAACTCGCCAGTATTTATAGCGAAATTGACACCTTGGAAAAAACCCGGTTCAATGTGCTCCGTTATAATCAAAAGACAGAAGAATTCTTACCCTTTGCCCTGGCGGCGGCCTTCGCTTTGTTGCTTGAATTCATCCTCAAACATTTGATCATCCGCACGCCGCTATGAGTACGATCAAAACGCCATCATCCGATTCACAGAATCCGAGGAACGCGCAAGGGTTTCGAGTATTCAGCACAGCCGTATCGCTCGCCTTGGCTGAAGTCATCTTCTGGATTGCCATTTTATCCTGTTGGTACAGCGTGCGTCAAGTGGCTCCGAATGTACAAATTGAACATTCGGATTGGTGGCCAATTTTACTTCTGGTGCCCGTCGTTGTTGGCGTTTTTGTTTGGAGCCTGAACCGCAAGCAGCGCCTGGCGCGCATGCTCGCCGATGAGCAACTCTGGCCAACTATCTTGCCCCATTGGCGGCCACAGCTGCACGGATGGAAGTTTTTCGTCTGGCGCCTTGCATTTGCTGCCGTGCTCATTGGAATCTTAGACATCAAAGTTGGTGCGAGATTAAAAGAAGTGAAGAGCGAAGGCGTCGATGTCATGGTTGCCTTAGACGTTTCCAAGAGCATGGAAGCGGAAGACCTCGGAGCTAGTCGCCTTGCAGTGGCCAAACGGAGCATTGAACGTTTGATTGACCAACTGGATGGAGACCGAATAGGCTTGGTGATTTTTGGTGGCGATGCTTTTGTGCAATGCCCGATAACAACCGATTATGGTGCTGCTAAGCTGTTTCTTCAGGGCGTCAATACAGGAGCAATCCCAGTGCAAGGCACAGCGGTTGGTAGGGCCATAGAAGTCTGTTCATCTGGATTTTCGGAGTTGTCTCCTGCCTCCAAGATGATTGTACTATTTACGGATGGGGAAAGCCATGAGGACGACGCAGTCAAGGCAGCGACAACGGCTGCAGAAGCTGGAATTGAAGTGCACACCATCGGCATGGGGAGCGCATCGGGAGCCCCCATCCCACTCTACGACCGCTACGGCCGTCCGTCGGGATTCAAAAATGACGCCGACGGCAACCCCATCGTTACGACCCTCGACGAGGCAACACTCATCGAGACCGCTCGCGCCGGCAATGGAAGTTACATTCAAGCCGCTGGTGGGTTGGTCAACATTTCCCCTATTCTGCAAGCCATGAATGGCATGGAACACGCAGAAGTCGCTACCATGTCCTATACCGATTATACGCATCACTTTCATTGGTTCTTCATCTTTGCCGTCGCGATGCTCCTCCTCGAGGGGCTGATGAGTTCCGACTTTTTGCACCGACGCCATACGCCCACTCCATGAAAAGAATGAAAAATATCCAAGTCGGATTGGCCTTGTGCACCTGGTTGTTCTGTCACACCGTGATGGTTGGACAGAATGATGATTCGTTCGCAAAAGCCTCGATCATTGAAGGGATTCAACAATTTCAAAATGGCGAGAAAGGCGCAGACAGCCTCTTTGCCTTGGGAGAAGTGCATTCTGAACTCGCTCCAATCGCTGCGTACAACCGGGGTCGGTCGATGCTGGAAAATCAAGAAGGATTGACGGAAGCCCGCCAAGCCTTCCAGCGCGCGATTTCCAAAACAGAGGATGAATCACTTGTTGCTGATGCTTGGTACAACACGGCCAATAGCCTCATGCTCGAACAGGACTTGGATGGTGCGATTGAAGGCTACAAGTCCGCTTTGCGCGTGAGTCCCGGGCATGACGCGGCCCGATTCAATTTGGCTCAAGCAATTCGCATGAAGCAAGACCAACAGGACCAGCAAGACGAGCAAGACCAGCAAGACCAGCAAGACCAGCAAGACCAACAAGACCAACAAGACAAGCAAGACCAACAAGACCAACAAGACAAGCAAGACCAGCAAGACCAGCAAGACGAGCAAGACGAGCAAGACCAGCAGGAGCAGCAAGACGAGCAAGACCAGCAGGAGCAGCAAGACGAGCAAGACCAACAGGACCAGCAGGACCAGCGGGACCAGCAGGACCAGCCTCAGCAGGTGGAAGGACAGATATCCAAGGAAGACATGGAGAAAATATTAGAGAGTCTGGAAAGGTCTGAAGAAGAAATCCAGGCCAAATTGCGAAAGGCAAAAGGCAAAGGACAAAAAGTGAAAATTGAAAAAGACTGGTAAGCATGCGCAACCTGTTAACCATACGCCCCATCGCTTTGAGCATTGCATTCATGCTTTGCGCCATTGTCTTGGCTCAAGGTCAGGAATCGTTCAGTGTGACCATCAATAAAAACCCGGTGCGCAATGGAGAGACCGTGCAGCTCAGTCTCTCCATGAAGAACATTCGACTGAATGCGTCTGCCCCTCAAATCAATGGGCTAAAGCTATTGGGTGGACCGAGTACATCGCAGAATAACTCGTGGGTTAACGGCGTCAGCAGTTCAGAAATCAAATACACGTATACCTACCAGGTACAATCCAACAAAGACATCAATGTTCCCAGCTACACCGTCGATGGGAGCACCCAAAAGCTTAGGAGCAATGCATTTAAAATCAAAGTATTGCCTCGTTCGACCAAGCAAAAAAAACAAACAGGCTTAGGGGAATTAGCGTGCGTTATTGACCTCTCGAAGCGAAACGTTTTTGTGGGTGAGCCCCTTTTGGCTTCTTTCAAGATTTACAACCGAGCCAACAACCTCGACGTTCGGGAATACAATGTTCCTGAAATGACGGGGTTTTGGAGCGAACAAATTGACATGCCGGATCCTCGCTGGGAATCAGAAGTCATCGAAGGCCGTCGCTACAACGTCGCCACG
>JADHRK010000100.1 GCA_016777435.1 Flavobacteriales bacterium
CTATGGTTGGGCTGTATTTTGATGGCCATCGGATCTGGCATGGCCGTCTATGCGCGATGGACAAGGGATGAGAAAACCAATCCAAAACGCCCAATCTAAGAAGGAATGGATGGCATTCGAACCGTCGCATTGATTGGAAAAGGCAATGTCGCAAAGGCACTCGGAACGGCATGGCAAAAGCGAGGAATTCAAATCCTTGCATTCTGCAATCGCTCCGCCATTTTACCCGCTGGTTTCGCGGATGAAAATGCGCTGCTGTTATCTGATGTAGCTCAAATCCCAAGGCATGTTGACGCCATCTTGGTCGCCGTGTCAGATGATGCCGTTCTTGAAACCATCCGCAGGTTGCCCGAAGGTCCATTGGCGATCCACTTCAGCGGATGCCTTCCCAACCCGAGTCGACCGGGAGGCGTTTTGTGGCCCATTCAAAGCATCATTTCCGAGGTGGATGAATCCAGAAAAGACTATCCCATGGCTCTTTCGTGCAGCCTTGACGTGCGCGATAAAATGCTCCGCTTTGGTCAGCTCATTGCATCGGAGATACACGAGCTCAACGAAACGGAGCGCCAAACGGCTCACTTAACGGCTGTATTCGCGGCCAATTTTACAAACCATTGTTTCGCCATTGCACAAGAACTCTGTCAGCGCGCCTCGCTTTCGTGGGACTTGTTTCAGCCCATTGCGGCGCGGGTGGTAGAGCAAGGGATTGCTGGAACCTCCAAAAAAAATCAGACAGGTCCCGCCATGCGCAACGATGAATCAGTGCTCGATGCACATCAACTATTGCTGGATCTGCACCCCGAATTTCAGCCTGTCTATCGGGCGCTAAGCGCAAGCATTCAATCTTTCCATATCGATCCCAAGCAACCAAAGCCATGACCCTCTCCCCGGAACAACTCCAACCCATCAAATTGCTCGCCTTTGATTACGATGGGGTATTCACTGATGGAGAAATCATCATCACCACCGAAGGACACATGCTCCGATCGGCCAATGCGAGGGATGGTTTCGCCGTGCAATGGGCACGAAAACAAAACATTGACATCGCACTCATCAGCGGCGGAAAAGAGGAAAGTGTCGGTACGCGAATGCGGTACCTCGGAGTTGAGGAGGTGCACATGGGAAGCCACAGCAAAATGGAAGTGCTGAATGGCATTTGCGAGCGAATGAGCCTTTCGATGGAAGAAGTAGCCTACATGGGAGACGACTTGCCTGATTTGCCCGTCCTCCGAAACGTCGGTCTCTCCTGCTGCCCGTCAGACGCAGCAACAGAAGTGATTGAAGCTTGTGACTATGTCAGCCCCAAGGGTGGCGGAAAAGGCTGCGTTCGAGACGTCGTGGAATCCTACATGAAGCATCACGGTCTGTGGCTTGCACCCGGGCATGAACAATGGTAAACACTCCATCCACAATCCATCTCACTTCCATTTGAATCCCCTTATCTTCACCCTCGCTTATGGATAAAAATCAAATCACCGGAATCATCTTGATGGTGGTCCTGTATGTCGGGTACATCTGGTATTCCACCCCTTCCGAGGAAGAACGCAACGCGGCTATTGCTGAACAAGAACGGCTGGTCGAAGAAGCACGAAAAGACAGCTTGCTGCTGGTGGAAGAGGAAGCATTTCAAGCCACGCTGCGTCAAGAAGAGGCCTCGGCCACGTCAGCGGCAGACACCGCGGCAATGGATCCCAAGTTGGAACAGCGTTTCGGTTCGTTGGCTATGGCTGCAGTAGGCCAAGACCAAACTTTCGAATTGGGCAATGAGGATCTAACCGTTCAATTCACAAGCCGAGGGGGAACACCCTACGTTGCTCTGCTTCCAAAATTCAACCGATACGGAACTGAAGAGTTCGTAACCTTGTGGGAGCCCGACCAGAGCGAAGTAAGCGTACTATTCGATTTTAACGAAGTCAATCGTCCGCTCTCACTAAGCGAATTCCACTTCGAAGTGGAGAGGCAAACAAACGACGCTTTGGTGCTGGTTTCATCCAACGGCGCTGGCAAATCCATCCGTTGGCAACATACCCTTATTGGCAATCGCTTGGATTCTGACTTAAGCTTCGAAGGCTTTGGATACGACCTCGGGGACGAATTTGCCCTTGCGTGGAACGCACAAGGTGTGACGAACGAAAAAGGACTGGAATGGGAACGGCAGCACAGCAGCATCTATTACAAGGAAAATGACCAAGGTCGATATTACCTCAGTGACGGTCGTGCAGATGAATTTGAAGCCGAAACCTCACTCGAATGGATTGCGTTCAAACAAAACTTCTTTTCGGCCATCGTCTCGACGCCTGAAGGGTTCTTAACAGGCTCAAAGCTTACGACAACCGTGCCCGAAGAAGATTCTACGGTTACGATGCATTTTGCCGCCCTTTTGCCTTTTGAAGCCACCGAATTGGGCGGGCAATCAGGCGCAACGTTGAATTTTTATTTCGGCCCCAATGAACAGGATGCCTTGGTTGCCACGGGTTGGACGGAAGTTGATCGCATCATCGATTACGGATGGTGGATTTTTGGATGGGTCAATCGAAATGCTATCCTGCCGCTCTACCAGCTCTTGAGCCAGTATTTCGTTTCCGCTGGAATCATTATCCTGATCATCACCTTGATCATCAAATTGGCCCTGAGCCCGATTACGTGGAAAAACTTCATGTCCTCCGCCAAAATGCGCGTGCTCCGACCTGAAATTGATGCACTTACCGAGAAGCATGGAGATGATGCGATGGGCAAACAACAAGCCACCATGGCACTTTACCGCCAAACAGGCGTCAATCCACTGGCAGGTTGTCTGCCTGGATTGCTGCAAATGCCCATTCTCTATGCGATGTTCCGGTTCTTTCCAGCCAACATTGACATGCGAGGACAATCCTTTCTGTGGGCCGATGACCTTGGAGCCTTTGACAGCATATTGGATCTCCCCTTTAGCATACCCTTTTACGGTGCTCACGTAAGCGGATTCACCATACTCATGGCGGCCTCCACATTCTTCTATATGCGCATGACGATGGCGAACCAACCGCCACAACCGCAACAACCGGGCATGCCAAACATGAAGGTCATCCAGCAGATGTTTCCTTTCATGATGCTCTTCTTCTTCAATCGATTCGCGTCTGGTTTGAGCCTTTATTATCTCGCCGCGAACATCATCAGCATGGGCCAAATGCTGGCCATCAAGGCATTCCTGATCGATGAAGATAAAATTAGAGCGAAGATTGAGGAAAACAAGGCCAAGCCCAAGAAGAAGTCTGGATTCCAAGAGCGTCTCGAGCAAATGCAAAAAGAACAATTGGCCAAAACCAAGGACATCAAGGAAGCCAAGAAAGGCAGAAAGAAATGAAGTTGACTCCCATTGTACTGCTGTTTTTGGTGCTGATCAACTCGACCAGTTGTGTCAGCTATCGTATGCAAAAGTCTTTGGACATCGCAATGGCGGGCAATGGCAAAAGTCAAATGAAGACAGAAGTCATTCACGCACCCATTTGCTTTGAAAAAACAGCGTGCTTTGGCCGATGCCCTGCTTTCAAATTCAATTGGAACGAAGACAACTCATTGACGCTCCATTTGATTCGACCATTTACTGATGGCCCGCTCGCGTCATTAGAACTCGGTCATTATTCCGGACAACTTTCTCCAGGACAAGCCGCACAATACGCAACAGCTATTCACGCTGCTGCCGAAGCCGCTAATTATGCATCACTGCAAAGTGAATATGACAATCCGCGTGTTACTGATCTGCCTGCAACCATTACCGAAGTCAATGGCAAGCGGGTGAAAGTACGCTATGGAGGACCCAACCTGAACAACCTCTACACCGCCCTTCAAACCGTTTTAGACGAAACCAACTGGGCTGCAATTGAATGAAACCAAATCGATAACATGAAAAAAATCACACTCATACTCCTAGCTGTTGGCATGATGCTTCCAGGATTGAAAACACAAGCCGATGAAGGCATGTGGATCGTCAACATGCTCAATCGAATCACCATGGCTGAAATGCAAGGCATGGGATTGAACCTCACAGCAGAAGAAATTTACGACATCAACAATGCCTCTTTGAAGGATGCAATTGTCCGACTCAATGGCGGCTCCTGCACAGGCGAGGTCATTTCTTCTCAGGGGTTAGTTTTGACGAATCACCACTGCGCATATGATGCAATCCAAGGATTCAGTTCAACCGAAAATGATTATTTAACAGACGGATTCTTTGCCAAGGCATTCGACCAGGAAATGAACATTGACAATTTTGTCATCAGCTTTTTGGTGCGCATTGACGATGTTACTGAGCGAATGCTCGCTGATGTCACCAACGAAATGACCGAAGATGAGCGCGATGCCGCCATCGGAGAAGCACGCAAAGCACTGATGGCCGAAATGAATCCTGAAGGCAATAAAGAACTCGATTTGAAGAGTTTTTATTACGGCAACGAATTCTACATGTTTGAGTACAAAACATACCGGGACATTCGCCTCGTGGCTGCTCCACCCGAAAGCGTTGGGAAATACGGAGGTGACACAGACAACTGGATGTGGCCGAGGCACACCGGAGACTTCTCCATGCTGCGGATTTATGCGAATGAAGAAAATGAGCCAGCCGATTACAGCGAATCCAATGTTCCATTCCAGCCGAAGCGCCACCTGCGAATTTCCATGGATGGCGTCTCGGAAGACGACTTCACCATGGTCATGGGCTACCCCGGAAGCACCGATCGGTTTCTGAGCAGCTGGGGCATCGAACAAGCGTTGGATCTTTATAATCCATCGGTGGTGGAAGTTCGTGACGTGAAGCTCAAAACCATGAAGAAGCACATGGATGCCGATCCGGCCGTTCGGATTCAATACGCGGCGAAATACGCACAAACCGCTAATTATTGGAAGTACTACATTGGCCAATCCAAAGGACTTAAGCGATTGGATGTTCAAACCAAAAAACAGCAGCTTGAAAGCCGTTTTCGAACGTGGATGACGGAGACCCCGGAACGAGCGAAAGAGTACGAATGGACGCTCGATATGATCAGCACCTATTACGATGAAACCGATGCCTCCGTGCGCGGAAAAGTCTATGCCCTCGAGGCCGGGCTCATCGGCTGCGACATTTCATTATTTGCATTCCGTTTTTACCGAATGGCCGCCGGCCTGTTCAGTGAAGACCCTGAGGAAGTTGCCGGGACGCAGGCCGCGATGACCGATTACATCCAGGGACATTTCCGTGAATACGATCAAGCCACTGACCGAGATTTGTTCGTCAATTTAATGACCAAATTTCGCGATGATATCGACCCTGCGTACCACCCCTCCTTCTTCGCAACGGTTGCGGACAAATACAAGGGTGATTTCGGTCGCTATGCGGACAAAATGTACGCGAAGAGCTTTTTGGTTGATGCAGATCGATGCGCGAATTTCATTGCCAATCCGTCCCAGAAGGTGATGGACAAGGATTTGGCCATCATTGTTGGCAACAGTGCAATCCAGACGTATTTCGCAGGAATGGCCAATCCCGCTGAATCGAAGTTCAACCGCGGCTACCGCCTCTTTGTGAAGGGGCTTCGTGAAATGGACGCTGATCGTGCCATTGCACCGGACGCCAATAGCACCATGCGTCTCACCTACGGTGCTGTAGCGCCTTACAAGGCGGCTGATGCAGTCAACTATGACTTTATCACCACTGCAAACGGCGTTTTGGAGAAAAAGGACAACACAAACCCTGAATTCGTCGTCCCCGATGCCTTGGATGACTTGATTCGCAGCCGTGACTTTGGTCCGTATGCGGATGCGTCTGGCGAATTAGTCGTATGCTTCATCCACGGCACGGACATCACGGGTGGCAACTCAGGTTCGCCCGTCATGGATGCCAATGGCGACCTCATCGGCTGCGCTTTTGACGGCAACTGGGAGGCCATGAGTGGAGACATCGCTTTTGAAGATGAATTGCAACGCACCATCTCTGTGGACATTCGTTATGTCCTCTGGATCTTGGACAAGTTTGCTGGTGCCGACAATTTGATCAACGAAATGGACTTGGTCAAAGGCCTCCGTTAACCACACGGATACGAACAAAAGAAGGCGGGCCATTTGGCCCGCCTTTTTTATGCCATCACTTCCGCTACGGACATTTTAGCACTAGACTGCGTTGCGGCTCGCGTTAATGATGCCAAACATCGATCGAATCACCAATCGTTTCAACACGTCTTGGTCCCAACCGCCATTGCTTTGTCCCCTTTCAATCTCTCCCAAGGCGAAATGTTGAATGACCAACAAAGGACGAATGATGCCATCACGCAGTGCGATGCTTTCTCGAATATGTGGGTTCCGCTCCATCAATTCAGATTGCCCTGTAATTTGGAGCAAATAGTGCTTTGTGCGTTTGTATTCCTCATGGATCAACTGCCAGATTCCTCCAAATTGTGCTTCGTGCTCCAGGGGTGCCGTAAGCCTGAAGTCGCTCTTGACCATGCTCTGCATGCTATTCTCCACCAAAGCCTTGAAAAAGGAGTTTTGCGCATACAAATCAGACGCTTCGCCCAATCGCCCGAGTGAATCCAAATGAGCCAAAGCCTGACCAAGCCCGAAAAATCCTGGAACATTTTGTTTCAACTGGGTCCATGACCCCACAAATGGGATGGCCCGCAAATCGCCAAACGTCAGTTCCCCTTTTTTGGCCCGACTCGTTGGACGGCTCCCAATGTTTGTTTCACCGTAATACTTCAGCGTTCCCCAGGTCGATAGGTAAGGCATGAATTGCTCATGCGCTTTTAGTTTCGCATAATGCTCATAACTCAATTGCCCCAGCTCCTGCATCAAATCCGACTGTGTGCTGGACAATTCAGTCTGGGCATCCTCAAAGAGGCGACTCTGCAAACCGGCGGTCAGAAGCAATTCCAAGTTGAAGCCCGCAGATTTGGGGATGCCAAAATTGGAGCTGATCGTCTGGCCCTGAATCGTTGTTTGAATCTCGGTGTTTTCGACGTCTGACCCCAACGAGGCATAGAAGCGATGAGTATTTCCGCCTCCACGCGCGGGTGGCCCGCCTCTCCCATCAAAAAACAGCA
>JADHRK010000101.1 GCA_016777435.1 Flavobacteriales bacterium
CACTTTAGCTTTCGCTTTGAATGCACAGGTAGCACCTGTGACTTGGAATGTTAATATGGCCAACGAAGAAGTCTCACCCGATGGTGTCTTCCTCGCAGGTGGCGATTACTTCGGGACGCCAGGCGAAAACGCCATGACCGATGACGACGGAGACGGCGTGTGGACGATTACCATGGCCATGCCCCTTGGCTATTCAGGTGCGTACACATTCACCAATGGTAACTGTGGCGATTGGTCGTGCAAGGAAAACATCGTTGGACAAGATTGTGCCTACGGTACATGGAGCGATCGTTTTTTGGATGAAGTGACCGCTGAAGGAGCCACTATTTCGACGTGCTTCGCACAGTGCACATCGGATGGGTCTTGCGCATCAGTGAGTGCAGCGGACGTTACGTTCCGAGTGGACATGACGGAGCAAATCGTTACGGGAGGTGTTTTCTTGCACGCAGCCTACGACGGATGGGGTGCGATTGCCATGAACGACGATGACGGCGATAACGTTTACGAAACGACCCAAACGCTCGAAACAGGCTCTTACGAGTACTTGTTCCAAAACGGCGAAGGCGGCAATGAGGCCTTCGATTCAACGTATGTTGAGTGCACCTTGACCAGTGGGGATTTCACGAACCGTTTGATCACGGTGGAGAATGATTCTTTTGCAACCGACGCGTTTTGCTTCAACTCTTGCTCGGCATGTGAGTCCACAGGCGGCGGAGATTCCACTTATACCGTAACGTTCAACGTGAATATGGCCAACGAAGAAGTTTCACCAGAAGGTGTTTACATCGCTGGAGGAGGCAACTTTGGAAACCCTGGAGACAACGAGATGCTTGACGCTGACGGCGACGGTATTTATAGTGCTACGTTCACATTCAATGCAGACTTTTCGAGCTTTTATACGTTCACGAATGGAGCTTGTGGAGATTTTTCATGCAAGGAGAATTTGACAGGTCTTCCTTGCGGAGACCCCGACAACTTCAATGATCGATTCTTGGATCCATTGACGCAAAACACAACGGTCAGCACGTGTTTCGGTCAGTGTACAACCGATGGCTCTTGCGAGACGTCTTCCGAGATTCCCGTGACATTCCGTGTGGACATGTCAGATCAAGTTGTGATCAGCGACGTTACTATTTTCGGTAGTTCAGTCAATGGCTGGTCGTTTCCAGGTGAATTGATGACCGATGACGATGGAGATGGCATTTATGAGTATTCAACGGTATTGGCCCCTGGAGGTCACGAGTACAAGTTTGTAAATAGTGGAGTAGACGAGCAGTTTGATGCTGAAAACTATACAGAATGCACCTTGACGACGGGCGAGTTCACCAACCGACTGCTGACGATTGAAACAGAGGAGTCCGTCACTACTGAAGCTTTCTGTTTCAACTCTTGTGCTGCTTGTGAAGGTTCATCAGGTATTGCTGAGGCGTTGGGTTTTGATTTTCAATTGATTCCATCGGTCACTAGAGGAAATGTAGAGTTGCGTTTTGCCGGTGTCCAATCTCCAAAGCAAATTACAATCGTTTCGTTCACTGGCGCTCTTGTAGCGAGCTTCCAAGTACCTGCAAACGAAAATGTATACGCAATGGATATCTCTGGACAAGCTGCGGGTGTATACTTCGTTCAAGCGCAAGCAGAAGGATTCGGCTTGACACAGAAAATATTGAAAGTCAACTGAGACGAGTGAAGGATTTATGTCCTTTTGAAAAATTACTTTGAATGAAAAACTTGCTTTTAGCATTCAGTTTCTTGGCCACCGTTCCGGTAACTGCCTTTTCCCAGGGGAAGGCAGTTACCGGAACGGTGACTGCAGCTGAAGATGGACAAGCGTTGCCCGGGGTGACGGTTGTTGAAAAGGGTACGCAAAATGCGACCTTCACTGACCTTGATGGTCGGTATGTGTTGACTGTCGCAGGGGAGGAGGCCACGCTGATCTTTTCCTTTATCGGTTACACGCCCCAATCTTTTGCTGTCGGAGCGAAGGCAGAAATTAACGCTTCACTATCGGCAGATGTCGCCGGCTTGGAGGAAGTCATTGTCGTCGGCTATGGAAATCAGAAGCGAAGCAAGATTTCAGGTGCAGTAGGCACCATTGATTCAAAGGAAATCACATCCATGCCTGTGCTGCGAACAGAACAGGCATTGCAGGGCCGCGCCGCAGGTGTGCAGGTCACTCAGAACTCGGGTCAGCCCGGTTCTACCCAGTCCATCCGAATTCGGGGTACGGGTTCATTGAACAACGCTGAACCGTTGTATGTCATTGATGGAATCCCCAGCGGTGGCATCGATTATTTAAACCCTGCGGATATCGCATCCATCTCCATCCTCAAGGATGCCGCTTCGGCAGCGATTTATGGGGCACGTGGAGGAAATGGTGTCGTCTTGATTACGACCAAATCCGGATCTAAGAACCAGAAGCCACAGGTTACATACGAGAGTTACTACGGTGTGCAGGAGCCTTGGAAATACATGGCGCTTCTCAATGCTGAAGAGTATGCGATTCTCATGAATGAAAGTCGCTCGGCGGCAGGTCTCACACCATTGGCAGCACTTGCCGACCCTTCAGCGCTTGAGACTTTTGATTGGCAAGATGAGATTTTTGAACGAGCGGCGATGATGAACCACTCGTTCAGCTTTACGAAGGGTACAGAGTCTTCATCCACAGCGATAGGGGGAAGCTACTTCACCCAAGACGGAATTGTCGGTGGTGACAAAGGAAACTTTGAGCGTTACACGTTCCGTGTTAATACACGGCAAGATGGTGGTGAGCGTTTTCGCTTGGGCCAAAATGTCAATTTCACCCACCTCAATCGCTCTGCATTGGCAGAAAACAATGAGTTCGCCACGCCTGTAGGCCGCGCCCTCAATATGGATCCCATCACGCAAGCCACGCGAGAGGACGGATCTTTTGCCTACTCGAACTTCATCGATTCTGACATCGCCAATCCAGCGAATCAGATCGCATTGAATAACGATTTTTGGACGACCAACCGTTTCGTCGGTTCGTCTTTTGCTGAATTTGACCTTCTGTCAAACCTGACCTTCCGCTCTACGATGTCAGTGGATTTATCACTGGGATCCCAGCGCATATTCAATCCAACGTATGATTTGGGAATTGGACCGAACGATCCGGATCGTCCGGCCTATGAGTTCCGTCCGGTCAATTCGTTGATTTTGGGTGAGAACAAATGGAGCAACTGGCAATGGGAAAACATTGTGACCTATGACCAAGAATTGTCCAATGGTGATGAATTGAAAATTGTAGCGGGTTACTCGTCCTTAAAAAACCGCAACACAAGTTTTTACGGATCGCGTGACAGTTTGGCTACGAATGATGTTCAGTATGCCTACTTGAACAATAGTTTGAATGCAGCTGAACAGGCACCGAGTGCCAACGGCGGGATATCTGAGTCTGCATTCATCGGTCAATTCATGCGTATCGACTATGGTCTAGGCGATGCCATATCCTTGGCTGGAACCATTCGCCGAGACGGCTCATCCCGTTTTGGAGTGAACAACCGATACGGGATTTTCCCATCGTTTTCAGCGGCATGGAACATGACGGAACTGCCTTGGGTTGCCGAAAAGGACTGGATTGATTTCTTAAAACTCCGCGCGAGCTGGGGCCAGAATGGAAACGCTGATGGCATTGGTAATTATGATTACACGAGCCTTGTTTATAATGGCTTGAACTACACCTTTGGCGGGGATCAAGTCCAGGTCAATGGAGCCGGTCCGATCAACACATCCAATCCAGATTTGAAGTGGGAAACGGTTGAGCAGACCAACATTGGAATCGATGCGGATTTGTACAAAGGAAAGCTGAACATCGTTCTCGATTACTTTGTGAAGAGCACAAATGACATGCTAGCGGTGGTGCCACTTCCAGGCGTTGTCGGCTATTTGCCTTCAGCCACGAACGTTGCATCTGCCAAAAATACAGGCGTTGAATTCATGGTCAATCATCGCAACCAAGTCGGCGCGGTGGAATACGCTGTTGGAGGAAACATCAGTTTCATCCGCAACGAAGTGACAGGACTGGGAGAAGGAGGTCAGCCCATTTCAACGGGTTCAGTATTTGGCATTGGTGATTTGGTTGCTTACACCGAAATCGGTCAACCCATTGCCTACTTCTACGGGTACGAAACAGCGGGTATTTTCCAAACAGATGAAGAGGCGGAAGCCAATACGGCATTGCCTGAAGCTCAAGCGGGTGATGTCATTTTTGTGGATCAAAACGGAGACGGCGTCGTAGACGGAGAAGACAAAGTCATGATTGGCAATCCACATCCGGACTTTACGTATGGATTCAATTTTGAGGCCAATTACAAATCATTTGATTTTTCTTTGTTCTTGCAGGGAGCGCATGGCAACGATCTCCTCAATGGGGTGTTCCGCTATGATTTGAACACAACAAACCTCCCTGTGTCTGCCCTTGAGCGCTGGACCGGTGAGGGTTCTACCAACGTGTATCCGCGCATCTCCCATTCCGACCCCAATCAAAACAACCGAATTTCGGATCGTTTCGTGGAGGATGGATCCTTCATGCGCATCAAAAATGTGCAGTTGGGATACACATTGCCTGAGAGCATCATGCAACGCTTGAGCATCGGAAAGTGTCGTGTCTATGTTGCGGCGTCGAACCTCTTCACCTTTACAAATTATTCGGGACTCGATCCCGAAATTGGTTCCCGTGGCACATTGGAGATTGGAATCGATCGCGGATTTTATCCTTCCGCTCGAACTTTCATGGCCGGAGTCAATGTTAACTTTTAATCCAAGAAATCATGAATCTCAAAACAGCATTATTCATTGGGTTTTTTGCCAGCACACTGGTGGCATGCAAATCTGAATTTTTGGACGTAAAGCCCTTGGTCGGTTCAACGGAAGCGAATTTTTTCTTAAATGCAGCGGATGCAGAATCGGCCACCATTGCATGTTACAACAACCTGCAACAAGAAGTGACGAATATCCAGGGAAGCGGCCAATTGGCGCCTCACTTCCGATGGTATTTCGGCGACATCGTTTCAGATGATTCCCACAAAGGAGGGTCTGGTGACGGTGATGAGCCGGAACTGTTCTTGTTCGAAAATTTCCAGGGCTTGTCTTCCAGTAAGTTGATTCTTGCGGAATGGCAAGTGGCTTACCGCGGCATCGCGTATTGCAACCTCGCTTTGGATCGCATTCCGGGGGTTGAAATGGATGAAACAGATAAGAATCGCTTCCTCGGTGAAGCGGCTTTTATTCGAGCATTCTGGTACTTTAACCTCGTCACGATGTACGGAGATGTTCCGCTGATTTTGGCAAACCTTGCTCCGAGTGAATACCAACAATCGCGCAATCCAGCATCGGAGGTTTGGGCGCAAATCGAGACGGACTTGGAGTTTGCTCGTCAAAATTTGCCATTGCGCAGCGGGATTTCTGTTTCAGAAATTGGTCGTGCTACGCGGGGAGCAGCAACAGCGCTCCTGGCCAAAGCACATGCTTACCAATCCGAATGGGCACCATGCCGTGATTTGACTTACGACATTGTGGGTTCTGGGGAGTATTTCCTCGAAGGTGATTACAACAACATCTTTACAGAAGCAGGAGAAAATGGTCCGGGCTCTATTTGGGAGATCCAATACATGAACGCTTCAGGTGGCAATTGGGGAAATCAATTGGAAGGCACTTTTACCAATGTCTTCACTCGCGCCCGTGGTCAATTCGGGGGGTATGGTTTCAATATTCCTGAGCAAAATTTTGTCGATGAATTTGAAAGTGGCGATCCCCGGCTCGGTGCGAGCGTTTTTCAACTAGGGGATCAAATGGGAGATCGCGGTGAATTCACGTTGGAGTCAACAGGAATGCCGTATGAATACTACACCAAAAAGTTCTTCATCAATGCCTCGGATGAGGCGCCTTTCGGTGACCCTAATCCCAATGGATATTCCAACGACCGGGTCATTCGTTATGCCGATGTCTTGCTTTTTCATGCGGAGGCACAGTACCATTTGGGCGATGAAGCTACTGCACGAACGTTCGTCAACTTTGTTCGCGGGCGTGCACGCGCTTCCGGGACGGATCCCAATGCGCTTCCGGCGTTAGGCGATGACGTCACGGGTGTTGATTTGCTGGAAGCCATTTACCACGAGCGCAGGGTTGAGTTGGGGTTAGAAGGACATCGCTTTTTCGACTTGGTTCGCCAAGGCCGTGCAGCACAAGTTTTGGCAGACCAGGGTTTTACCGCTGGCGTCAATGAAGTATTTCCTATTCCAGAGGTAGAGATTACGTTGTCAGGAGGCAACATCACACAAAACAATGGATACTGATATGAAGAAGACATTGAACACAGCCATTTTTGGCGGATTGGCATTCCTGCTGGTGGTCCAAGGCTGCAAGCCCTACACAGAGGAAGGAATTGATCTTCCGGGTGGTCCGGTTGCCAGCATTTCCTGGGATTTCATTGATGCAATCGATTCCACAGGCCAAGTGGTAGGCATCGATTCCAATCGCGTAGCGGTCAATGCTGCGCCGGTAGAAGGCGCGTTTTTGCACCTGTGGGATTTCGGAAATGGTCAGACTTCTGATAAAACCAGCGACACGACATATTATCCTGTAGAAGGAGAGTATACGCTGTCGTATTCCGTGCACACCGCGGGTGGCATGGGCTCTGCCTCTGCAACCGTCTCAATTGACCAAACCTTGGAGCTGCCTTGTGAAGGAACCAAGGCATTGCTAACAGGTTGTGACAGTCAGAAGACTTGGAAGTTATCGAATGAATCCGGTGCGATTTCAGTAGGGCCTGCGCCGTACTCAACAGAGTGGTACACGTCTGCTGCTGATGGGCACACGGAATGGCAAACCGACGACCAATATCAGTTCACCGAGGATGGCGCCTACTTGTACAACAACAACGGAAGCACCATGAATCCTTTTGAAGGATATGTCGAAACAGTAATTGAGATTCCTCCTA
This sequence comes from Flavobacteriales bacterium, assembly GCA_016777435.1. Taxonomy (GTDB): domain Bacteria; phylum Bacteroidota; class Bacteroidia; order Flavobacteriales_D; family Sanyastnellaceae; genus UA16. The sequence goes on from JADHRK010000101.1 coordinate 6,956, forward strand.
CGACTTATCTGCTCCTGGAAGGTGCGGGAACCTCGGGAGAAGATCAAATCACTCTTGGATCCTTTA
>JADHRK010000102.1 GCA_016777435.1 Flavobacteriales bacterium
TCATCGGGAAGCTCCCCTCGAGGTTCTTCCACTGGCAGCTCACGTTCTAGCCGCGGCGGAGGAAAATGAAAATGGGATTGCGACTGCTGCTCCTTGGACTCATCAGCACGTGGACATCCTGCCTCCTCGGACAGAATGAGGTCGATATTTTCCGGTACAGCTTTACAGAATCCTTGGGCTCCGCTCGCACAATGGGCATGGGTGGTGCTTTTGGCGCACTTGGAGCAGACTTGGCCTGCTTGACGGGCAATCCCGCAGGACTTGGATTGTATCGCCGAGGCGATGCAAGCCTCACCACCGGGTTCGCTTCCCAAAAAACCCGACTGAACGTTTCGGGTCAATTTGGGAACGCCAACCAAATCAGCGGATCAACAACCAACTTGGGCATCGCCCTGAGTTATCCCTCCGTGCATCCTGATTGGCCCGTGAGCACCTTGGCCATTAGTGTTTCCCGCCGGGCCAACTTCAATGAAAAAATCAACATTGAAGATGCATTGTTGGACAACTCGCTGCTCGACGTTTTCCTCGCACAAGCCCAAGGTTCACTTCCCTCTGACTTATATACCACCGGACCCTTCACATCGAACCTGGCATGGGAAACCTACTTGCTGGATCCCGACCCCAATGGAAACCCCACGGGCTATATTTCTGCCATTCCTGAAGGCGGCGTAAATGCATCGAAACAAATCGAGCGAAGCGGCAAGCTCAATGAAACCAATATCGCCTTTGGCTCCAATTATCAAGAGCGAATGAGCCTCGGAATCAGCATCGGTATTGTAAATGCCACCTTTGAAGAAACTGCGGTCCACAGCGAGCAACCCCAAATCGACACCCTTCAGCTCAACTCTTGGCAATTCCAAGAATTGCTCAATGTCGAAGGCAGTGGTCTCAATGTAAAACTTGGCATGCAATACGCCCTCTCCTCTTGGTTGCGCATGGGGCTTGCTTACCACACACGCACACGAATCGCTTTCACCGACGAGTATTCTACGAACATGCGGAGCAATCTAAAGTCTGGCGATTCCTATGACTACAATTCTCCGTTGAACCGCCTCGAGTATGTGATTTATACTCCATCGAGGACCATGGCTTCATTGGCCTTCATCATGGGGAAATACGGCGTCATTTCAGCGGATTACGAACGCGTCAATTACGGCACAGGTAGCCTCCGCCCCACAGCGTTATCGGGACCTGACGCTTATGATTTTGAATCCGAAAATGAAACCCTTGCTGCGCTTTACGGACTATCTCACTGCGCGCGCGTTGGGGCTGAATTTCGCATCCAGCGCTTGTGGAGACTGCGAGCCGGAGCTGGCCTCGAAACGTCCCCATACTTGCCAGCAGCGGAAGTACAGACAGACAGCAAACGTTATACTGCAAGCCTCGGCTTTGGTTACCGAACTGAAAAGTGGTACGCGTCTTCGACCTACCGCCGCAGTTGGTTCGAACGCGACATCTACCTCTTCGACCCCGGATTGTTGGATGCCGGACGCATGGGCCAATCCCACGGAATGTTAGTTGCTGCCGTCGGCTTTCGCCTTTGACCTCGACCTGCAAAAAAAAGAGGCGCCTCGTGAGGCACCTCTTTTTATCTTGTAACAACAGCCAAGCTTATTTTTTCGCTTTGGTCAACGCCTTTCCAATCTGCGTGTCCATTCGTGACGTTTCCTCTTCCGCCAATTCTTTGTCGACCAAGATTCGTCCGCTGTGCTCATCTACGATGATGCGTTTGCGTTGGGCAATGTCAATTTGACGTTGCGGTGGAATCTTAATGTATGAACCCGCTGACGCTTCACGCTCAATCGGGACAACAGCCAATCCATTCTTCGCCGCTCCGCGGATTCGCTGGTAGCTCGCGAGCAATCGATCGTCGATGCCCTTGGCCATTTTCTCGCTCAAGCCCGCTAGCACATCCTCCTCCTGTTGGGTCTCGGAAATGATTTCAGACAACTCTTTCTGCTTGCTTTCCAAATCGGCATCGCGCATCTCCAACTTCTCCTTGCTTCCAGAAACGATCTCGGTTTTCTGCTCTGCTTGCGCTTGGCACTCACGAATGCGCTTCTCACACAACTCAATCTCCAATGTTTGGTATTCGATTTCCTTATTCAAGGAAGTGAATTCACGGTTATTTCGCACATTGTTTTGCTGTTCTGTATACTTCGCAATCAACGCCTTGCTGTCTTCGATTTGGATCTTATAGGCAGAGATGCGTTGGTTGACCAAGTCGAGGTCCTCTTCCAAACGCTCCAAGCGCGTGCGCAAGCCAGCAATTTCGTCTTCCAGGTCTTGAACCTCGAGCGGCAATTCTCCGCGCACGACACGAATGCGGTCAATGCGAGAGTCAATCAGTTGCAAATCGTACAAAGCGCGCAGCTTGTCTTCTGCGGTAGATGCGGTTTTTTTCTTAGCCATGGTGCGTTCAGCGATAGTGGATAGGATTCGGGTTGGCCGAAGCCAAATGGACGGCAAAATTAGGGAAATATTTGTTTATGCGGTTGACAATCAGGTCAGTTGTTTGCCATTCGCTTTCATAATGCCCCACATCGGCAATCACAATGCGGTCATCCGCATCAAAAAACTCGTGGTATTTGAAGTCTGAAGTGACCAAAACGTCGGCTCCAGCGCGCAAGGCATCGGGCAACAAAAACCCCCCAGAACCGCCGCATACCGCCACTTTCAGAATCGGCTTTCCCAACAATTTCGTATGGCGAATGGCCGCACAGCCCAGCGCAGATTTCACCGCATCCAAAAATGCTCCTTCGTCCATGGGTTGAGGCAATTCTCCGAGCATTCCACTGCCAACTCCTGCATGAATTTGCTGCAATGGCCAGATACCATGTGCCACTTCTTCGTATGGATGGGTCGATTTCATGGCGGCAAGGACGTCGGTTAATTTCCACGGTTCGACCACCATTTCCAGTTTTTGCTCTTCCATGGCTTCCCGCATGCCCTGCTCACCCGCATATGGGTTTGCTCCTTCCAATGGCCGAAAGGTGCCTTTGCCCGGCACTGCCCAGCCGCATTCGTCATAATTTCCAATCGCACCCGCACCGGCCGCGAACATGGCATCGCGCACTGCATCCACGTGGTCTTCCGGCACATATACCACCAATTGCATCAGCGCATCGGGCTTAGGCCGCAACACCTTCAACGATCCGGGAAGGCACCCCACCAATTCAGCCAACTTCATGTTGACTCCGTCCGACACGTTATCCAAATTCGTGTGGATTGCATACAATGCAATGCCGTTGGCAATGGCAGCCATGATTGTGCGTTCTACATACGTGTTGCCATTGAATCGTTTCAATCCCTTGAAAACAATAGGATGGTGGGAAACAATCATGTTTGCCCCTACCGCAATGGCTTCTTCCACAACCGCTTCCGTGCAATCCAAGGAAACCAATACCGCCGACACCGCATCGGACTTTCTCCCCACGAGCAGGCCCGAATTGTCATACGATTCTTGCAAAGAGAGCGGTGCCCACGACTCCAGCGCCGTTGTCACATCCCGGACGGTCAACTTATTTGCATCTTGCATGCATCAAATATATTAGCGCGTGTCCACAACCCGTACTTTTAAGCCATGTTTCGTCGACTGATCCTCCGAGGACTTGCCTTCGCTTTTGGCGCGGTCGTTCGGCTGCGGCACGGCTTATTTGATTTGGGCATCCTCCCTTCGCGGCCGGGCGCTTTGAAAACCATTGTCCTCGGAAACCTGACCGTTGGTGGCACCGGCAAAACACCGACCACTGAACGAATCGCTCGCGATTTGCAAAATATCATCGGACTGAAAAAAATCGGCATCTTGAGCCGCGGATATGGCCGGAAAACAAAAGGGTTTCACTGGGTGTCATCCGGAATGGAAGCCATCGAATGCGGCGATGAGCCACTATTGCTGCGCAAAAACCTACCTGACGTGCCGGTGGCCGTTTGCGAAAACCGATTGAAAGGCCTTCGAAGGATGAAAGCCGACCATCCCGAGTTGGAATGGGTCGTATGCGATGACGCTTTTCAACACCGCCGACTGAAACCTACGATCTCGCTGCTGTTGTTGGATGTGAGCCAACCCATCGCGGCTGACTCCATGCTGCCCGCTGGACGCCTGAGGGATTTACCGGAACGGATGCACCACGCGGATGCACTTGTGATCACCCGCCTCGACCCTTCTGCTTCTTTGGAAGAAGCCGCATCTGCCCATGGAATTGCAGAAGACTCCGACCGTCCTTTGTTTGCCTCATGCATGCAGCCCCAACCGCTGCTGCATTGGCCTTCTGGCGCAGAAGCACCCAATGGCGACGCCACACTTTCACCCGACAGACGCGAACGCATCATGGCGGTCGCAGGCATCGCACGCCCGGAACGCTTCATGGATCGACTCACGGAGCGCTTCCAGGTGGTTCGAAGGGAATGTTTTCCGGATCACCGGGCATTCACCGAAAAGGACTACAAGCGCTGGCGGCGAATCGCAGAAGGTGACCGCCTGCAAGCCATCATCACCACGGAAAAAGATGCCATGCGCATCAAGCCTGAATTGACTCAAGGCATGAACATCCGATGCGAGGCAATCAAGGCTGAATGGCATGACACCGCCGCATTCCAGTCATGGTTGCGCACCGCGATTGAGCGTTGCACAAAATGACTGCAGGAAATGCCATTAAAATTCAAGATATTTGAATCATGAAGGAACAGGAGAAAATCATGGCGCCTGCGCGTTGGGTCAGCAGCCTTGTTGTTGCTGCGCTTATCGTTGGCATCGCGGGCTGTGCGGGTGGAAGTGCAAAAAAGAATAGCATCACAGGCCAATTCACCAATGCCAACGGGCAAGGTGTTGAGATTGAATTGCGGAAATGGACGCCAGGGCGTCAAGGCCAGCAGGGCAGGTTTTCGGCCATCGCCGAGTGCACTTCTGACATGACCGGCAAGTTCGAAATGGACATCGCGCGATCACTTCCCATGGACTTTTACCAACTGATGATTGGACGGACCATTCCAATGGTTGTTATCATGGACAGCACAATGGGCGTTCACATCACCGCATCGGTGCCGGAAGCAGGTTACTTGGTGGATGCCGAAATCAAGGGTTCTATTCCAACCGCCGAAGTACACGAGTATTACGCCAAAGCGATGCCACTTCAAACCACGTTGAGCATGGTAAGCGGAATGATGCAACAAGCACCCGATGCGGAAAGCCGACAGAAACTCTCCGATCGCGCCATGAATAAGAAGCAGGAAATCAATGCATGGGCCAACGAATTCCTGCAAAGCCACGACGGCTCCTTGGCCCAACTAGGCCCATTGGAGCACCTCGATCCTAGCACGAACACGGCAACCTTTCAAAAGGTCCTCAAATCAACCGCAGATCGCATGACCAGCGGTGCGTTTCACCAAGCATTGACCGCTGCCATCGCAGGTCAAATCACGCAACAACAAAACCAGCGTGTCGTTAAAAAAGGCAATGGCGCTAACACCGCACGTGCCCAGAAAAACAGCCGGTACGGTGTTGGGGATGTCGCCCCTGAAATTGCGATGAACGATCCCGAAGGTGTGGAACGAAAGCTCAGCGACTTGAAAGGCAAAGTAGTGTTGCTTGACTTTTGGGCGTCTTGGTGCGGCCCATGCCGACGGGAAAACCCCAATGTTGTCAATGCGTACAATGAATACCAGTCCAAAGGTTTCGAAGTATTCTCGGTTTCCTTAGACAAACAAACCGACCGTTGGGTGCAAGCCATTGAGCAAGACGGACTGCTCTGGCCCAATCACGTGAGTGACCTCAACGGCTGGCAAAATGCCGCATCTCGGGCGTACGGAGTAACGAGCATTCCACACGCCGTGCTCATCGACCAAGACGGCGTGATTGCCGCCACGCACCTGCGTGGAAGGGCACTGCAGCAGAAACTCAACGAGTTACTTCAATAACCGCATCCCGCAGTTGCATCGCGTTCACCTCGCCTCCGATTTGCACCTTGGTGCCCCCAATGCCAGCGAAAGCCGGACGCGCGAATTGCGCTTCATTGAATGGTTGGAGAATGCGGCAGAAGGAAAAGGACGAGCCAAGGCCGGCCCTGCGACCGAGATTCACCTCGTGGGCGATGTCTTTGATTTTTGGTTTGAATACAAGCGTGCGGTTCCCAAGGGTGGCGTGCGACTGTTAGGTGCCATCGCCCGCATTGTAGATTCCGGCATTCCCGTTCACTACCATGTGGGCAACCACGATCTCTGGACCTTCGGTTATTTCGAAGATGAACTGGGGGTAACGTTGCACCGAGAACCGATTGTCCGTGATTATGACGGCGTGCGATGCATGATTGGACATGGCGACGGCATCGGACCCGGAGACGCCGGTTACAAGCGCCTAAAAGGCGTTTTTACCAATCCCGCTCTGCAATGGGCTTACCGGTGGGTGCACCCGGACATTGGAATTGCATTGGCCGAATACCTCTCCCGCAATAGCCGAGCCCGAAAGGGCCATTTGGATCGCCTCGCGGGCGATCGAGAAGAGGAGTGGATCTGGCAATTTTGTCGAGAACACCTGAGCCGTGAACACATCGATTGTTTCATCTTCGGTCACCGGCACCTGCCCCTCGACTTTGAAGTTCCAGGACCGGAGGTATCAAAACCTGGACGTTACATCAATCTCGGTGATTGGATCCAGCACTTCACCTCGGTCCGAATTGAATCTGGCGCGGTGCATTTGGACCGTCCTTGAGTCGATTCATAGCTCATTCTTCGTTCCGACCTTCTCAATTTTAGCCATCAAAAAACCCCGAGCCAAAAGGCCCGGGGTTTTTTCATAAACGAATAAATCTGAGCTTATCGCACCAGCAACTTCGCCGTCTTTTGGAATGTTCCGTTGGTCAAGCGAACGATGTATTGGCCAGTCTCCAATCCACTCGCCTCAACGACAATGGGCCCACCTGCGTATCCGCGAATCGCACGGTCAACATTCAAGCGTCCCGTAATATCGAAAACCTGCAAT